>NC_020126.1:6328500-6635000 GCF_000331735.1 Myxococcus stipitatus DSM 14675 | reverse complement strand
TAGGCCCACCATTTCCGCGGGACTCCACGGAAAGCGGTGACGCAACCAGCATGATGGCCCGGACTCACGGGGCTGTAGCTCAGTTGGGAGAGCGCTAGCTTTGCAAGCTAGATGTCGTCGGTTCGATTCCGTCCAGCTCCACACGAATTTCTCCAGAAGTAGGGAGAGCGTTCTTTGACAAGTGCATACGAAGGGTAAGTTGCAATTTCTGCTGAGTAACAAGTTCTCGCAGAACGCAGCTCACTCCCACCGAAACCGACGCCGTGAGGCGAAGGCGAGGTTGCGAGAGTGGCTGTGAACTACAAGCGAAATAGTGAATTCTTCCGGGCCTGCTGCGAAGAGCAGGGGTCTGGGCCTTGGTTTCGAGTTTCGACAATCCGCCGGGAGGCGGGCGTTGGACAAGAGATTAGGGCAAGTAAGCTACTAAGGGCGTGCGGTGGATGCCTAGGTGCCAAGAGGCGATGAAGGACGCGGGTGGCTGCGAAAAGCTTCGGGGAGCTGTCAACCAAGCGTTGATCCGGAGATGTCCGAATGGGGAAACCCAGCACTGCGAATAGCGGTGTTACCTCTCACTGAATACATAGGTGAGATGGAGCTAACCAGGGGAAGTGAAACATCTCAGTACCCTGAGGAAGAGAAAACAACGAGTGATTCCCAAAGTAGCGGCGAGCGAAATGGGAGAAGCCCAAACCGAAGTCACGCAAGTGGCTTCGGGGTAGTGGGTCCACGGTAGGACTTTGACTGGCTAGCGGAAGCCTCTGGAAAGAGGCGCCAAAGAGCGTGATAGCCGCGTACGCGAAAGCTGGTTGGAGCTGAGTGGGTTACCCAAGTAAGACGGGACACGTGCAATCCTGTCTGAATCAGCCGGGACCATCCGGTAAGGCTAAATACTCCTTGGCGACCGATAGTGAACTAGTACCGCGAGGGAAAGGTGAAAAGAACCCCGGCAAGGGGAGTCCAAAGAACCTGAAACCGCATGTCTACAAGCAGTTCGAGCTCTACGGCGCAAGCCAGAGCGAGAGCGTACCTTTTGCATCATGATTCGGCGACTTAATATACGTAGCGAGGCTAAGCCGATAGGTGGAGCCGGAGCGAAAGCGAGTCCTAAAAGGGCGAATAGTTGCGTGTATTATAACCCGAAGCGGGGTGATCTACACATGGCCAGGTTGAAGTGCGGGTAACACCGCATGGAGGACCGAACTCATGAAAGTTGAAAATTTCTGAGATGAGCTGTGTGTAGGGGTGAAAGGCCAATCAAACTCCGTGATAGCTGGTTCTCCCCGAAAGATATTTAGGTATCGGCTCGGACAATTCAATACTGGAGGTAGAGCACTGGAACGGCTAGGGGTCTCACCAGATTACCAAACCGTACCAAACTCCGAATGCCAGTAATTGTTAATCCGGGACGCAGTCAGTGGGTGATAACGTCCATTGGCAAGAGGGGAATAACCCAGACCGACAGCTAAGGCCCCCAAATCTAGTCTAAGTGAACACTAGAAAGGATGTGGCAGGTCATTGACAACCAGGAGGTTGGCTTAGAAGCAGCCATCCTTTAAAGAAAGCGTAATAGCTCACTGGTCAAGACAGGCCGCGCCGAAAATGTAACGGGGCTCAAGACTAGTGCCGAAGCTTCGGGTCACACGTAAAGCGTGTGGCGGTAGGGGAGCGTCCCAGTTGCAGCGAAGGTCGACCGGAAGGGCGGCTGGAGCGACTGGGAGTGCTGATGCCGAAATGAGTAGCGATAAAGGGGGTGAGAAACCCCCTCGCCGTAAACCCAAGGTTTCCTGGGTCAAGTTAATCTTCCCAGGGTTAGCCGGAACCTAAGTCGAGGCCGAAAGGCGTAGATGATGGAAAGCGGGTTAATATTCCCGCGCCATCTTGCAAGCGTTGAACTAAGGGAGGACGGAGAAAGCTAGACGAGCTGACCGGCGGTTGTGTCAGTCTAAAGGCGTAGGGGTGTCGCGTACGAATAAAGGCGCGGCAGTCATCCTCGAGACCTTATGGCGCCCCGTAAGGGGTAAGTCGTTGATGCTCTGCTTCCAAGAAAAGTCCCGTAGGGAGCTTGCAGGGTGTCCGTACCGTAAACCGACACAGGTGGGTGAGGAGAAAATCCTAAGGCGCTTGAGAGAACTCTCCTCCAAGGAACTAGGCAAATTTCCACCGTAACTTCGGAAGAAGGTGGGCCTCTGGTAGGTGAAGGCGTACAGCCGGAGCTGATAGAGGTTGCAGAGAAATGGCGGTAGCGACTGTTTACCAAAAACACAGGACTCTGCGAAGGCGACAAGCCGACGTATAGGGTCTGACTCCTGCCCGGTGCTGGAAGGTTAAGGGGATTCGTCAGCCGCAAGGCGAAGCGATGATCCGAAGCCCCAGTAAACGGCGGCCGTAACTATAACGGTCCTAAGGTAGCGAAATTCCTTGTCGGGTAAGTTCCGACCTGCACGAATGGAGTAACGACTTCCGCGCTGTCTCGGAGAGGGACTCAGCGAAATTGAAATAGCTGTGCCGATGCAGTTTACCCGCAGCAAGACGGAAAGACCCCGTGAACCTTTACTATAACTTGACAGTGACACTAGGGATTGACTGTGTAGGATAGGTGGGAGCCTTTGAAGCCGGGCCGCTAGGTTCGGTGGAGGCACGGTGAAATACCACCCTGTTGATTTCTGGTGTCTAACCATGTCCCGTCAGCCGGGATTGGGACACTGTCTGGTGGGTAGTTTGACTGGGGCGGTCGCCTCCCAAAGAGTAACGGAGGCGCGCGATGGTTCCCTCAGCCCGATTGGAAACCGGGCGGCGAGTGCAATGGCATAAGGGAGCTTGACTGCGAGACGGACACGTCGAGCAGGTGCGAAAGCAGGTCATAGTGATCCGGTGGTCCTGAATGGAAGGGCCATCGCTCAACGGATAAAAGGTACTCCGGGGATAACAGGCTTATCTCCCCCAAGAGTTCACATCGACGGGGAGGTTTGGCACCTCGATGTCGGCTCATCGCATCCTGGGGCTGGAGCAGGTCCCAAGGGTTTGGCTGTTCGCCAATTAAAGCGGTACGCGAGCTGGGTTCAAAACGTCGTGAGACAGTTTGGTCCCTATCTGCTGTGGGCGTAGGATACTTGAGAGGCTCTGACCTTAGTACGAGAGGACCGGGTTGGAGGCACCGCTGGTGTACCAGTTGTCTCGCCAGAGGCATCGCTGGGTAGCCATGTGCCGATTGGATAACCGCTGAAAGCATCTAAGCGGGAAACCGACCTCAAGACCAGGTATCCCGGGCGCAAGCCCCTGAAGACCCGTCGAAGACTACGACGTTGATAGGCTGGGTGTGTAAGCGCGGTAACGCGTTGAGCTAACCAGTACTAATTGGTCGAGAGGCTTACTTCCCCCTATCTCTTGCGCGCCCCCTCAAGGGGAGTAAGGGACTCGGGGCCAAGGCCGAGGCTGGAATGCCACTGTGCATTCCCCCGGAAGAAACACTTAACGCACAGCGAGGCTTGTACTCGCAGAATGCTGCAACTTACCCTTCGTATGCACTGTCTTCTAGTTTTCCGGTGGCAATGTCGGAGGGGTCACACCCGTTCCCATCCCGAACACGGAAGTTAAGCCCTCCAGAGCCGATGGTACTCCGCGGGAAACCGCGTGGGAGAGTAGGTCGCTGCCGGATTCTTTTTGAGAAGCCCTCGTCGCCTCGTGCGACGGGGGCTTTTCTCTTTTCTGGGCCCTGCTTCGGGGCCCTCGCGGCGCCAGGTCCAGGGCCGTTTTCCAGGGCAATTCGGGCCTCCTTGGCGGGTGACGTCCCACATGGGACGCCAGGTCCGTATCTCACTCCCTCAGGAAGGGAGGCTTGGGGTGGCCAAGGTGCTGAATTTCTTGGGGTTTCGGGGGCGTTCAGGTGTTTGACTCGCTAACAGTGCTGGGTCTAGAGTCCACTTCTCCGCCCGGTCTGCGCTCCGCCTGCCGCGGTGCTCACCCCGGCCCCGGACGCTCCACGAGATGAAGAAGCCGACCCTTTTTGGGAAGTACCTGCTCCTCGAGCGCATCAACGTCGGCGGGATGGCCGAGGTTTTCATCGCGAAGGCCTTTGGCGTCGAGGGCTTCGAGCGCATCCTCGCCATCAAGAAGATCCTCCCCACGATGGCGGAGGATGAAGAGTTCATCACGATGTTCATCGACGAGGCGCGGATCAGCGTTCAGCTGAACCACGCCAACATCGTGCACATCCACGAGCTCGGGAAGCACGACGACACCTACTTCATCGCGATGGAGTACGTCGCGGGTCGCGACGTGCGGACCATCTTGGAGCGCTACCGGCGGCGCAAGGAGATCATGCCCACCGCGCAGGCGGTGTTCGTGGCCTCCAAGTTGTGCGACGGCCTGGACTACGCCCACCGCAAGAAGGACGCGCGCGGCCAGGACCTGCACATCATCCACCGCGACGTGTCGCCGCAGAACGTCCTCATCTCCTATGAGGGCGAGGTCAAGGTCATCGACTTTGGCATCGCGAAGGCGGCCAACCGCTCGCAGAAGACGCAGGCCGGAATCCTCAAGGGCAAGTTCGGCTACATGAGCCCGGAGCAGGTCCGGGGCATGCCCATCGACCGGCGAAGCGACATCTTCGCGGTGGGCGTGCTGCTGTACGAAATGCTCACGGGCGAGAAGCTCTTCGTCGGCGAGTCGGACTTCTCCACGCTGGAGAAGGTCCGCAACGCCGATGTGCCGCTGCCGCGCGAGTTCAATCCCAACATCCCGCCCGGCCTGGAGAAGGTCGTCCTCAAGGCGCTCGCGCGCGAGCCCGAGGACCGCTACCAGTGGGGCTCGGACCTCGCCGAGGACCTGATGCGCTTCCTCCTGGCGGGGGATGCTATCTACTCGTCGAAGCACCTGTCCTCGTACATGAAGGAGGCCTTCGCGGAAGACCTCCTCCGCGAGGCGGAGAAGATGGAGCGCTTCGCGGGCATCGAGCGTCCGGATCAAATCGAGACGTCCGGCGTCACCATTCCGCCCGCCGCGCCCAGTCGCCCGAGCGCCAAGCGCTCACCGCCGCCCGCCGTGGTGGTGACCGGGTCTCCCGCGGGACGTGCCATCACGGGGCAGGCGCAGCAGCCTCCCCCGGGCTACATCCCGCCGCCCACCGCGGAAGAGCTCGAGGAGATGGGCGTCGGCGCTGGCGACAAGACGCAGATCGTCGACTCGACCCAGACCTTCATGTCCCCCGAGACGCGTGTCGCCGAGAGCAGCGTGCTCGTGGACGACAGCATCACGGGCCGGTCCGCGAATCCCACCGCTCAAGGGCGGGATGCGGAGCCCTCGGTGCGCCGGGGCAAGAGTGGTCCGAAGTCCCAGGTGGTCATCGCGCCCGACGATGGAGAGCCCTACGGCGGCGCTACCATGATTGGTCCCGCGCCGACGGCGCCTCCGTCGCGCTCGTCCGAGATGGACGAGCCGCCCGAGGAGACCACGGGGAACATCGACCTCCCCGTGAATGCTCGGAGCAGTGCTCGTGCTCCGCAGCGCAATGGCAAGGCCGCTTCGCAGCGTGCGGAGCCCGCATATGACGACGGCCAGCACGACGACGGCGACTACGACACGCACGACGGCTCCTACGACGCGGGCGCCTACACCGATGAACCTCATGGGCAGGATGAGGTCACCGGAGGCTCGCTGACGCCGGCTCCCGCGCCCAAGAAGGGCGCCAAGGCCGCTGCCGCCGCCAAGCCGGTGCCCGCCGCGAAGGTCAAGGCGAACAAGCCCAAGACCTCTTCGGGCAAGCCGTCATTGGCGCAGTCGCTCACGAGCCTTCCGAAGCCGGTGCTCTACGGTTCCGCCGCGGGCATCGCGGTGGTCCTGCTCCTCCTCCTCGTGCTCGCGTTGAAGGGCCCGTCGGGTGAGCAGGTCACCTTCTCGGTGATGCCAACCGAGGGAGCCACCATCGAGGTGAACGGGCAGCTGGTCGAGCCCAACATGCTGCTCTCGCTCCCCGTCGGGGAGTACCAGGTGGTCGCAAAGGCCCCTGGCTTCAAGGCGCAGCAGAAGATCGTGACCGTCGTCGAGGGTGCGCCCCTTGCCGTCTCCTTCAGCCTCGCTCCCGTCACGGACGCCGCGACAGGGGAGCCTCCCTCGCGGCCGACGGAGACCGCGAACGCTGGCACGCAGGAGAACCCCTCGGGGGCGAAGGGCGCCCAGGGACAGACGGGGACGCCCTCCGGGCAGAATCCCGAGCCGGGGACCCCGGTGGCGGAGAACAAGCCGCAGAATCCTCCGCCGTCTCCGGGGCCCGACACGGAGGCAAAGCCTCCCGAGGCCCCCGTGGCGGTCAACAAGCCGCCCGTGGAGAAGCCTGTCGAAAAGCCGGTGGAGCCTCCTCCGGCGCCCGAGCCGAGGAAGCTCGCCGCTGTCTTCGAGGGTGATGACGGCGCTGAGATTGCGGTGAACGGGAAGCGGGTCGGTCTCACCCCGGACGCACGCATGCCCAACCTGGAGGAAGGGAAGACCTACCAGTTCACGGCGAAGCTGGCCGGTTACAAGACCTACTCGGGCAAGTTCGTCGCCAAGGCGAAGGGAGAGGGCGACGAGCTCACCGTGTCCTTCGCGCTCGCCAAGGTGGAGGAGGTCGTTCGTGCGGAACCGACCCCTCCCAAGCCTCCTCCGGCGCCTGCTCCCACTCCGAAGTCCAAGGCCACGGGAACGCTGGCGTGCAGCACGAAGCCCGCGGGTGCCGAAATCCTGGTTGATGGCAAGAAGACAGGGCGTCAGACGCCCGTCACGCTCGGCAGCCCGTTGGTGCTCCCAGTGGGCAAGCGGAAGATCTCCTTCCGACTCAATGGGAAGACGACGAAGCCGACTGTTGTCGTGATCTCCGAGGGTAAGCTGGAGAAGTTGGTCAACATTGCCATCGAGTGACAAGTCGGGCAGGCGGCGTCGGCGTCGATTTGTTGAATGATTCAGGGCCGGGCGGGATATGACGCCCGGCCTACGACGCTACATGCTGAGGTGATGCGCCATGCAATCGACGCCCATCTGGGGCAAGGCTGAGGCCGGCTCTGCTCAACAGCCGTTTACCTATCCGCTCCGCCGAGAGTTCGTGGAGCCCGACTGGCGGCGCATTCCTGGTTACAAGGACGTCACCCAGGCGGAATGGGAGAACTCTGTCTGGCAGCGCAAGAACACCGTCAAGAACCTGAAGGAGCTCAAGGCCACCCTGGGCGCGCTCCTCCCGGATGACCTGGCGGAGAGCCTCGAGCGGGACCAGCGCGAGCGAGCGACGATGTCGATCCTCGTGCCGCCGCAGATGCTCAACACGATGAACTTCCAGGACCTCTGGAGCGACCCCGTGCGGCGCTACATGCTGCCGGCGTTCGCGGATCGGCTGACGGACTGGCCGAACCATCCGAAGGCCAGCCGCGACAGCTTGCACGAGCAGGACATGTGGGTCGTCGAAGGTCTGACACACCGCTATCCGACGAAGGTCCTCGCGGAGATGCTGCCGACGTGTCCCCAGTACTGTGGACACTGTACGCGCATGGACCTGGTGGGCAACGACGTGCCCCAGGTCAGCAAACACAAATTCTCCATCGGGCCGAAAGAGCGCTACGAGCAGATGCTCGAGTACCTGCGCCGCACGCCGACGGTGCGCGACGTGGTGGTCTCCGGTGGCGACATCGCGAACCTGCCCATCCAGCAGCTCGAGCCGTTCGTCAGCTCGCTGATGGACATCCCGAACATCCGGGACATCCGTCTGGCCAGCAAGGGCCTGATGGCCATTCCCCAGCATTTCCTCCAGGACTCGGTGCTCCAGGGCATGGAGCGGCTGGCGAAGAAGGCCATCGAGCGCGGCGTGGACCTGGCGCTGCACACGCACGTCAACAACGCCGCTCAGCTCACGCCGCTCGTGGGCAAGGCCGTGCGCAAGCTGCTGGACATGGGCTTCCGCGACGTGCGCAACCAGGGTGTGCTGCTGCGCGGGGTCAATGACAGTGCACAGCAGCTGCTGGACCTGTGCTTCACGCTGCTCGACCACGCGAAGATCCTGCCGTACTACTTCTACATGTGCGACATGATCCCCAACAGTGAGCACTGGCGGGTCTCGGTCGCGCAGGCGCAGAAGCTCCAGCACGACATCATGGGCTACATGCCCGGCTTCGCGACGCCCCGCATCGTCTGTGACGTGCCCTTCGTCGGGAAGCGCTGGGTCCACCAGGTCGCGGAGTATGACCGCGAGCGCGGCATCTCCTACTGGACCAAGAACTACCGCACGGGCATCGAGCTGAACGACGCCGACGCGCTCAATCGCAAGTACGAGTACTTCGACCCCATCGACTCGCTGCCCGAGGCAGGGCAGGCGTGGTGGCGGGAGCAGACCAAGGCCGCGTGATGGATTCCTCCGCGCTGCTGGCGACCGCATCCGCGGAGCCTCGAGTCATCCGCACCTCGCTCAGCGCGGAGGGGCGCCAGCGCCTCTTTCCCCAGGCCACTGATGCCGAGTGGGGAGATTGGCGATGGCATCAACGGCATTCGGTGCGTGGGCTGGAGCAGCTCGAGCGCTATGTGCCGTTGACCGCCGACGAGCGCGCGGGCGTCCAGGAGACGTCCGCGCTGTTCCGCATCGGCATCAGCCCGTACTACTTGTCGCTCATCGACCCGGAGCATCCGTTCTGCCCGGTGCGCATGCAGTCCATCCCGGTTCGGGCCGAAGCGCGCGTACGCCCCGGCGAGCTGGAGGATCCGCTCGGCGAGGACAAGACGCGTCCCGAAGAGTGCATCGTCCACAAGTATCCGGACCGGGTGCTGTTCCTGGCGCTGGATACGTGCTCGGTCTACTGTCGGCACTGCACGCGGCGACGCATCACCCAGGGCGGCGTGGCGGAGCTCTCCAAGGAGCAGATGCGCCGTGGCATCGAGTACATCCGGCGCCACCCCGAGGTTCGCGACGTCCTCATCTCCGGCGGTGACCCGTTCCTGCTCAGCGAGCAGCGGCTGGAGGAGCTGCTCGCGCCCCTGAGCGAGATTCCGCATGTGGAGATGATCCGCATCGGCACTCGCGTCCCCGTTGTCCTGCCCATGCGTGTCACGGATGCGCTGGCCAGCCTTCTGCGGCGCTACGCTCCCGTCTTCGTCGTCACGCACTTCAACCACCCGAAGGAAGTGACTCCCGAGGCGCGTGAGGCCTGCGAGCGGCTGGTGGACCATGGCGTTCCCGTGGAGAACCAGGCCGTGTTGATGCGGCAGCTCAACTCGGATGCACGCATCATCAAGGAGCTGTCACATCTGCTCCTGCGCACCCGGGTGCGGCCGTACTACCTGCACCAGATGGACGTGGCGGAGGGTTGCGAGCATCTGCGCACGCCTATCGCCAAGGGCATGGAGATCATCCAGCAGCTGCGTGGCCACACCACTGGACTCGCCGTGCCTCATCTCGCGGTCGACCTGCCTGGCGGCGGCGGCAAGGTGACGCTCCAGCCTGATTACGTCGTGGAGTGGGGCGAGCGGGAGACGGTGTTCCGGAACTTCAAGGGTGAGCGCTACGCCTATCCGGAGCCGGAAGAGACCGACTGCTCCTGTCCCTACGATGAGACGTGGCGGGCTCGGGCCCAGGCGTTCGGCTATCACCGGAAGGGCTGAGCCTCCCTGCGGCTGACTCCCGGTGCGCTGAGTGCTCCGGGAGTCGAGTGCGCGGCGCTCAGTCCTCGGAACGCGTGCTCTTCCGCTTGCTGACCTTCTTCTTCACCTTCGCGGCCTTGGAGGCCTTCGCGCTGGCCTTGCGCGCGGGCTTCGCCGCGGGCTGAGCGACCTCGGTGTCGCTCATGATCTCCACGGGCACTTCGTTGTCGGACGCCCCCGCGGCGGCCTGCGCGCCCACGGACGCCTCCGCGTCCTCGCTGCCTCCCGCCGCGCTGCCTCCACCCGTGCCACCTTCTTCTCCCGTGGCCTCCGAGTCCTCGACCGGAATGCCAATCTCGACGACGGGCGCGTCGCCGTCGAGGGACTCCAGCTCGACGGGGTTCTCATCGTCGAAGCCCTGCTGAATGGAGACTTCCTTCTCTTCGGCAGCCTTCGCCGCGGCGGCGGCATGTTGGGCCTTGGCCGTCTTGGCCTGCTCGTCCAGGCGCTGCCCCTCGGCCTTCGCCCGCTCATTGCCCTCCTGGCCCATCCGAGCCGTGAAGCGCTCGTACTCCTTCGCGGTGACGCCGTGCTTCTCCAGGACGGCGGCGGTCGCGGCGGATGTCTTGCGGATGGCCTGGCCCCGCTCCTCGTTGCTCATCTCCGAGGACTTGCGGTTGCCGAACTCGTCATCCACCTTCTGGAGGGCGGTGGCCTCGTCCCGGCGGATGTGCTCCACCTTCTCGGGGGTCAGCTCGCCCCCGTCGTCCGCTCCAGCGACGCCCGGAAGGATCCACAGGGCAGCCACGAGCATGGAAATGGGACGGGACATGGCACGGCTCCTCGACGATGGTTGCAGCCTCGCCATCTAACCACGGCCGTGTACCCGCGCGCACCGGTTGCGTTGCTTCTCGGCCTCCCGGTGAAGGTGAACATTTCGTCCGGTGTTTCACCCGGGCACCCGAGCGGAGGTTCAGCCGTTCTGACAGCTCGCACAGCCGTCCCGCGCGTCGGAGCACTGCTCCCGGCCTTGCGCGCAGCGAGGGGGCAGGTCGTCCCGGTCCGGGTTCCGGTCCACGAGCGCGCACAGCTCCTCGGCCACCTCGCAGGTCTGGGTCGCCACGTCGCAACGGTCGCCACAGGCCAGCTCATCCTGGGCCGCACGGGCTCGCTGTTCCTCCAGTCGCGCGGAGACATCGTCGATGGCCATGTCGTCGTCGCCAGCGACGCGTGTCTCCGCCGGGTTTCGTGCGCAGCCAGCCAGCAGCCCCTGTCCAATGACGAGCACCGCGACGGTGACGGGTAGGACTCGCATGGTCTTCCCATAGGCGCTGCGGACTCTTCGCGTCCAGGCTCTGGGGCTCCGAGTGTTGAGCAGCGGCCCTCAACCGCGGAAGGGCTCAGCCCGCGTCGGGCGGTGACTGCCGGGGTGGGGGAGGTGGGAGCCGCGACGGCTCCTGGGGGCGCGACAGATAGAGATAGGCCGTCAGTGCCAGCAGGGCCGCGACCGCGAGCCGCCGCATCCAGTCCTCGCGACGCCGCCGCGGCGAGGCCAGTTCCTCCTGCGTCGCGGACTCCAGACCCGTGGCCACCTCGCCGCTTACCGCGCGAAGGCGACGACAGACGTCCACCACCGGCACCAGGCCCGTGGGGACGGGGGCCTCCTCCCGCTCCAGCGCCGCGGTGAGCATCCTGGCCCACGCTGCTTCCTCTTCGCCCTCGGCGGGTTCTCTGGCCGTGGGAGTCAGACTCCTCGCCAGGACGACGGCTGCTCGGAGCAGCGAGACCGAGAGCGCGGCTTCCGACACACCCAGGAAGCGAGCACAGCCCTCCAGGGAGTCACCCGCCACCAGCCGCCGGGTCAGCAGGGCGGCGGCTCGGGGCTCCAGCTCGCGGAGGGCCACGACAAACGCCGACGGGGGGAGACGGGACGGGGGAGGCTCGGAAGGTGTCACGGGCAATGCATCCTCGCCCATCCTTCGGCCGTTTTCTTGAGGCACGTGCGCACGCTTCTACACTCCCAGGCCATGTTGCGACCTGTTGCACTCCTCCTGTTGCTGCTCGCCGCCCCGCGCTCGCTCGCGGTGGAGACCCTGCGCATCGCCATCGAGGACACGGGCGGAGAGGTGCGCATCAGCGGGCGAGGGCTTGGCTTCGGTGCGGACAGCGAAGAGGCCACCTTCGTCGCCATCCCCTCCGATGTCGCCGTCGTCCGTCGCAAGGCGGGCAAGCTCGAGGTCAACGGCGCGCCGGTGCTCGGAGACTCCGTGCGCTTCCGCGCGGGCCTGAGCTCCACCGAGGACGCGGGCAGCAGCCCCGGAGAGCAGCCCATCAAGGCCGGCGGCACCCAGGTGCGCGGCGATGTCGTCGTGCGCCCGCTTCGCGAGGGGCTCCAGCTCATCAACGTCATTCCCCTGGAGGACTACCTCGCCGCGGTGCTCGGCAGCGAGATGCCCGTGTCCTTCCCGCTCGAGGCCCTCAAGGCCCAGGCGGTCGCCGCGCGGACGTATGCCCTCCAGAAGAAACTGGAGAGCTACAGCAACGCGTTTCATCTGGGCAGCAGCGTGCTCCACCAGGTGTACGGCGGCGTCAATCGCGAGGACCCTCGGACCCGCACGGCCGTCGATGCCACCCGGGGCCTGGTGCTCACCTACGAGCTCGCACCCATCGAGGCGTACTTCCACGCCTCCTGTGGCGGGCGCACCGAGTCCGGCCAGGACGCCCTCCACCGAGACCTGCCGTACCTCCAGCCCGTCGACTGCCCCTGCGGACGCCTGCCCGCGAGCCGCTGGTCCGCCTCCATGTCCGACGCTGAAATCAAGTCCGCCCTCAAGCGGCCCGCCCAGGGCATGAAGGTGACGGCACGCACGTCCACCCGCCGCGTCACCCGCGTCACGATGGGCGACGGCAGCTCGCTGGACGGCGTGGAGCTTCGCCGCCGGCTTGGCTACACGCGCCTCAAGAGCCTCGATTTCGAGGTGGAGCGGGTCGAGCACGGCTACATGTTCACCGGACGCGGCTATGGCCACGGGGCCGGGCTCTGCCAGTGGGGCGCCAAGGCGCTCGCCGACAAGGGCAAGGGGTACGTGGATATCCTCACCCACTACTACCCCGGGGCCGAGCTGCAGCAGCTCTACTGACGTCCCCCGTGTCGGCGTGCTTTCCGCGGCGCCATGGGGGCTGCTACAAGCGCCTCCCCCGTGTCGTCCCGCCTCTCTGACTACGACTTCGAGCTTCCTGAGTCCCAAATCGCCCAGGCACCGCTGGCTCAGCGGGATGCCTCTCGGCTGATGCACGTTCGCCGCTCCTCCGGCGACGTGAGCCACCGGCGATTCTCGGACGTGATGGAACTGCTTCGCCCTGGTGACCTCCTCGTCCTCAACGACGCGCGCGTCATCCCCGCGCGTCTGCTGGGACAGAAATCGGGCACCGGCGGCCGCGTGGAGCTGCTCGTCGTGCGGCCCGCGGCCTCCACGCTGACCTCGGCCGCGCTCGAGGGTGCCCCCGAGACGCTTGACTGGCTCTGCCTGGGCCAGGCCTCCAAGGGCCTCAAGCCCACCCAACGCCTGACGTTCGCTGGCGGGCTGGAGGCAGAGGTCCTCGAGGTGCTCGGAGGAGGGGAGTACCGCGTGCGCTTCCATGCGCCGCCGGGGGCCTCGCTGGCCGCGCTCCTGGATGCCGCGGGCAAGCTGCCACTGCCCCCGTACATCACCCGCGAGCCCGACGCGGCCGACGCCGAGCGCTACCAGACTGTGTACGCGCGGGCGTCCGGGGCCGTGGCCGCGCCCACCGCGGGGCTGCACTTCACCCAGGAGATGCTCGCGGCGCTCGAGGCTCGGGGCGTGCGGCGGGTGCTGGTGACGCTGGACGTGGGGCCGGGGACCTTCCTGCCGGTGCGCGAGGACGACCTGGACAAGCACCACATGCACCCCGAGCGCTTCACCGTGCCGGAGGCCACCGCGCGCGAGGTGAACGCGGCGCGAGCCGAGGGCCGACGCGTCGTCGCCGTGGGCACCACCGTGGTGCGCACGCTGGAGTCCGCCACGGACCCGACGACGGGGAGACTGCGCGAGGGACCCGGCGAGACGACGCTCTTCATCCGCCCGGGCTTCACCTTCCGCCAGGTGGACGCGCTCCTGACGAACTTCCACCTGCCGCGCTCCACGCTCGTGGTGCTCGTCAGCGCGCTGTTGGGGCGCGAGCGGACGCTGGCCGCGTACGCGGAGGCGGTGCGGGACGGGTATCGATTCTTCAGCTACGGCGACGCCATGCTGGTGTCGGAGTGAGTGCCATGGGTGAGCAGGACGCAGGGACGAGCAAGCCTTCGCGCGAGAAGGGCGACACGCGGGTGGCGCCAGGGCTGGTGCGCTTCGAGCTGCTCCACGAGGACGCCTCCGGAACCAAGGCCCGACGCGGCCGGCTGCACACCCCCCACGGCCCGGTGGAGACCCCCATCTTCATGCCCGTGGGCACGGTGGGCAGCGTCAAGGGCGTGGGCCCGGATGACCTGGTCAACCTCGACGCGCAGATCATCCTGGGCAACACCTACCACCTCATGCTCCGCCCCGGCGAAGCGCTGGTGGGGGAGATGGGCGGCCTGCACCAGTTCGTCTCCTGGAACCGGCCCATGCTCACCGACAGCGGTGGCTTCCAGGTCTTCAGCCTGTCGGAGAAGCGCAAGATCACCGAGGAGGGCGCCGCCTTCCAATCCCACCTCGACGGCGCGCGTCACTTCCTGACCCCCGAGCGCTCCATCGAGATCCAGGAGACGCTCGGCGCCGACGTCATCATGGCCTTCGACGAGTGCCCGCCCTCCATGTCGGAGCGCTCCTACCTGGAGAAGTCCCTGGACCGGACCACGCGCTGGCTGCACCGGTGCGTCAAGGCGTGGGGCCGGGAGCGCTCGTCGCTCTTCGGCATCGTCCAGGGCGGCCTGCACGAGGACCTCCGCAAGCGCCACGCCGAGGAGGTGTGCGCGGTGGACCTGCCCGGCTACGCGCTGGGCGGCTACTCGGTGGGCGAGGTCCCCGAGGCCATGCATGCGGGCGTGGCCTACTCCGCGCCGCTCCTTCCCCGGGACAAGCCCCGGTACCTCATGGGCGTGGGCACCCCGGTGGACCTGGTCACCTGCGTGGAGCACGGGGTGGACATGTTCGATTGCGTGCTGCCCACCCGTTGCGCACGCAACGGATTGCTCTTCACCTCGGAGGGCAAGCTCACCATCCGCAACGCGGCGTTCGCCAAGGATCCCCGGCCGGTGGACCCGGCGTGCTCCTGCTACACCTGCCGCAACTTCAGCCGGGCCTACCTCCGGCACCTCTTCGCGGCGGGGGAGATCCTCGCCATGCGCCTCAACACGCTGCACAACCTCCACTACTTCCTGGGGTTGATGGCGGACGTGCGCCGCGCCATCGCGGAGGACCGGTTCGCCGCCTTCGCCCGGGAGTTCCGGGAGCGGGCGCGGGCCCAGGAGGCCGAGCGGACCCGTGGCCGCTGAGCGGCCAGTTGGGATGTCGGGGTTCCCGCGTTCGCTTGCTCACATGGGGGCCCCTTGCTAAGACGGCCCCCCTTTCAGGATGGGTTCCTTGGATAGTGTGGGGGGTCCCCCATCCCAAGCCTTCCACAACCGACGAGGCAGTCCGTGGCTGAGAGCTTTTTGATGCTGGCGCAGGCCGGGGGCGGGTCGAGCCCGCTGAACACCCTGGTCCTGCTCGTGGGCCTGGTGGCGATCATGTACTTCGTCATGATCCGCCCCCAGCAAAAGCAGATGAAGGAGCACCGCACGCTGCTCGCTTCGCTCAAGAAGGGCGATGAGGTGGTCACCACGGGCGGCATGCTCGGGAAGATCCACCTGGTCGACGAGCGGACGGTGACGCTGGAGATCGCCAGCGGCGTGCGCATTCGCGTCCTGAAGACCTCCATCAGTGCCAAGGGCACGGTGGCCGAGGGCGCTGCGACCGCGACCTCGGAGGAGAAGAAGGAAGAGAAGAAGAAGGAGGAGAAGTAATGGACCGCGGCTGGTGGTGGAAGTTTGGAATGATTGTCGCGGTGACGCTGGGGACCATCTGGTTCCTGATTCCGTCGTACTACTCGCTGGTGGTCATGGACCGTGACCAGCGCAACAACCTGGTGCTGCTGCAAGAGCGGCTGCCGAAGTGGGCACCTCCCGCGAAGTACCGCCTCAATCTGGGGCTGGACCTTCAGGGTGGTATCCACATGGTGATGCGCGTGGACACGAAGACGGCGCTCCAGAAGCGGACCGAGCGCCGCGGCCAGCAGATCGCCACGTACGTCGCCGACAAGAAGCTCGGCGAGGTCACGGCGGAGACGGATCCAGAGAAGCTCCAGCTCACCTTGAAGGCGAAGGACCCGGCGACCATGGACGCCATCGAGAAGGACGTCCTGAGCACCTTCGGGGACTTCAAGCGGATCAGCCGCTCCGGCGACACGCTGGTGCTGGCCCCCGACGAGAGCCAGGTGAATCGCTTCCGTGAGGAAGCGGTGGACCAGGCGATGCTCGTCATCCGCCGCCGCATCGACAAGTGGGGCGTGGCCGAAGTGGACGTGCGCAAGCTCGGCACCGACTCCATCCAGATTTCGCTGCCCGGTCGCAGCAACCCGGAGCAGGCCAAGGAGCTGGTGGGCACCACCGCCCAGCTCGAGTTCCGGATGGTGGACGACACCAACCCGCAGTTCTTCGCGCAGATGCTCCAGGCGAACCCGGCCCCCGCGGGCAGCGAGATCACGCTGACGGACGAGGGTGGATTCGCGCAGCTGCAGAGCCCGTCGCGTGAGGCGCTGCTCGCGTACACCAAGGACAAGGTTCCGGAGAACCGCCAGGTCGTCACCGAGTGCATCGCCAACCCGATGAAGAAGAACGAGTGCTCCTCCTACCGCACGTACCTCCTGGACAAGGCGGTTCCGCTGACGGGTGAGAGCCTGTCGGGCGCGGACGCGTCCGTGAACCAGATGAACGAGCCGGAGGTGAACATCTCCTTCGACCCGGCCGGCGCTCGCGAGTTCGAGAAGCTGACCGAGGCGGGCGTGGGCCGTCGCATGGCCATCGTGCTGGACGACAACGTCCACACCGCTCCCAACATCAACGAGAAGATTGGCGGCGGTCGGGCCCGCATCACCATGGGCCGCATGGGTGCTCGCACCCGTGACGAGTGGCTGGGCGAGGCGCAGACGCTGGCGCTGGTGCTCAAGGCGGGCGCGCTGCCCGCGCCGGTGACGGTGGGCGAGATTCGTCAGGTGGGCGCGAGCCTGGGTGACGAGCTCATCAAGAAGGGCAGCCTGTCGGCGCTGGTGGGCCTGGGCCTGGTCGTCCTCTTCATGGCGCTCTACTACCGCAAGGCGGGCCTCATCGCGGACATCGCGCTGCTGTTGAACGGTCTGCTCATCCTGGCGGGGTTGGCGTTCTTCAACGCCACGCTCACGCTGCCTGGCATCGCGGGGTTCGTGCTGACGCTCGGAATCGCGGTGGATGCGAACGTGCTCATCAACGAGCGCATCCGCGAGGAGCTGAGCCATGGCAAGTCCGCCAAGGCGGCGGTGGACCAGGGTTATGACCGAGCCTTCTGGACCATCTTCGACGCGCACGTGACGGCGCTCATCGCCGGCTTCATCCTGTTCTTCACGGGCACAGGGCCGGTTCGCGGCTTCGCCACCACGCTCATCGTCGGCCTTCTGGCTTCGCTGTTCACGTCCATCGTGGTGACCCGCGTCATCATGACCTACTTCGTCCACGGCAAGAACGCGCAGACGGTGTCGGTCTAACCGGCGGGAGCACGGGAAACTGCCATGCAGATCCTCAAGAACAAGACGAACATCGACTTCATCGGCAAGCGCAAGCCCGCCGTGTTCATCTCCACGCTCGTGAACCTGGCCATCCTGGTGGGAATCGCGACGGTGGGGTTCAACTACGGCGTGGACTTCGCCGGTGGCACCGTGGTGGAGCTGAAGTTCAATCACTCCATCAGCGCGGCCGACGTGCGCGAGCGCGCCCAGAAGGGTGGCCTGCACGACGTGAGCGTGCAGAACATCGGCAGCGCGGACGAGAACGCGTTCCTCCTGCGCATGGGCGGCGTCACGCAGCTCACCGAGGAGAATGCCGAGAAGGCGAAGAAGGCCATCGAGGCGTTGGGCTCCATGCGCAACGTCTACGCGGACCTGGCCAACGGCATCATCAACTTCCGCTCGGCCACGCCCATGGCGGCGGAGACCATCAAGAAGGCCGTGGAGGACTCCGGCACCGGCGTGCAGGAGGTCCGTGTCCTCGGCGAGAGCCAGGCCGGCGCGGGCACCGACTACCAGGTCGTCGCTAGCGGCATGGCGGACAAGGTGTACTCGGCGCTGGGCGCGGGGCTGGAGAAGCCGGACTTCGAGCAGCGGCGCGTGGACTACGTCGGTCCGCAGGTCGGCAAGCAGCTGCGCAACCGCGGCATCATGGCGCTGCTGTACTCGATGGTGGCCATCCTCATCTACGTGGCGTTCCGGTTCGACTTCAAGTTCGGCCCGGGCGCGCTGCTCGCCATGATTCACGACGTCATCATGGTGGCCGGCTACTACCTGGTGAGCCGCCGGGAGTTCGGCCTGACGGCCATCGCCGCGCTGCTGACCATCGTCGGCTACTCGGTGAACGACACCATCGTCATCTACGACCGCATCCGCGAGGACATGGCCAAGTTCAAGGGCAAGCCGCTGGCGGAGGTCATCAACATCGCCATCAACGACACCCTGGGCCGCACCATCCTCACGTCCGGCACCACGGCGCTGTCGCTCATCGGTCTGCTCATCTTCGGCGTCGGCGAGATCTTCGACTTCGCCATGGCCATGCTGGTGGGCATCCTCGTGGGCACGTACTCCTCCGTGTACATCGCCAGCCCGCTGACCATCTGGCTGGACGAGCGTGCCGCGGCGAAGGAAGCCCGTCACCGCGACGAGATGCCGAAGCCGGCGTAGTCATGACTCGTCCTGCGCCCCCTCCAACGGGGCGCAGGCCACGGACGAGGGCCCTGGTCTCCTCTCGGAGGCAGGGCCCTCGTTGTTTTCAGGCCCAGGGCTAGAAGCGCGCCCCTAGCGTCACTGAGCCGTCCAGCAGGCCGCCCTTGACGTCCTCGCCGTTCATCGCGCCTCGGGCGAAGTCGTCATCCAGGAGCAGGCGCCAGGTGGCGCGCAGGCCCGCGGTGAGCGCGCCGCTGTTGAACTCCAGGCCCGCGGCCACGGGCAACTCCTCCTGCGTGTCCGAGTCGTAGAGGCCACCGATGCCCGTGCCTCGGACGTCGACATAGGTGAGCCCGAAGCCCGCGCCCACGAAGGGGCGCACCCCCGTGAAGAGCGGAGGGGAGAGCTTCACCAGGGCGCTGCCGCCTTGCCGAACGATGGCGGGGCCATCCCCCAGGAGCCGGATGTCGTCGAGGCCGTTGCGGGAGCCCTCGTAGCCGACCTCGAACCCGAGGAATGTGGTGGGCTGGACATTGAGTGTGAGACCCCACGCGGGGCCCGTGTCGGTGAGATCTCCCAGGTCGCCCGTGTAATCACCCAGGCCACCCTTGAGGAACACGTTCACATCTCCGCGCTTGCCTTCCGTCGCATCATTCGCCAACGCCGGACTGGCGGCGATGAGCGCGAGTGCGCAGACGCTTGCTTGAATGCTCGTGGATGTCATGAGTCCTCCCTGTCAGGTCGTGTGCAGACAGGCTGTGCATCGCGCGGCTGGTGCGCTCCCCTCGGGCAGACAACAGGGCGAGCGCATGCCTGAACGTCCGAGCAGGAAGGGAAATGTCGTGCCCAAGGTTGGACTTTCCTCGTCAGACGTCTGAGGTACTGTCTCCCGTGTCAAGATTTCGTCCCGGCCACGGAGGGGTTCCGTGCGCCGAGGAGGGGAGCTCGCGCGTGCGGTGGTTGCTTCCAGACGTGGTCGAGGAGGAGGTGGGTTCGCTCGCGGGGGAGTTGTCACTCCACCCGTTGGCGGCGCGGGTGCTCTTGCATCGCGGTTACCGGACGCCGGAGTCAGCGTCGGCGTTCCTGTCGGACCGGCTGGCGGACTTGCCAGACCCGTTCCGGATGAAGGGGATGGCGGCGGGCGTGGACCGCCTGGTGCGTGCGCTGCACCGGCGCGAGAAGGTGACGCTGTACGGCGACTACGACGTGGACGGCGTGTGCTCCACATCGCTCCTGTGCCTGTTCCTGCGGGAGCTGGGTGGTTCACCCTCGACGTACATCCCCCACCGGCTGGATGAGGGCTACGGCCTCAACCTGGGCGCGGTGGAGCGCATCGCCGGGGACGGGACGCGGGTGCTGGTGACGCTGGACTGCGGCATCACCTCCGTGGCGGAGATCACCCGCGCGAAGGAGCTGGGGTTGGACGTCGTGGTGGTGGACCACCACACGGTACCGCCCACGCTGCCTCCGGCGGTGGCGGTGCTCAACCCGCATCAGCCCGGCTGTGAGTACCCGACGAAGGCGCTGTGCGCGGCGGGCGTGGCCTTCAACCTCTGCATGGGCCTGCGCAAGCGGCTGCGTGACGAGGGTTACTTCGCCACCCGCAAGGAGCCCAACCTCCGGGCGCTGATGGACCTGGTGGCCCTGGCCACCGTGGCGGACGTGGTGCCGCTCACGGGCGCCAACCGCATCCTGGTGACACATGGGCTCCAGGAGCTCACGGCCGCCCGTCGTCCGGGCGTGCGCGCGCTGAAGGAAGCGGCGGGCATGGACCCGGACACGCCCATCACCGCGGGCCAGGTGGGCTTCCGCCTGGGGCCCCGCATCAACGCCGCGGGCCGGCTGCATGATGCGTCGCTGGGCCTCCAGTTGTTGACCTCGGAGACGCTGGAGTCGGCGCGCGCGCTGGCCTCGGTGTTGGACCGGGCCAATGCGGAGCGGCAGGGAATCGAGAGCCACATCCTGACGCAGGCGCTGGCCCAGGCGGAGGAGCACAAGGAGGCGCGCGGCCTCGTCCTCTTCGACGAGGGCTGGCACCCGGGTGTCATCGGCATCGTCGCCTCGCGGGTGGTGGAGCGCTACCACCGGCCCACCGTCATGGTGGGCGTGAAGGACGGGGTGGGGAAGGGCTCGGCGCGAAGCATCGAGGCCTTCCACCTGTTCGACGCGCTCAACGGGTGCTCGTCCCTGCTCACGAAGTTCGGTGGCCACAAGCACGCGGCGGGGCTCACCATCGACGCGGACAAGCTGCCCGCGCTGCGCGAGGCGTTCGAGAAGATTGCCTGGCAGCGGCTCACCCCCGAGGACCTCATCCCGCGGTGCCGGGTGGACGCGGTCGTGAGCGCGAGGGACCTGGACGCGACGGCCGTGGAGGCGCTCCAGCGGCTGGGGCCCTTTGGCCAGGGCAACCCGGAGCCGGTGCTGGTGCTGCGCCATCAGGTGGCTCGACCGCGCGTGCTTCCGGCGAAGGCCGCTGGCAGCAACGGGCACCTGAAGCTGGCCCTGGTGGAGGCACCCGAGCTGGATGCCATCGGCTTCGGCATGGCGGACCGCGCGCGGCTGGTGGAAGGGCCCGTGGACCTGGCCTTCCAGGCCGGCTTCGACACGTTCCGAGGACAGCGAAAGCTGTCCCTGCGGCTCAAGGACGTGCGAGTCGCCGCGTAACGTGGGGCCTCGTCAGGCGAGGCCCCAGCGCACCCGACCGGGCGTCATCAGCGCGCCCACTCGGGCCAGCTCGTTGAGGCGGAAGCGCTCGGCTTGACGCTCGAAGGTGTGGCGACAGCGCTCGGAGCAGAAGAAGTACCGGCGCTTCTTGTACTCCGACGACGGCTGCCCCTCCGGTGTCTCCAGTTGCTTGCCGCACACCGGGTCCCAATGCTTGCCCTGGCTCTGCCCCTGCACGCCCTTCATGCCCCACCTCCCCCGCCACACCCGACGGTGGGCATAAGCAGGGCATATGCCAACCCCCACGCTCCTCGGAGGAGCAAGGGAGGAAGGGCCGCAAGCCCGGCTGGAGGTGGAAAAACTTCCACGAGGCCACGCCCTGCTCGAGCGGACGTGGCCCCCGCGAAGTGTTGACTAGAAGGCGACGCCGACGCTGCCGCCCAGGAAGAAGTCGTTCAGGTAGCCACGGCGGTAGCCGATGGCCTCCAGACGAAGGGCGAGCCGCAGGTTGCCGTCGCTGGTGAGGCGGGGACGGCCGCGCAGGCCCAGGCCGTACTGGATGACGGGCTTGACGCCGGTCACCTCCGTCTCCTTCGTGTCCACGGTGATGGAGGTCGACATGTACGAGATGCCGCCGCCCACCTGGCCGAAGACGCCGAAGTCGGACTTGCCGAACTTGAGCTCATAGGCCGGCGCGATGGTGAAGTAGTGGTACGTGGAGCTGCCCTTGATGAACTTCGTGCCGTCGCTCTGGCCACCGAAGGTCCACCGGATGTCGGCCCAGAGGGCCTCGCGCAGGGGCTCGATGTTGAGGATGCGGCCGTACTCCCAGGTGGCGCGCACGCCCAGGCCGACGGTGGTGTCAGCGAAGCGGCCCTGAGGGGACGAGAGCAGCAGCGCGCCCGCGAGGAGCTCCACGGCGAAGCCCTTGTTGGGGTCGTCGAGGCCCGCCAGCTCCTTGAAGTCTCCGTCCTCGCCCTCCTGCTCGGAGACGCGGCGGAACTCCTCGGCCTGGTCCGTGTATCGGCGGCGGTACTCCGCGGCCTCTTCCTCGTCAATCTGCTCCTGCGTCGGGCCCGGTTCCTCCTCCGGGTAGGCGTACGGGTCGTCGTCCTGCGCGAGCGCGGGCGCGGAGGTGAGCAGGCCGCCCACGAGGCAGCGGGTGAGCCAGGTCTTCACGGTGACGGTTCTCATCAGTCGGCACCCAGGCGGGGGCAGGTGGTGCCGCCAGCGGCGCTGGGCGGACAGAGGTTGGGGTTGTTGGTGCCCACGAGCTGGTCTCGGGGAATCTGCAGGTGGTCCATCAGCTCGTTGCAGACGGCTTCCTTGAGGCGCAGGTCCGTGACGTGGGTGATGATGGCGCCAGCGGCCACGGCCAGGGTGAACTTCGACTGGTCGCCGATGTACCTGCGGGTGAGCTGGAGGATGCCGGGCGTCGCGGTGGTCTCGTCGTTGTACGCGGCGACGATGGAGCGCAGCAGGATGTCACGCTGCCCCGTGGCCTCGCCGGCCTGGTACAGGGCGCTCGCGAGGATGGTGCCCACGCGGTACTCCTTCCCGCTGAACTGGCTCAGGCTGTTGTCGCGGAGGCTGTCGCGCAGGGCGTCGTCGATGCAGCGGTCCGTCTTGGCCAGGTCGCGCTCGTCGGCCAGCGGGCCCTGGTCGGGGCCGTGGAAGGACGAGGAGAGGAAGCGGGTGTCGCAGCCGCTCTTGCTGCGGCAGGTGGCGCCATACGCGTGCAGGTCGGCGAGGCCCTCGTCGAAGGACTTGAGGATGTTCGCGCCCGGGTTGGGGCCGCCAGCCGTGGACCAGGAGATGAGCGCCTCCGGGAAGGGGCTGCCGCCGTACGCCTTCAGGTTGAAGATGCGGTGCGAGTACTCGTGGGTGATGACGCCCGCGTTGATGGAGAGGGGCGCGCGCTGCAGCTGGTCGAAGGGCAGGACGAGGAAGGACTCCATCGCCGAGAAGTAGAGGGCGTTGTCCTTCAGCGGTCCCGGTTGGATGTCCGCGAGGACGAACTCGGGGAAGTAGTACGTCTTGACGGGCTTCTTGAAGTCGGTCAGCGGGATGTTGGTGACTTCCCGGAAGTAGTCGAAGGCGCGCTCGAGGTTGTAGTACGCCGTCACCATGTTCCAGGTGTGGAAGTCCGCCGGCCACAGGACGTCATCCTGGTTGATGTAGTTGGCGGCGACGTCTCGGCCCTCGCCCTTGAGGAGGGCGGCGGCGAAGGCCTCGGCCGTGGTGGCGTTGGTGAGTTCCTGGTCGCGCGAGTCGTAGACGATGCGCGCGCCACCGTGCAGGTCCGCCACGGTGCCGCTGAGGCCGACGATGTCGTCGACCGTCTTGAGCTCGACCTCTTCAGGGACGTACTGCCCGTTGCCGGAGAGCACCAGGGCTCGAATCTTGACCGGGGTCTGCGGGTCGGGCGCACAGCCGGCGGCCAGGCCCAGCACCGCGGTGGTGGCGATGACTGTTCGGAGCATGGGGCCGTTTTACTCCGGTCCGCTCGGAACGTGTATTCCCCTCGGAAACTCCCGGGTGCCTCCGGGACTCGAGGCCCCGCGCGGCGGGCTTGCCTGGCTGGTACGCACCTGCGGTGAGGTCATGGACCCTGGGACATGGGGGGCGGCGTCAGGACGCGCGTGGGGCGCCGACCGTCGGAGAGGCGTCAGGAGCACGCGGACTCCTTGACGCGTCGTTTCCACGGTCCTTAAGGTGCCGCGCCTTTCCCTCTTAGAACAACGCAGGCGGTCTCCATGGCGGTCCCATTCATCTCCGAGGTCAAGCGTACCCACACGTGCGGTCAGCTCACCGCGACCAATATTGGCGAAGAGGTCGTCCTCTTCGGCTGGGTGCACAATCGTCGAGACCACGGCGGCGCGGTCTTCATCGACCTGCGGGACAGGGACGGCTTGACGCAGGTGGTGTTCGAGCCGGACCACGCGGAAGCGCACGGGCTGGCGGGCAGCCTCCGGTTGGAGTTCTGCATCGGCGTGCGCGGCAAGGTCGTGTCGCGTGGCAAGAACGTGAACCCGAAGATGAAGACGGGTGAAATCGAGGTCAAGGCGAGCGACCTCACCATCTTCAACCGCTCCGAGCCCACGCCGTTCCCCATCGAGGATGCCATCGACACCTCGGAGGAGAAGCGCCTGGCGCACCGCTACCTGGACCTGCGCCGCGCGCCGCTCCAGAAGTCGCTGATGACGCGCTCGAAGATGAACGCGCTGACGCGGGCGTACATGGTGGAGAAGGGCTTCCTGGAGCTGGAGACGCCGTTCATGGGCAAGTACACGCCCGGCGGCGCGCGCAACTTCCTGGTCCCCAGCCGCATGAACGCGGGCAAGTTCTACGCGCTCGCGGAGAGCCCGCAGCTCTACAAGCAGCTCTTCATGGTGGCGGGCTTCGACCGGTACTTCCAGATCGTGAAGTGCTTCCGCGACGAGGACCTGCGCGTCGACCGCCAGCCCGAGTTCACTCAAATCGACGTGGAGATGAGCTTCGTCAACCAGGACGACATCTTCACCACCATCGAAGGGCTGTTGAAGAAGCTGTGGGGCGAGGTGATGGGCATCGACGTGCCCACGCCCTTCATGCGCATGGACTTCTACGAGTCCATGGCGAAGTACGGCAACGACAAGCCGGACCTGCGCTTCGGCCTGGAGCACACGGTGCTCACCGACCTCATCCGCGAGCACGGTGAGGCGGGCGGCGTGCCGATGATGTTCGAGGCGGTGCAGAACAAGGGCATCGTCAAGGCGATGGTCATCCCCGCGGACAAGGCGATGAGCCGCGCGGAGAGCGACAAGCTGGAGGAGTTCGCGAAGCAGGCGGGCGCCAAGGGCCTGGCGCGCGCGAAGGTGGGCGAGGGCGGTGAGTGGACGCAGTCCCCGCTGTCGAAGACGATTTCGCCGGCGCTGCGCGCGGCCATCAACCAGGCGGTGGGCGCGAAGACGGGCGACCTCCTGCTGTTCCAGTTCGGCAAGGAGGCGCTCGTCCACACGGTGATGGCGAACCTCCGCGTGCACATCGCGAAGAAGCTGGGGCTGATTCCGGAGTACGGCAGCGGCGGCCAGTGGAAGTTCCTGTGGGTGGTGAACCCGCCGCTCTTCGAGCACGACGAGGAGACGAACACGTGGGTGGCGGCGCACCACGCCTTCACGCGTCCGCACGACGAGGACGTGCCGTACCTGCTCACGGACCCGGGCCGCGTGAAGTGCCACCGCTACGACGTGGTGCTCAACGGCTTCGAGATTGGCGGCGGCTCCATCCGTCTGCATGACCCCAAGGTCCAGGCGGAGGTGTTCAAGGCGCTGGGCATCGGCGACGAGGAGGCCCAGGCCAAGTTCGGCTTCCTGCTGGACGCGCTCAAGTTCGGCGCGCCTCCGCACGGTGGCATCGCGCTGGGCATGGACCGGCTCGCCTTCCTGCTCACCGGCACCGAGTCGCTGCGCGACGTGATTCCGTTCCCCAAGACGAAGACGGGCACGGACCTGATGACGGGCGCGCCGGGCGACGTGGACGACCGGCAGCTGCGCGAGCTGCACGTGCGTCCGGTGCCGCCGCCGCAGAAGTAGTCAGACGATGGAGGCGAGAGGCTCCGGCCCTCCCTCCAGTGTCTCCCGCAGGCGCTGGAGTCCCTTCTCCAGCGCCGCGCGGGTGCGTGGGGCTCCCAGGCAGACGCGCACCGCGGACGGCGCGGTGGAGGGCCCCACGTTGAACAGCTCGGCGGGCGTGACGGTGACGCCGCGCCGCCGGGCGTGTGACGTGAAGGGCTCCGCGCGCCACGGTGCGGGGAGCTTGAGCCACAAGTGGTACGTGGCGCCTCGGCTCAGCGGGCGGGGCAGCCAGTCTCCGAGCAGCTTCTTCGCCAGCTCCATCCGCTCCTGGGCTTCCCGCCGGCGGCGGATGACGAGCTCGTCCGCGGTGCCTTCGCGCACCCAGCGCGCGGTGATGTCGGCCATCAACGCGGGCGTCATCCGCGTGGCCAGGCCCGCCTCCTCCGCGAGCCGCTCCGTGCTGGTGCTCTCGGGCGCGGCCAGGTAGCCCAGGCGGAGGCCGGGCGCGAGCAGCTTGGAGACTCCCGCGATGAACCAGCCGGACTCGGGCAGGAACGAGCACAGCGGCGCGGGGCGCTTGTCGAGCAGCAGTCCGTAGGCGTCGTCCTCCACGACGGAGAGCCCGTGCTGGCGAGCCACGGCGGCGATGCGGCGGCGGCGCTCCTCGGTCATCACCGCGCCGGTGGGGTTCTGGAGGTTGGGCAGGCAGAAGAGGACCTTCGCGCCCGTGCGGCAGGCGGCCTCGAGGGCATCGGGGAGCAGGCCGTGCTCATCCATGGCGACACCGTGGAGCCGCAGGTGGAACCGGTTCGCGAGCACCTTGAGCCCAGGGTAGGTGAGCGACTCGCAGAGCACGGTGTCACCGGGGCGCGTGAGGGCGCTGAGCGCGACCTCCATCGCGTGTTGTCCTCCCGAGCAGACGACGACGCGCGAGGGCGCGACTTCGAGGCCGAAGCGCTGAATCCACTGGGCGCCGGCTTCGCGGTGGGACGGATGTCCCGCGTGGGGTTGATAGTCGAGCAGCGCCGACAACTTCGGCGAGCGTTGCAGGGCGTCGAGTGACTTGCGCAGGGCCGTGCCCGCCGGGTCGCCTGGAGGTGTCGCGGGCCAGTTGAGCCCCAGCTCCACGAGCGCATCGTCACCGAGGTCGGGTGCGGGCGAGGGGAGGTGGCGAGGTGCGTCCCGGTGGCGGACGAAGGTGCCTCGGCCCACTTCGCCGCCGATGAGGCCACGGCGTTCGGCCTCCGCGTACGCGCGTGTCACGGTGCCGACGGTGACGCCCACTTTCTCCGCGAGCTCACGGTGGGTGGGCAGGCGAGTGCCCGCGGCGAGGCGGCCCTCCTCGATGTCCGCGCCGAGTGCATCCGCGATGACCCGGTAGAGCGGGCCTTCGCGGCCCCGGAGGTTGGGCGTCCAGATTGTCATGGTGACAATTCATACGGTTGACGCGGCGGTTTGCGCAATGCATCCATTGTATCGGTACATGTGAAAGCCGCTGTCGGGGCAAGGGCTCGTCGCGGCCAGGGGAGCGCCATCCATGCAGGTGACGATTGTCGATGCCTTCACGCAGCAGCCCGGTTCCGGGAACCGAGCGGGCGTGGTGTTGGACGCGGCCGGGCTGAGCGTGGCGACGATGCAGCGAGTCGCCGCCGCGGTGGGGGCGTCGGAGACCGCATTCCTCTTGTCCGGTCCGGACGGGCAGGGGGTTCGGCTGCGCTACTTCACGCCGACGGATGAGATTGATTTCTGCGGCCACGCCACGGTGGCCACGTTCCATCTGCTGGCGGAGCGAGGGCTGTTGCCGCGCACGGGGACGACGCGGTTGGAGTGCGCGGCGGGTGTGCTGGACGTGGAGTTGGAGGCGATGGGCGAGCGTGGGAGTCGGCCGTGGATTGTCACGCCTCGCCTGCCGTGGCTGGAGTCGCCGGTGTCGCTGGAGCGAGTGATGGCGCTCGTGGGGGGGACGGTCGCGATGGTGGACGACACGCTTCCCGTGCGCCGCAACGGACATCGCTTGATGGTGCCGTTCCGTCGGAGAGAGGACCTGTGGGGACTGGCGCCGCGCTCGAATGAGCTGGCGGAGTTGCTGCGGCCGCATGGGCTGAGTGGCGTGTATGTCTTCACGCGGGAGACTCGAGAGGCCGGCAGCATGGCGCACTCGCGCTACTTCGTGCCGGGCATGGGCGTGCCCGAGGACCCGGTGACAGGGTCGGCGGCGGGGCCTCTTGGTATGTACCTGGCCATGAATGGTGTCCTGCCGCTTCCCGCCGAGGGAGGCACCGTTCGCGCGCGCATCGAGCAAGGCGATGCGATGGGGAAGCCCGGACGCATCGAGGTGGAGGTCACCGGCAAGGCGGGACATCCCGAGCGGGCCCGCATCGGCGGAGTCGCCGTGACGGTGCTCGCGGGCACGCTGCACGTGTGAGGTGGACACGCGGCTTCGCCGTACGTTCGGCGAAGCCTCGGCGGCCGCGGAGGTTTCCGCTTGGCGTCGCGAGGGCAGGGGCCGAGATGGCGAGCAGGAATCGTGCGCGGCCCATGGCCTCTCGGGGCCGAGGTGCGATGCTCGACAGGAATGCTCGACCCCGGGCGTCCGCGGCGCATGCGATTCCTTGCCTACCCCTATGTCGGTCCCGAGGAGATTCGCCGCCGCTCCGTCGCGGCTCCCCCGGGTGCACTCATCCACTCGCTGCCGGACCTCCAATGCTGGCTCGCCGCCCATCCCGATGCGCTCGTCGAGGGTGCGACCTATGTCGTGGACCTTCGTGCGTGTCTTCGCCTTGCCCCTCGAAGGTCGGAACACGTCGCCTGCGCCGGAGGTGAAGAGGTGCTTGCCGCCGGTGAGATGGGTTTCGTCTCCCAGGCTCGGACCTTCTCGGTCTCCGTCGTCAGCAATCTGTCGACGGGGTACCGCCCGGATGTGGCCTGCTGGGACGCCGTGGCGGAGTCCTTGGCTCGGGCTGGGCTGTCGGCGCCTTCTGGCCTCACCACCTCGGTGCACTTCCGCCGCTGTCCGGCCTGTGGTGAGAGCACGCTCGTGAAGGAACAGTGGTTCGTCTGCACCTTCTGCGACGCGGACCTTCCCTTGGAATGGAACGTTTCGGCCCGTCGGGAGGTGGACGTTGTCGCGGAGGGCGGCCGGGCTCGACGCCTCGGGCTGACCTGAAACCGTGCCATGTTCCGAGACTCGAGGGGCCTCATGGGGCTCCCTTGACCTTGCTCGATGCCTCGGGGGCAGGGCTTCACGTCCCAGAGACTTCGCATGAGCTCCATGGAACAGGGGCGCGCGGCGAGGTCCTGCATGCGGTGCGTCAGCCTCTTCGCACCTGCGCGGCTGGGGCGCCGACCTGGGAGGTGCTTCGCGTAGTGGAGTGCCGAGCCACAACCGCGTAAACAGGCAGATTCCAGGGAGGGGTAGGTGCCGATGAAGACGTTCCTCGTGGTCAACCCGCGCAGCGCGAATGGGCAGACGGGAAAGCGCTGGGTGGAGATTGCCGCGCAGGTGGGAAGGGTGCTCGGCGAGTTCGGGCACGGCTTCACCCAAGGCGGGATGGACGCCGCGCGCATTGCCCGCGAGGCGCTGGACCAGGGGTACGAGTGCATCGTCGCGGTCGGCGGTGACGGCACCCTCAACGAGGTCACCAACGGCTTCTTCCGTGATGGCAAGGCCATCAACCCGAACGCGGCCCTGGGCCTCATCCCCCGTGGCACCGGCGGCGACTTCCGCCGCACCTTCGGCTGGGGCCTGGACCTGGACTCCTCCCTCGAGCGCCTTCGCTCCGAAACCACCGAGCCCTTCGACGTGGGCCGGCTCGACTTCATCGGCAACGACGGCAACCCCGCGACGCGCTACTTCGCCAACATCGCCTCGTTCGGTGTCAGCGCGGTGGTCGCCGCGGAGGTGAACAGCGGCAGCAAGGCGCTCGGTGGCAATGTCAGCTTCATGTGGGGCACGCTGAAGGGCCTGCTCAAGCACACTGAGCGCAAGGTGACGCTGTCCACGGATGGCGGCGCCCCGGAGACGCTCGACATCACCGCGGTCGCCGTGGCCAACGGGCGCTACTTCGGCAGCGGCATGTTCGTCGCCCCCGATGCCATCACGCATGACGGCGCCTTCGACATCACCATCTGGTCCGGTTACGGCGTGAGTGACTTCGTCCTCAAGTCGAAGGGCGTCTACAACGGCTCGCACGTCACCTGGAAGGGCACGCGCCGCCTGCGCTGCCAGACGCTCCACGCCGAGTCCGCCGATGGCCGCGACGTGATTCTCGACGTCGACGGCGAGACGCCCGGCCGCCTTCCCGCGACCTTCACGCTGATGCCCGCGGCCATCCGCATCAAGGTGTAGCTCCCGCCTCGCCGCCGCAGGGTGGCGATACGAATCTGTCGTCCGGGCGCGCTGAAGATTTGTGCGGGGGCTGCGATGACCGAGCCACTCGCGAACATCGCGTGTCGACTTCGATGAGCGTCGACTCGCGAGGGGCATGGGGCTCCTCTGGGACGCTCCCCCCACGCGACCATGCACACTCCCCGCTCCCTGGCCCGTCGTTCCTTCCGCGCGTCCCTGGCAAGGCTTGCACCGCCGCTCGCGATGGCGCTGCTGCTCCCGCTCCCCGCGCTTGCAGCGCAAGTGCCGGTGCAGTGCAACAACACCACCACCGACGATGAGACGATCAACGCCGCGGTCGCCGCGAGCGCGGTGGGTGATGAGTTCGTCATCTCCGGACCGTGCCTCATCAACGCGACGATTCGCCTGCGCGGTCAGCGTGCCTACCGGGGAGGAGAGCCCTCGGGCACCGTCATCCGCCAGGCGAACGGAGCCAACCTCGCGGCGCTCATGGCCAGTGACACGTGGCTGGATGCGCAGACCTATACGGGCGACCCGGTGAGCGTGAAGAACCTCACGCTGGAGGGCAATGCCAGCAACAACCCCTCCAAGGCCACCGATGGCCTCGTGTTGATGTCCTGGAACTCCACCGCGGAGAACCTGCGCATCAACCACATGCGCGGCTCGGGCATCCGCCTCACCAACACCAACAGCGCGGGGACGGCCATCGTCAACACGCAGGTGAACGGGCGCATCGTCCACAACTTCATCAGCGACTCGGGTCTCCATGGGGTGTACGTCCAGGACTCCGCCAACTCGGTGACGGATTGGGACCTCATCGACAACTGGATTGCGGACTCGGGCGAGAGCGCCATCCGCATGGAGAACTCCGCGGGCTGGAAGGTGCGCGGCAATCACCTCTACGGCGTGGGCCAATCCGCCCTCGTCGCGCGCCGGATGTTCGGCACCACCCTCTCCGACAACTACGTCGAGGGCTTCGGTGAGGGCACCACCGCGGGGACGTGGGCGGGCATCGACGTCACGGTGCAGGGGGACGCGGCCTCGGTCATCTCCGACAACAAGGTCTTCAACTTCGGAGGCGAGCCCAACGCCGCCTCGCGCTACCACTACCTGTCCATCGGCCAGGTCAACTACGGCACGGGCTTCGTCTCGGTGACGGGGAACGTCATCCGAGGCATCGGCGGCGCCACCAGCCGGGGCCTGAGCTACGAGAAGGGTGGGGGCACCGCGCTGACCGTCACCTCGACAGGCAACCTCGTCACGGGTGTCGGCACCGCGCGCCACGTGGGCACGGGCGTCACCGTCAACGCAGGTCAGTGATGGCCGAGGCCCTCGCTGCCCGAGCGACGGGGTGAGGGCCTTGTCGCTCGGGGTGGTCTTCCCCGGACACCCGACGTCCCGCGTCGTGTTGATGCGGGACGGTCGGGGCACGGTCCGAGAATGTGAAAAGGGGGCTCGGCTGCCTGTGGGACGGACATCCCGCTTGGGCCGTCACTGCGTTCTGAGGCAACCTGCTGAATCATGTGAGGTCCAGCGCCAGGCCTGTTCGCTGGATGCTCGGCGCCGCGTCGCGGTGGCTGGACGAAGCAGGAGATGCCGATGGCTCCACAGCGTGGACCTTCTCAGCTCGACCTCTTCACGGGAGCCCCCGTGGAGGCGCCCTCGCGGGGCCGTGGACGCGCGCAGCCCGTGGAGCCCGCCCCGGTGCCGGAAGCCCTGGCCACGCTGGGCCACGAGCTTCCCCAGGGCATCTACCTGGGCACCTCGTCGTGGACCTTCCCGGGGTGGAATGGCCTCGTCTTCGACCACGAGGCCACCGCGTCACAGCTCGCGCGCGAGGGCCTGTCCGCGTACTCGCGCCACCCCGTCCTGCGCACGGTGGGCGTCGACCGCACCTTCTACGGCCCCGTCACCGCGGAGACGTTCGCCGAGTACGCGGAGCAAGTCCCCTCAGACTTCCGCTTCCTCGTGAAGGCCCACGAGGCCTGCACCCTGGCGCGCTTCCCGACGCATGAGCGCTACGGCGCGCAGCGAGGCCAGCTCAACGAGCGCTTCCTGAATGCCGCATACGCGGAGGAGTTCGTGGTGCGCCCCTTCGTGGAGGGCCTGGGCGACAAGGGCGGCCCGCTCGTCTTCCAGTTCCCGCCGCAGGACCCGCAGGTGCTCGGGGGCGTCGCGCGCTTCGTGGAGCGGCTGCATGCCTTCCTCTCCGCGCTGCCCAAGGGCCCGCTGTACGCGGTGGAGGTGCGCAACGAGGAGCTGCTGACGGAGGGCTTCGCGCAGGCGCTCGCGGACGTCGGCGCCAGTCCCGTGCTGGCCATCTGGGCGCACATGCCGAACATGGGCCTCCAGGCCAAGCGCACGCGGGCGTTGGAGGCCCGCGCGTTGGTGGTGCGGTGGATGCTGCCGCCGAACCTGGGCTACGAGGAGGCTCGCGCCCGCTACGCGCCCTTCAACCGTCTGGTGGACGAAGACGTGCCCACCCGGGACTTGCTGGCGCGCGCGTGTCTGGCGGGACTGCGACGCGAGCGCCCCGTTTTCGTCACCATCAACAACAAAGCCGAGGGCAGCGCGCCACTGTCCGCTATCAAACTGGCGGAACGTATCGTCTCCGGCAAGGCGCAGGAGGGGAGCCAGCGGAGCGTCGCGTCATGAACGCCCCTTGCCTCCGTGCACAACTCTTGCTTACTTCATGCGGCATGAAGTCCGTCCTGGTCGCGGCCCTGGTAGTTCAGATGACGACAGCCGGAGGCGCCGGCGCTCGTGACGAGCGAGCGGACGAGCGCGACGCGGCTTCGGCGGATGACCTGAAGAAGAACCTGGCCGCGTTGAAGCACGAACTCTCCGAGGTCTCCGAGCAGTACCGGGTGGCCCGGGAGCGACGTCGGCAGGAAGCGGAGCGCAAGAAGCGAGAGTCGGGGGAGTGGACGAATGAGCCCGCGGCGACCACCAGCTCCACCACCCGGCGAGGACTTGCTCCCTCCGGAGGGAACGGAACCCCCGCCCGCTGAGGACGAGTTCGTCGAGCTCCCCATCGACGGCAACCTCGACCTGCACTTTTTTCACCCTCGCGAGGTGAAGCCCCTGGTCATCGAGTACCTCTGGGCCTGTCGCCAGAAGGGCTTGCTCGACGTGCGCATCATCCACGGCAAGGGGACCGGGGCGCTGCGCCGCACCGTGCACTCGCTGCTCCCGAAGCTGGAGGAAGTGGAGTCCTTCCGCTCCGCCTCCGAGTCAGACGGAGGCTGGGGCGCGACGTGGGTGCGGCTCAAGCCGCTGGAGGCGGCTCAGGACAGCCAGAAGTAGGCGGAGGCGATGAGCGAGCGCTTCTCCGCCACCTTGGCCTTCTGGGCGAGCTCGGCGAGCTGGCGGTCCTTGGAGGCGTAGCGCTTCTCCTCCTCGTTGCGCAGCGAGGACAGCTTGCGGCGGTACTCGCGCTCCATGCGGTCCGAGTGCGCCCGGGCCTTCGCGCGCTCGGCGACATCCTCCACGGGGGCCACCTGCTTGCGCGCCTCGATCCACTGCTGGCGGGCGGCCTCCACGGCCTCGCGCGACTCCATGAGGCAGTCCTCGACGTAGCGGTCCGCGCGCTCCTTGGCCTTGTCCAGCTCCAGGGCGTTGCGGCGCTCGGCGGCGCGGATGATTTCATCCTTGGCCGTCATGAGGGACTGCTCCTGCATGAGCTGCACGGACACGGGCGCGGGCTGGCGGCGTCGCTCCTCCTTCGCCTCCAGCTTCACGAAGTGCGTGCCGTCCTGGAGGGGCAGGGCGCGGAAGTTGCCCTCGCGGTCCTTGACCAGCACCAGGTGGACGACCTTCTCCTCGGGCTTCAGGCCCGTCGTCTCGAACTTGTAGGCGAACCACCAGCCCTCGCTGCCGGCCAGTCGCGCCAGCCGGGAGGGGAGACCCGCGGCGTCCAACTGGAGGTAGCTGATGGCGTCATGCTTGCGCTCCTTGACGGCGTAGGCGGCCTTGGCCACCTCCAGCCGTCCAGACGCGCGGCTGCCCAACACGGAGCTGGTGAGGGCGCGGGCTTCCTGCTGCCGCTTGGCGAGGGCTTCCTTGGTCTGGTCGTTCTGCCCACGCAGGCGGCGGCGCACGTCGCCGTCGAAGCGCTCCATCACCACCGAGCGCATCTGGGTCATGCGCTGGCTGATGCGCTGCTCCATGTCCGAGCGCAGCTTGTCGAAGGCCGTGTTGATGTCCTCGACCTTGCGACAGGACTGGTAGATGTCGAGCACGCGGCGCTCGAAGTCCACGCCGCTCTCCAGCGCGCCGAGGATTTCATCGGAGGCGCCGAACACGCCGTCGAAGAGGTTGAGCTTCTTCTCCAACAGCTCGAACAGGCGCGCGTCCGCGGCGTTCATGCGGTTGAGGAAGTTGATGACCAGCACGTCCCGCTGCTGTCCGTACCGGTGGCACCGGCCGATGCGCTGCTCCACGCGCTGCGGGTTCCAGGGCAGGTCGTAGTTCACCACCAGGTTGCAGAACTGGAGGTTGAGGCCCTCGGCGCCGGCCTCGGTGCAGATGAGGATCTGCGTCTTGTTGCGGAACTCGTCCACCAGCGCGCGCCGCTCCTCGGGCGTGCCGGCCATGTCTCCGGACAGGAGCGAGATCTTCCCCTGGTAGCCGCTCGCGGACAGCAGGTTGAAGAGGTACTGCTGCGTGCGCTTGGACTCGGTGAAGATGAGCGCCTTGACGGGCCAGCCGTGCGACTGCATCACGCCGAAGGTGCGGTCCAGGCCGCGCTTGAGCGCCTCGCCCTTGGCGTTGACCTTGATGGAGTCCGCCAGGTCCGCGTACTGGCGCAGCTCCCACACCTCCTGCTCGAGCACGCGGATGTTGGGCGCCTTGGCCGGGTCGTCCGACCACTCCTCGCCCTCTTCGACGAACTGCTTGGCCTCCTCGGGCTCGAACATCGCCAGGGCCTTCTGGCCCAGCTTCGCCGCCTGCAGGCGCTTGTCCAGGTTGTCGGACAGGCGCCGGAGGGTGGGGGCGATGGCGTAGGTGGAGGACGCCAGGAGCTTGCGGTAGCAGAGCGTCAGGAGCGTCTTCTTGCCGGGCTCGATGGCCGCGGCCTCCGAGCGCTGCAGGTACTCGCTGACCTTCTCGTAGAGGTCATGCTCCTCGGGCGAGGGCGTGAAGTCCTCCACGATGGAGCGGCGGTTGGTGTAGCGCACGTACTCGCGCACCTGTCGGCGCAGCGTGCGTTGCACCACGGGGGCCAGCCGCTCCTTGAGTTCGGTGGCGGCGGCCTCGGACATGCCTCCGCCTTCGTCCACCCGGTAGCGGCTGCGGAAGGCGTGCTCGGGGCCGAGGATCTGCTCGTCCAGGAGCGACATCAGCCCGAACAGCTCCATGATGTCGTTCTGGAGCGGGGTGGCGGTGAGCAGCAGCTTGGGCTTGCCGGCGAGGGAGGCCCTCAGCGCCTGGCCCATCTTGTTGTTGGCCCGGTGCGCGTTGCGCAGGCGGTGGGCCTCGTCGATGACGATGAGGTCCCACGCAATCTCCGACGTCAGGTGCGCCTTGTTCGCCGCGAAGGGGTGCGAGCAGATGACGGGGAAGGGCTGGTCGAAGCAGTTGCCGTTGGCGCGCACGGTGCGGCCATCCACCAGCACACTGTCCAGGTCGAACTTCTCCCGCAGCTCGCTGTTCCACTGCGCCCGCAGGGTGGCCGGCGCGAGGATGAGGATGCGCGTCTTCCCCTCGGCCATGAGCTGGGCGATGACGAGGCCCGCTTCGATGGTCTTCCCCAGGCCCACCTCGTCACCCAGCATGCAGCCGCCGCGCGACAACGAGTCGAGCGCGAACATGGCGCCCTCGACCTGGTGGGGATTGAGGTCGACCTTGGCCTCGGAGAGGGCCCCGGCCAGCCGCTGCTGGGTGTCGCCGCTGCGCGCCAGGAGTTCCTCGGCCAGCAGCCGCTCATGGAAGGGGGTCAGCGACCGGACCGGCTCCACGGGCGCCGCCGCGCCGGCGAGGACCGACGCGTCCGCCTCCACCTCCACCCGCAATCCCCTCGCGACCTCCGGCAAGACCGTCTCCATCCGTGCAGTTTCTGGGTGCCCACCGAAAGGGGGGCGAAAGAGACCGGCCATTTTGTTGACGGAGGGCACGGTGTAAAGGGGGTCGTTTCCGAGGCCGAAAAATCGGCCTCCGCGCGATTGGCATGCTTCTTCGTGAGCGACGCGCGCGCGCGCCGTATGTGCCTGTCACACGAACTTTCCGCTGGACATCACCGCGAGGACTACAGGAGTCCGCGAGACTTGACGTCCAGATACACGTTGAGCGTGGCCGCGCCGAAGCCCTGCGCGGGGGCTCGGACCACCAGGGCCCCCGCGTCGCGCAGGGTGCTGGCGGTGCGGCGGAACTCCGCTTCCAGCCGCGAGGCGGCCTGTCGCGAGTACGCGTCCTGCACCTCCTCGGGCACGTGAGTCGCGGCGGCGCGCACGTCCTCGTCCAGCAGCGAGGCGACGACGGGCAGGTGCCGGGGACGCAGGGCCAGCGTCCGCGTGAGCAGCGCCGAGGAGGCGTCCGGGTCCACCAGGTCCGTGAAGAGCACGACGAGTGTGCGGCGCGTCTGCCGGGCGAAGGCGAAGTCGTAGGCGCGGCCGTAGTCGCTCTCCTCGAGCGCGGCCTCGGCGCGGTAGAGCGACTCGGTGATGAGGCGCAGGTGCTCGTGGCCCTTGCGCGGGGGGAGGAAGGTGAGCACGTCGCTGGAGAAGGCCATGACGCCCACGACGTCGCCCGCGTCCAGGCCCACGCGCGCGAGGCGGAGCGCCGCGTCCACGGCGTGGTCCAGCTTTCGCCGGCCTCGCACCTTGCCGGCCATGTGCCGCCCGCAGTCGAGCAGCAGCAACATGGGCTGGTGCCGCTCCGGCTGCCACGTGCGCACCAGCGTGTGGGCGTGGCGCGCGGAGGCCTTCCAGTCGATGTGGCGGTAGTCGTCGCCGGGGCGGTACTCGCGCAGGGACTCGAACTCCCGGCCCTCGGAGGCGCGGCGTCGCACGGTGCGCTCGGAAGGCGCGTCGGAGGAGCGCGCCAGCGTGAGGGCTTCCTTCGAGAGCGCGGTGAGGTCCGGATAGATCTTCACCGACTGCGCCGCGGGCACTCGCACCTGCCTCGCGCACAGGCCCAGCGGGCCGGACAGGCGCAGGTGCAGGTCGCCGAAGTGCGCATCCCCTCGAGAGGGAGGGGTGACGAAGTAGGTGAGCCGCGAGGGCGCGGTGCTCCGGGGGGCCAGGGTGAGGGACTGGCGGTGGCCGGTGCTGACGACGGTGCTGGGGGGCTCGTCGCGGACCTCCACGCGCAAGGGGGAGGGGCCCGGGTCGAGCCGCTCGAACACCCAGTGCACGGCGTTGCGAGTGCCCGAGGAGAGGATGGGCTCCACCTCGCGAGAGACCTTCACGTCCTCGGCGCGGGGGGCGCGCAGGAAGTCCACGGCGCACAGGGCGAGCACGGCCACGTTCATCGCCAGCGCGAGCCAGCCGAAGGTGGGACTGGCCACGGTCAGCGCGGCGGGGACGAGCCCTCCGGCGAACAGCGCCACGGCGAGGCCCGTGGGGACCGGCCGCCCCTGCCTCACCGAGGGACCCGCACCCGCTCGAGCGTCTGCTTCAGCACGTCGTCCGCGGTGACGCCTTCCACCTCGGCCTCGGCCTTGAGGAGCAGGCGGTGGTTGAGGACGCTGGGCACCACGCTCTTCACGTCGTCGGGGGTGACGAAGTCGTTGCCCATCAGCGCGGCGCGAGCCTTGGCCGCGGCGAGCAGGGCCTGGGCGGCGCGGGGACTGGCGCCCAGGCGCACGCGGGAGCTGGCGCGAGTGTCCCGCACCACGGCGACGACGTACTGGAGAATCGAGTCATCGCAGGTGACGCGGGCCGCGCGCGCCTGGAGCTCCATCAGCGTGGGGGCGTCGAGTACGCGGTCCACCGAGGGAGGGCGCCCCTCGCGCTGGTGGAAGGCGCGCAGCATGGTCGTCTCCGCGTCGCCCTCCGGGTAGCCCACGCGCACGCGCATGAGGAAGCGGTCGAGCTGGGCCTCGGGGAGGGGATAGGTGCCCTCCAGCTCCAGCGGGTTCTGCGTGGCCACCACGAAGAAGTGCGGCGGCAGCGGGTGGGTGACGCCGTCGATGGTGACCTGCCGCTCCTCCATCGCCTCGAGCAGCGCGGCCTGGGCCTTGGGCGGGGTGCGGTTGATTTCATCCGCGACCAGCACCTCGGTGAAGATGGGGCCCTTCACCAGCCGGAAGACGTTGTCCTGCGGCTGGAAGACGTTGGTGCCGAGGATGTCCGCCGGCATCAGGTCCGGGGTGAACTGGATGCGCGTGAAGAGCAGCCCCAGCGCTCCGGCCATGCTGCGCGCGGTGAGCGTCTTCGCCACGCCTGGGACACCCTCCAGCAGCACATGGCCTCGAGCGAGGAAGGCCGTCACCAGGTCGGCGAGCACACGCGGCTGGCCAAAGACGGTTCCGCTCAGCGCGGCGGTGAGGCGGGAGAGGGGCGAGGCGTCGGACATGGTGGCGGGACGCTAGAACGACGTGGCTCCGCGCGGCACCCCTTTCGTGAGGTGCGCGCGGATGGGCCCGCGTCAGTCCTGGTTGCGGCTCTTCAGGCCCAGGAACGCGCCAATCAGCGCGGCAATCGCGCCCAGCAGGCCGATGAAGACGCCGAAGCTGGGCGAGGAGTTCATCATCTCCGAGTTGCCGATGGGCGAGGGCACCAGCGTGGTGTCCGACGACACCTTGATGAACACGACGCACCAGATGACGCACATGATGGTGGTGACCAACTGCCCCATCCACGGCACCACGGGGTTGAGGTTGGGGAAGGTGGCGCGCGCGCGGATGCCGATGGTCACCATCACCGCCAGCGCGAGCAGGAACGCGCCGAAGCCCGTGCTCATCAAGCCCAGTGCGTCGCCGTCCGCGGCGGTCTCCTTCCACGGCACGAAGCACGAGAGGACGACCGTTCCCGCGCCATAGAAGGCAATCTTGTCCCCGACGCTCATCGCGCCCATCAGGTCCTTGGCGTCCTGGATGAGCTCGTCCGGGTCGACGATGGCGTTGTTCTCTTCGTCGTCCGAGTCCGGTCGGTGGGCGCGGTCCCACGGGTCCGGGCTCGCGGAAGCCGCGGGGGCGGTGGCCGCGGCGGGCGCGGAGCGGCGGGGCGCCGTGTTGGGCGCGGGGCGAGACGCGGGCGCGGGCCGACTGGCGCGCTGGGAGGCGCTCTTGGCGATGTCCTCCACGCTGCGGACGTTGGTGGCGTCGCCGCTCGCGGCGGGAGGGGGCCTGCTGCCCGAGGACTTCGCGGGCCGAGGCCGCGCGGGGGCCGCGGGCTTGGGTGCCGGGCGTGGGTCTTCGTTCGCGCCCGTGGACTCATCATCGTTGTCTCCCGGGGGCTCCGCCGAGAGGAACGAGCCGTCGATGATGTAATCGCAGACGGAACAAATCGATGCGTTGGCGGCTACCTTCGAGCCGCAGCCAGGGCAGTTCAGAACCGGCGCTCCTGCAGAGGGATGCGAAGGCGCATCTTCGGAGCCCCAGGCCGCGCGTGTCAAACCGCATGCGGCCTAACCCCTGGATTTTCGCGGAGAATTGGCCTAGGCCGAGGCCATGCGACGTCCGATCCTCCGCGGCCTGTCCCTGTCACTCCTCGTCCTGGTTTCAGGTTGTGCCCACACCGGACGAGGCTCCGATACAGCGCCCCCGGACCCGGAGGTGATGTCGCGAATCCAGGACTGGGAGGACCTGCGCTCGCTCGGGGACGGACAGCTCGTGTCCCTGGCTACCGGTGCCCCGGACTCTCGCGTGCGCGCTCGGGCGCTCCGGGCGCTCGCTCGCATCCAGGACGTGGCCACCCTCGACGCGGTGGTCGCGGGGCTGCGGCACGAAGAGCCTCGCGTGCGCGGCGAGGCCGCATTCGCGGTGGGTGAGCTGGCGCTCTCGTGGGAGCCGCTCACGGACGCGGAGCGGGGGCGGCTCACGGGGCCACTGCTGGAGGCCGAGGCGGTGGAGCGCGACGCGCAGGTGCACGTCACCCAGCTCGATGCGTTGGGGCGCCTCGCGACGCCCGACGCATTCGCGCGACTGGTGGAGCGCATGCAGGGGAGCGAGGTCGAAGTCGCGGGTCGTGCCGCGCTGTCGCTGGGTGTGGCGGCCCGTCGCGGTGGCGCGGCGGTGGTGAAGGACGTGCCTCTTGCTCCCGCGCTGGCGCTGATGGCCTCGGATCGGCCCGTCGCGGCCCGGTATGGCGGTGCGTACCTGGTGGCGACGGCGAAGCGGGCGGAGGCCCTGCCCTCGCTGCGCCGGTGCCTCACGGATGAAGACGCCGACCTTCGGGCCCTGTGTGCGAAGGCCCTGGGGGATGTCGGCGGGCCTGAGGACGCGGTGGTGTTGGGCGCGCTGTTGAATGACGCGGTTCCTCGCGTGGCGGCGGAGGCGGCGCGTGCGCTCGCGAAGCTCGCGGCCACGTGCAGCGGACCGTGTGTCCCGCTGGAGGTCCTGAAGACGCTGTCGACCCGGGTCGCGCGTGTGGCGGAGGGGAAGGAGACGCCGCTGCCGGTGGGCTCCGCGCCTCGCGAGGCGACGCGGGCTCGCTCCGCGGAGGGGCATCCTCTCCTGGCATTGGCGCAGCAAGGGCTGCCGGACTTCGGCGCGCCCGTCCTCGAGTCGCTGCGCTCCGCCATCGCCGACCCGCGACTGCGCGGCCAGGCCTCGGAGGTGGCGCTCGCGGACCTGGGGTGGCTCGACTGCCGGCTGGCCGCGGCGTTGGACCGTCAGCGGGGAGAGCTCGCCGAAGTGCTTCGCTGCGGCTGGGCGAGGGTGTCCGAGGAGCGCAGCCTGTCGTTGGGCCTGCGTGAGGTCGCGCTCTCCCGGAACAAGGCTCCCGCCGAGTTCGCGGAGAAGTACCTGAGCCATTCGTCCGCGCGAGTCCGGCTCACGGCGATGGAGGTCCTGGCCGAGCGCCCCACGCCTCGGACAGCGGCGATGGTGGCCGAGTTGCTGCGAAGCGAGGACGCGGTGGTCGCGGGCTCGGCCGCGTCGACGCTGGGGCAGTTGAAGGACCCGAGCACCCTGCCAGGTGTGCGGGCGCTGGCCGACCGCGTCCCCGCCGAGCCCGACCTGGCGGCCCCGGTGGCCGGTGCGCTCGTCGCGCTGGAGGGCGCGGCGGCGGAGCCGCGGATGCGCCAGTGGCTGCTGCATCCCCACGCGAACGTGCGTCGCGTCGCGGCCACGGCCCTCACCGAGGTCACCGGCAAGCCCGTGCGCTCCGAGCGCGTGGCGCTGCCCCGGGACACCTTCCGCCCCGAAGCCGCCCCGCATGGCGCCGGACTGGTGCTGCGCACGGACAAGGGCGACATCACCGTGCGCCTGGATGCCGAGGACGCGCCGCTGACCTCCGGCAACCTGTACGGGCTGGCGCGCAAGGGCTACTTCAACGGCATCACCTTCCACCGCGTGGTGCCGGACTTCGTCGCGCAGGGCGGGGACCCGCGCGGAGACGGGGAGGGTGGCCCGGGCTACTCCATCCGCTGCGAGATGACCCGGCGGCCCTACCTGCGCGGCGTGCTGGGCATGGCGCTCTCCGGGAAGGACACCGGTGGCAGCCAGTTCTTCTTCACACACGCACCCCAGCCGCACCTCGACGGCCGCTACACGGTCTTCGGCGAGGTGGTGTCCGGCATGGACACGGTGGACGCCCTGCTGGAGGGCGACGTGATTCGTGAGGTCACCGCGGTGACGCTGCCGTAGGTCGCGACGTCAGGCGCCGCTCGCGCGGGCGAGCGGCTCCGGCGGCCCGAGCGGATGGCTGCGCCAGCGCTCGTGCTCTTCCTTCTCGAGCGTCTCCACCTGGTGGCGGATGCGCTGCCACTCCGTCTCGGGGATGCGCAGGAAGGCGTCGGCGAGGTTGGGGTCGAACTGGGTCCCCGCGCAGCGGCGGATCTCCTCGCGCGCCACGCTCATGGGCCGGCCCTTGCGATAGGGGCGGTCCGAGGTGATGGCGTCCACGGTGTCGGCGATGCTGAAGATGCGCGCGCCGATGCAGATGTCCTCGGTGGCGAGCCCCTGCGGGTAGCCCTTGCCGTCCCAGCGCTCCTGGTGCTGGAGGACGATGAGCGCCGCCTCGTGCAGGTAGGGCATCTTCGCCATCATCCGGTAGCCGAACTCGGGGTGCTTGCGCATCTCCACCCATTCCTCGGGCGTGAGCGGGCCGGGCTTGAGGAGGATGGAGTCGCGCACGCCAATCTTGCCGATGTCGTGCAGCAGGGCTCCTTGCTCCACCACGTCGAGCGCCGCGCCCGCGAGGCCGACCTCCTCCGCGAGCCTGCGCGAGTAGAGCGACACGCGACGCGAGTGCCACTGCGTCTCCGTGTCGCGATAGTCCAGCGCGCTGATGAGCCCATCCAGCAGGCCCGTAGTGCGCTCCACCACGCGCCGCTCCAGGTCCTGGTTGATGGCCACCAGCTCCGCGTTCTTCGCCGCCACCTCGCGCGACAGCCGCTCGTTGGTCTCCACCAGTCGGTAGTGCTCCACCGCCTGTCGCACGCTGCTCGTCAGCTCGCTCAGCGACCACGGCTTGCCGAGGAGGCGGAACACCTCGCCGCGGTTGACGGCCTCCGACGCGACGCGGAAGTCCGCCGCCGCCGTCAGCATCAGCCGCACCGCCTTGGGGTTGGTCTCTCGCAGGACGCCCAGGAGCTCGATGCCGTTGAGGTACGGCATCATGAAGTCCGTCAGCACGACGCTGAAGCCGACCTCGCGCGCCGCCAGGGCCGGGTCGCTGTGCGTGACGACGTCGTAGCCTTCCGTCTCGAGGATCCGTGAGAGCGCGGCGAGGATGAGCACGTCGTCATCCACCACGAGGATGCGGTCCATGTTGGCGGGTCTCCGGCAGGTCGCGGGCTTGTCTATATTTATACACGTCTTGCCGGGTCCCCTAACAGGCCCCCCACCCACGTTTGTGGTTGCAAGCCCCGGAAATCATTGGAAGTTCTTGCAAAGGGCAAGAGCAGCCAAACCAAGTGATGCTTGCCTGCCCGCCAAGGTGTGATTTATGGTGGGCCGCAAGGTTGAGTTTCATCGCTAACCCCTTGGAATCCTGGAGCAATCTCCGATGGCTAGAGCCCCAGCAGGGCCGGTGCCGGTGGTGGTCATGGGGCTGGGGTTCATCGGGCAGGAGATTGCCAAGGCTGCCCTGTCCAGTCCCGAAGTCGAGTTGATTGGGGCCGTGGATACCCACGCCGCCCTGGTGGGTCGTCCACTGGGAGACGTGCTGGGAGGACCGGCGCCCCGCGTCAAGGTGGTGGACTCGTTGGAGAAGGCGGTGGGGCGTCGCAAGGGCGCGGTGCTGCTGCACGCGACGGGCTCCCGGCTGCCGCAGGTGATGGAGCAATTGCTGGCGGCGCTGAAGCTGGGGCTGCCGGTGGTGAGCACCTGCGAGGAGTTGGCGTTCCCGTACCTCAAGTACCCGGAGCTCGCGGACAAGTTGGACGAGGCCGCGCAGCGCGCGGAGGTCTCCATCCTGGGCGCGGGCGTCAACCCGGGCTTCGTGCTGGACCGGCTGGTGGCCACCGCGGGGCTGGTGTGTGGCCCGGTGCGGCGCGCCACGGTGACGCGGGTGGTGGACGCGCGCACCCGGCGCGAGGCGCTGCAGCGCAAGGTCGGCGCGGGGCTGACGGAGGAGGAGTTCTTCGAGTTGGTGGATGGTGAGCAACTCGGCCACGTGGGACTGGTGGAGTCCGCGGCACTCGCGGCCCTGGGCCTGGGGTTGGATTGTGATGATTACGAAGAAGAGGTAGCCCCCGTCTTCGCCGAGGAAGACATCCTCGGCGGCGCGTTTACCGTGAAGAAGGGGCGGGTGGCGGGCATGTTCCAGTCAGTGGTGGGGTTGGAGGACGGACAAGAGCGGGTCCGACTGGAACTGACCATCGCCATGGGGGCGGATGAACCGAAGGACCGCATCGAAATCGACGCGGAGCCTCGTTTGGTGTTGGAGATCCCGGGGGGAGTGGCAGGCGACCGGGCCACCGCGAATGTGCTGGTGAATGCCGCGCCACGCTTGACGGCTGCCGAAGCAGGGCTCCTCACGGTGCTCGAGCTTCCGGCCGGACGCTAGAGTCAGGAGAGGGCCAATGCTGGACAAGAATGCCATCGGCCGTGCCTCGCCGCCGACGCTCAACGAAGTGGAGAAAGGTGCCATCCGCCGCTTCGCGGAGGCCATCGGGGACTACAATCCCATCTACTACGACGAGGAGTACGCTCGTGCGTCCGGCTACCCGACCATCATCGCTCCGCCCACCTTCCCGGCCTCGTTCCATTCGGCCGCGGACCTGAGGGAGCTGCTGGGGGTGGGCATCAAGAGCCTGCTCCACGCGGAGCAGGGCTTCGACTACGAGCGGCCCATCTTCGCAGGGGACCGCATCTACGTATCCACCCGCGTCGCGGACGTCTCCGAGCGCCAAGGCATGTCCGGGAAGATGGACATCGCGGTCATCGAGGACGAAGGCCGTGACGAGGAAGGCAACCTGGTGTTCCGCGCCCGCCGGACGTTGGTCGTCCGAGCCACGAAGGAGACCCCGTGATGCCCGCCCGCAAGCTCTACTTCGAGGCCATCCGCGTCGGCGATGAGTTGCCCGCGCTGGCCAAGGCCCCCGTGGACCGCGTCCAGCTGGCGCGCTACGCGGGCGCCTCCGGGGACTACAATCCCGTCCACGTCGACGAGCTCTACGCCAAGAGCGTGGGCATGCCGAGCGTGTACGCCCCTGGGATGCTCGTCATGGGCATGCTGGGCCAGCTCATCAGCGACTGGGCCCGGGGCGGGCAGATGCGGCGCTACAACGTGCGCTTCATCAAGATGGTGTGGCCCGGCGACACGGTCGTCTGCAAGGGCCGCGTCAGCAACCGCCACGGCACCGCGGGCCGCTACTTCGTGGATATCGACCTGTGGGCGGAGAACCAGCGCGGCGAACTGGTGATGAAGGGCGGCGCGCAGATTCAGCTCTTCTACTCGCTGGAGGACGAGAACCGGCAGCGCTCGGGTCAGTCCCCCATCGTCATCGAGGTGCCGCGCGAGAGCCTGGCCAACACCCCCGCGACCGCGGCGGGTGGGGGAGCAGGCGATGGCTCGCCCGCCACCGAGGACGAGGACGCTTCCGACGAGCGGCGCACCGGCGCCACCTCCAAGAAGACCGCCCCCCGGGAGAAGCCCGCCGCCAAGACGGCGACACTCCCGTCCCCCAAGAAGCCCAAGAAGTAGCGCTTTCCCTCCCTGCGAAGTGAGGGGCCCAGGCGGGCCCCTCAACGCAGGGTGTCATTCAGGGTTGACTCAAAAATCAGTCGCCGCCACACTTCGTGTGTCTCATTCGTGCCGCTGACCCAAGGCCCTCCGGGGAGGGTAGGCAGCGAGCCAACACGCAGGAGTGGCCATGTCCGCCGGCATCAACACCTACAAGATCGACCTCCGAGAGATTTACTTCACGTTGTTCGAGCAGTTCGGCTTCGGCCAGGTGGCCGGTCAGGCGCCGTATGACGCCTGGGGCTCGGACGAGGCCCGGGCGGTCCTGTCGGAGACGTACCGCTTCGCGCGCGAGGTGCTGGGGCCCCTCAACTCGGTGGGCGACCGCGAGGGCTGTCGGGTGGAGAATGGCTCGGTCCTGACGCCCACGGGCTTCAAGGACGCGTGGAAGAAGCTCTACGAGCAGGGCTTCAAGACGGTGTCGGTCAGCCCGGAGCACGGCGGCCAGGGCGCGCCGATGATGCTGCAGGTGACGGTGGAGGAGCTGCTATCGGGCTCCAACTCGGCCTTCAACATGTACCCGGGCCTGGCGTTCGGCGCGGCGGAAGTCATCGCCGAGTGCGGCACGAAGGAGCAGCAGCACCAGTTCGTGGAGCGCATGCTGAACGGGACGTGGGGCGGCACCATGTGCCTCACGGAGCCGCACGCCGGCTCCGACGTGGGCGCGGCGAAGTCCACCGCGCGCCGCAACGGCGACGGGACGTACAGCATCAAGGGGACGAAGATCTTCATCTCCGGCGGCGACCACGACATGGCGGACAACGTCATCCACCTGGTCCTCGCGCGCATCGACGGCGCCGCGCCCGGCACCAAGGGCCTGTCGCTGTTCATCGTCCCCAAGCTGCGCATCAACGCGGACGGCAGCGCGGGCAAGGCGAACGACGTCTCCGTGGGCTCCATCGAGCACAAGATGGGCATCAACGGCTCGGCCACCTGTGTGCTGAACTTCGGTGAGAGCGACGGCTGTCTGGGCGAGCTCGTCGGCACCGTTGAGCACGTCGGCATGAGCCAGATGTTCAAGATGATGAACGGCGCGCGCATCGCCGTGGGCATCCAGGGCGTCTCGCTGGCGGCGGCCGCGTACTACAACGCGCTGGACTACGCGAAGGACCGCAAGCAGGGCTCGCACTTCACCAAGTGGAAGGACCCCACCGCGCCTCGCGCCGCCATCATCGAGCACCCGGACGTCCGGCGCATGCTGCTGGACATGAAGGCCCACGTGGAGGGCATCCGCGCGCTCATCATCAAGCTGGCCCACCACCTGGACAAGGCGCGGCAGTTGACGGGCAAGGACGACGAGGCGGCCACCTACCACAAGGGCCAGGTGGAGTTGCTCACCCCGCTGGTGAAGTCCTATGGCTCCGACCAGGCGTACCGCATCTGCTCGCAGGCCATCCAGGTGTACGGCGGCGCCGGCTACATCCAGGACTACCCGGTGGAGCAGTACACGCGTGACTCGAAGATCTTCTCCATCTACGAGGGCACCAACCACATCCAGGCCATGGACCTGGTGGGCCGCAAGCTGGGTCAGGCCGGCGGCATGTTCTTCCAGCAGTTCATGGGCGACGTGGGCTCCTTCGTCGAGGCGCACCGCGAGAACCCCGTGTACGGCGACGCGGTGAAGGCCCTGGCGAGCGCGCAGGAGGCGCTGATGTCCAGCGCGATGATGCTGTTCGGCTGGTCGCAGGACGGCGGCAAGTTCCCGCTGATTCCGCTGTCCGCCAACCGCTTCCTCAACATGATGTCCGAGGTCGCCGTGGGCTGGCTGCTGCTGGACGCGGCGCTCATCGCGGACAAGGCGTCCGCCGCGCTGTCGGCGGACCACCCGGACCGCGCCTTCTACGACGGCAAGAAGTTCAGCGCGCTGTTCTACGCGCGCAACGTGCTGCCCGGCGTGGAGCAGGCCGCGCGGCTCATCGCCCTCGAGGACACGTCCCCCGTGGACATCTCCGACGCCGCGTTCGGTGGCGTCTGAGCCTGGCCGTTGACTCGAGAGGGCTCACGAAGCAGTGAGCCCCTCTTGACGCAAGAAGGCCACCGGGAAGCCGACACGGGCTTCGACGGTGGCCTTCGTGTTTCCGGAGCGCTATTCGCCTTCGCGCACGCCGATGGCGAGCTGACCCAGGCCGGCCTTCTTCGCCAGCTCCATTACGTGCACCACGGTGCCGTGGGGGACGCCCTCGTCGGCCTGGACGATGACGATGGTGTCCGGGTCCTTCGCCTTGGCTTCGTCGAAGGCCTTCTGGAGCTCGTCCTGGCTGACGACGTTGCCGGCCAGCACGAAGCGCCCGTCCGCGAGCACCGCCACGGACAGGTCCGTGGTGCGCGCGGTGACGTCCGCGGCGCCGCCCTTGGGCAGGTTGACCTTGAGGCCCGCCTTGGCGCCTCCGCCGGGTCCCTGCTGGACGATGACGGAGCTGGTCACCATGAAGATGATGAGCAGCACGAGGAAGATGTCGGTGAGCGGGGTGATGTTGATTTCGGCGAAGACGCCCTCTTCGCCTTCGTCACCGGACCCCGGTGTCTTGCCCATGGCCATGGTGGTTCTCCCCTGGGCTCAGGCCGGCTGCGAGTCGGTGCGAGGCGGGGTGGGGGAGGCGGCCTCGGGACGGGGCGCGGGCTCCGGGGGCACGCCCGAGGCGCGCTCCTTGAGCAGCTCCGCGAACTCGTCACCCAACAGCCGCAGCTCCACCAGCACGCGCGACAGGCGGGCCTGGAAGTAGTTGTAGAAGACCATGGCCTGCACGGCCACGAGGATGCCGACGGCGGTGGCGACGAGCGCCTCGGAGATGCCCGTCATCACGGCGCCGGTGCCTCCCGTGCCGCCCGACTCCACGTCCAGGCCCAGGTCCTTGAACGAGCGCATGATGCCGGCCACGGTGCCGAACAAGCCCACGAAGGGCGTGATGGAGCCGATGGTGGCGAGAATCCACAGGTTGCGGCGCAGCTTGAGGCCCACCTGGGCGCGCTCGCGCTCCACGGCGGCCTCCACGCCCGCGCCTCCGGAGGCGCGCGTGCGCTCCCAGCGGTCGAATCCGGCGAGGAAGATGTCCGCGGCGACGGCGTTCGAGCGCTCGGCCGCGGTGCGGGCGGCGACGACGTCACCGCGCAGCAGGTGCTTGTTGACCGCCTCGCCCAGCAGGCGGGAGCGTTCGCTGACACCCCACAGGGCGATGAGGCGCTCGACGGCGACGACGAGCGCGCCCACGGAGGCGAGGATGAGCAGCGCCAAGGTGACGCCGCCGAGGCGGAGGTAATGCAGGATGTCGTTCAGGCTCATTGGTGGGTGACCTGGCAGGGCGCCATGGCCCAGACTAGGAGATATGAACCGCGCAGCCGCCGCAATCTTCCTGGTCGTGCTCTGTTCGGCCTGCCCCAAGCGCATCGAGTTCGGGCCGGAAGGGCAGCTCACCGACGCCGACGTCGTCTATCAGCATGTCCGGCGCAACCAGGACAATGTCGTGACGCTGGAGGGAGACGCGAAGCTGCGCGTCGAGTCCCCCCAGCAGAGCGGCACCATCGGGATGTTCCTCGCCGTCACCCGGCCGGCCCTGCTGCACCTGGAGACGTTCGACTTCTTCAACCGGCCGCTCGCCTCCCTCGTGGCGGACGGGACGCGCTTCGGGCTGTACCAGACCGAAGGGAACACCTTCTATCAGGGCCCCGCGAGCCCGCAGAACGTCTCGCGCTTCCTGCCCGTGGTCCTGCCGGGCGAGGAGCTGGTGGCCATCATGCTGGGCCAGGTGCCGCTCATCCCCGCCGAGCGCAAGACGCTGGAGCTGGACACGAAGGAGGGCGTCTACGTGCTGACCCTCTATCGGGGCGCCGCCACCCAGGTGCTCCGGGTTCACCCCAAGTATCTGCGCGTGGTGAAGAGCGAGGTGCGGGGAGTGCCGGGGTATGACCTGGGCTTCGACGACTTCCTCGAGCGCGGGGGGCTCATCTTCCCGGGCAAGGTGGAGCTCGTCGCGAAGCAGGCGGCCACGCGGCTGGAGCTTCGCTATCAGCAAATCAAGCTGAACGGCCGGCCCGACCTGACGCTCTACGAGCTGACCCCGCCCGAGGGCGCGAAGGTCGTCGAGGTGGATGACGTGGGCAGGGAGCTGCCAGCCGCTGGGCATGAGTCGCCAGCACCCCCAGTGCCGGGTTCCTGACCTGTCAGGCACGAAGAAGGAGCGCCGAGGCTGGACTCGGGTAGAGTGCCCCCCACGACATGGCACAGATCAAGCTCGGAGAACTGCTGATCAAGGCGAATGTGCTCCAGGAGAGCCAGCTCAAGGCCGCGCTCGCCGAACAGGCGAAGTGGGGCGGCAAGCTGGGGGAGATCCTGGTCCGGATGAGCCTCGTCTCCGAGGACATCCTGGTGCGTGCGCTGTCCAAGCAGCTGGGGATGCCGGCGGTGAACCTGGACTCGGTGCAGGTGCTGCCGCCGCACGTGAAGGCGAAGATTCCGGTGCAGACGGCGCGGGACTTCTCGGTGTTGCCGCTGCAGCTCCGTGACGAGGGCAAGACGCTGGTGGTCGCGATGAGCGACCCGCTCAACGTGCGGATGCTGGACGAGCTTCGCGCGGTGGCCAAGTGCCGCATCATCCCGAACGTCGCGGGGCGCTCCTCCATCGCCCGGGCTTTTGCTCGCCTGTACGAGCAGAACATGGAGCTGGAGGACGCGGACACCAACTTCAAGGTGGTGGACGCCCAGGGCCGCACGGTGGTGAAGAACCTCAAGGACCTGGACCCGGCGGCCGCCGCGGTGGCCTCCGCGCCCAAGCCCCCGCCCGCCGCCGCTCGTCCCGCGCCGGCTCCGGAGCCCGCGGCCCGAGGTGGCGCGGGAGGCAGCCCCGCGGACCTGTTGCGCAGCGTGGAAGAGGTGCAGCGCAAGGAGGTCGCGGCCCTCAAGGCCATGGTGGAGCTGCTCATCGAGAAGGGCGTGTTCTCTCGCGAGGAGTACCTCGCCAAGGTCAAGCGGTAGCCCTTCGTCATGCGCAAGAAGATTGGTGAGCTGCTCGTCGAGGCGGGGGTGGTGACGGAGGAGCAGGTGCGGGTGGCGCTCGGCAGGCGAGGCGCTCCAGGGCAGATGCGCCTGGGCGAGACGCTGGTGGCCCAGGGGCTGTGCGCGCCGATGCACGTCGCCCGCGCGCTGGCGGTGCAGCACGGCCTGCCCTTCATGGAGTTGCCCGAGGAGATTCCCTCCGAGGTGTCCTCGCTGGTGTCCCTGGACTTCCAGACGGAGCACCGGGTGCTGCTCTTCCGCCTGGAGGTGGAGGGGCGCAGCGAGCGCATTCATGTCGGGGTGGAAGACCCCGGAGACCTGACGTTGGTGGATGAGCTGCGCTTCCAGCTCCGCAAGCAGGTGCGGGTCTTCGTCGTGGCGTCGGACGACCTGGACACCGCGCTGGCCCGGGCGAGGGGAGAGCCGCTGGACATCGTGGAGGCGATGCCGCTGGAGGAGGTGGGCTTGGGCCCCTCCGACTTCGCCGCGGGGACGCCACTGGAGTGGGAGATGCCGGAGACGCCGAAGCCCCCCGCAGTGAGAGCTCCACCCGCCGCCGCTCCCGCCGCGCGTCGGCCCAGCACACCGCCTCCTCCTCCCGCCGAGGCGCTTCGGCCAGGGGCGGGCGGTGACTCGCTCGATGACCTGTTGGGCGTGAAGCCCGCCGCGCGTCCTCCACCGCCTCCCGCCTTGGGCGCGGAAGAAGAGGAGTCGCGGCCGCGGGTGCCGGTGGTGTTGTTCGGGGGCGCCGCGAAGGGCTCCCGGCCCGCGCTGGCCCTCACGCCGACGCCGGACTTCTCCGATGATGACCTGGCCATCCTGGACGACCTCGAGCGCATGTCTCGGGGCGACGAGGCGGTGCTGGACACGGAGAAGGTGAAGCCCGCGCGCATGGTGGCCAGCCTCATCCGCCTGCTCATCCGCAAGGGGCTCATCCAGGAGGTGGAGTTCCTGGAGGAGCTGGCGAAGAAGTGACGCACGCCGCGTCGCCCACGCACGCTGGCCCGCTGCTGGACGTCCGGGGACTCACCGTGGAGTTGTCGCGGGACGAGGGGCCGGTGCGCGCGGTGGAGGGTGTGTCCTTCAGCGTGCCTCCGGGCGGCACGCTGGGCGTGGTGGGCGAGAGCGGCTGTGGAAAGAGCCTCACCGCGCTGTCCGTGCTGCGGCTCGCGCCCCAGCCGCCCATTCGAGTGGCGGCGGGCGAGGTGCTCTTCCAGGGGCGCGACCTGCTGAAGCTCTCCGACGCGGAGCTGCGGCGCGTGCGAGGACGTCACGCGGCCATGGTGTTCCAGGAGCCGATGACGTCGCTCAACCCCGTCTTCACGGTGGGGGAGCAGATCGCCGAGGGCGTCCGGCACCACCTGGGCGCTTCTCGCTCGCAGGCGCGGGAGCGCGCAGTGGAGATGTTGAGGCAGGTGGGCATTCCCGCGCCGGGTGAGCGCGTGGATGCGTGGCCTCACCAGCTCTCGGGAGGAATGCGTCAGCGGGTGATGATTGCCATGGCGCTGGCGTGTGACCCGGCGCTGCTCATCGCGGACGAGCCCACCACGGCGCTGGATGTCACCATCCAGGCGCAGATTCTCGACTTGCTCAAGCGCCTGCAGGCCGAGCGCGGCATGGCGGTGATGCTCATCACGCACGACCTGGGCGTCGTCGCGGAGAGCTGCGACACGGTGGTGGTGATGTACGCGGGGAAGGTGGTGGAGCAGGCGCCGGTGCGCGAGCTGTTCGCGCGTCCCGCCCATCCGTACACCGCGGGCCTCTTGCGCTCGCTTCCGGCGCTGGGGGGCGAGGTGGAGGTCTCGGGGGGGCGCCGCAGGCTGCGCGCGATTCCCGGCATGGTGCCGGCGCTGGGGCGCTTGCCGTCGGGCTGTGCGTTTCGTGAGCGGTGTGAGCGTGCGAAAGAGGAGTGCGCTCGCGTGGCGCCGGTGCTCGAGGTGAAGCGCGGTGGCCAGCTCGCGGCCTGTCATCATCCGGTGCCCGCGCCATGAGCTCGGAGCCGCTGCTTCAGGCCCGGAATGTCGCGGTCCACTTCCCCGTGCGTGGAGGCTGGCTGCAGCGCGCGCGTGGCGCGGTGAAGGCCGTGGATGGCATCAGCCTGGACGTGTTCCGGGGCGAGACGCTGGGCCTGGTGGGGGAGAGTGGCTGCGGCAAGAGCACGCTGGGCCGCGCGTTGCTTCGGCTGGTGGACCCCACCGCGGGCTCCGTCCACTTCGATGGGCAGGAGCTCACGGGGTTGTCCCAGCGGCAACTGCGGCCGCTTCGTCGGCGCATGCAGTTCGTCTTCCAGGACCCGTATGCGTCGCTCAACCCGCGGATGACGGTGCGCGACATCCTGGGCGAGCCCTTCGACATCCACGGCCTCGCGCGCGGGCCGGGCGAGCGGGAGCGGGAGGTCGCGTCGCTGCTGGATGCGATGGGCCTTCCTCGCGAGGCGCTCGGGCGCTATCCGCACGAGTTCTCCGGTGGGCAGCGCCAGCGGCTGGGCATCGCCCGCGCCATCGCCTTGCGCCCGGACCTGGTGGTGGCCGACGAGCCCATCAGCGCGCTCGACGTCTCCATCCAGGCCCAGATCGTCAACCTGCTCGTGGACCTGCAGCGCGAGCGGGGCCTCACCTACGTCTTCATCGCGCACGACCTGAACATCGTCGAGCACATGTCCACCCGCGTGGCGGTCATGTACCTGGGGCGCATCGTGGAGCTGGCGCCCGCGCGGGTGCTGTACAGCCGTCCTCGCCATCCCTACACCCAGGCGCTGCTCGCGGCGGTGCCGGTGCCGGACCCGGGGAAGACGCGCACGCGCGTGTTGGTGCCGGGGGAGCCGCCGTCTCCGCTCGCGCCGCCTCCGGGGTGTACGTTCCATCCGCGCTGTCCGCTCGCCATGGAGCGATGCCGGCGCGAGTCCCCGCCGCTCTACGCTCTGCCGGATGGGCACTCCGCCGCGTGCTTCCTCGCGGAAGATGCGTCCCGGCAGTCCCCACCCGCGCCTCAATCCGGAGGGACCGACGGTGTTCTGGCTCAGTCACCATCACCCGGATGAGTACAACCGCACGTACCTGCTCGGTGGCGTGCGGGTGTGCGCGCGCTGCCTGGGGACGTACCCGGTGCTGTTGGCCTCGATGGTGGGGTTGCTCGCCGCGCGGGCTCCGCTGAAGTGGGAGTGGGACGTGCCGGTGGTGCTGCTCCTCACGCTTCCCGCGCTGGGGGACTGGGCGGTGGGGCGCTTTCGCCCGGCCTCGGGCTCCAACATCGTGCGGACGGCGACGGGCGTCCTGCTGGGCCTGGCGCTTGGCCGCTCCCTCCAGGTCCATGTCCAGCGGCCCCTGCCGACGGTGCTGCTGGCCCAGGCCGCATTGGTGACAGTCGTCGCGCTCCCTGTCATTCTCGCCACTTACCGGAAGCCACGACCGGATTAGACCCTTGTTCGCCGTCGCCCGTTATGAGGGCTCGGGTTGAGGGTGGGCCGGAGTGAGCGTGGCTCCACGAGCGATGGGGGAGTGTTGGGACCGGAGACCTCAGACGAGCGGCTGATGCTCGCCTTCCAGGCGGGGGACGCTCGTGCGTTCGAGGCGTTGGTGCGCAGGCACAGGACACCGGTCTTCAACTTCATCCTGCGCTTCGTCGGCCAGCGCGCACGGGCGGAGGACGTGCTGCAAGAGACGTGGCTGAAGGTCGTACGCAGCGCTGGCGAATACCAGGCGAAGGCCCGGTTCACGACTTGGGTCTACACCATCGCGAGGAACCTCTGTGTGGACAGCGCGCGCAAAGAAAGCTACCGCCAGGCCGCGTCCCTGGAGTCGCCGGTGAAGGGTGAGAATGGCGAGGAGGGGCGCGCCTTGGCGGATGCCCTGCCGGATTCGGGAGCCAGCCCGGAGCGAGGTGCCTTCAACGCGCGCCTGCGCCCGCTGCTGGAGCGCGCCTTGGCGACCCTGCCGGAGGAGCAGCGCGAGGTGTTCATCCTTCGTGAGTACAGCGGCATTCCGTTCAAGGACATCGCGGAGGTGACGGGCGTCTCCGAGAACACGGTGAAGAGCCGGATGCGGTACGCGCTCGACGGTTTGCGCCGCCGACTCGCGGAGCTGGGCGTGGATGGCGACCTCGCCGAGGATGGAAGGACGGTGGTGGGATGAAGCCGCAGAACGTCCACGCGCATGAGGACCGTCTCCTCGACTTCGTCTACGGCGAGCTGCCCGTCTCGGAGGCCCAGGCGGTGGAGTCTCACCTGCAAGGGTGCCCCCGCTGCACGCAGACGCTGAACGAGATTCGAGGTGTGCGCGTCACCATGGCGCAGCTCTCCGAGGAGCCCGCGCCAGACGCGGGGCTCGAGTCGCTGCTGGCCTATGCGCAGCAGTCCGCGCGCCGCGCCGCCGCCGGGCCCGTGCCCCAGCCCTCGCGCTGGCGCCGTTGGTTGTTGCCCGTGGTCGGGCTTGCCTCCGCGGGCACCTTGAGTGTGCTGACCTTCATGGCCGTGTCGCCAGACCTGACGCGGCCTCACCTGTCCTCCGTGGAGGCGAAGCAGGTGGCGGAGGCGCCTGTGTCGCCGCCTCCAACGGGCGGAGTCGCCGCCCCGCCCACGACCGTGGCTCCTGTCGCCAAGGCGCCTGCACAAGCCCTGGCGGATGCGAATCAGTACGGTGGCGACAAGGACTCGATGTTGTTCGCGAAGGAATCCGCGCGCGCTGAAGGCGCGGAGGCGGAGCGCGCGCAAGGCTGGGAGGAGGAGGGCAGTGGCGGTGGGGTAGGGACCCGTCGCCGCGCGGATGAGCTGAAGGCCCAGGCTCCTTCCGTCCAGAAGGCGAGCCGGGAGAAGGCCCCCAGCCGCAAGGCGCCGGACCTGGATGGCGAGGCCCCTTTCAAGAGCGCGCCCGCGGCCGCGGTGGCCATGCCTCCGCCGCCCGCGAGTCCTCCTCGAGAGACGCTGCGGCTGGGTGGTGGTGGCTCGAAGCAGGAGTCCTCCCGGGCCGAGGCGCTGGGGGGAGCGGCGAAGTCCTGGGACGAAGCGCCCGGTGCGCCCGCCTTGGAGTCTGTCACCGAGCCCTTGGCCCGAGGCGGCGTGGTGGCCAGTGCGCCCGCGCCCGTGGAGCAGGCCGTGGGGCGCGTCAACAAGACGGAGGAGACGCCCCCAGAGCCGCTCGAGACAGCGAAGGCGCTGCCCTCACGCGCCCAGAGGTCACGTCAGCCCGTGGCGAAGAAGGCGAAGGGGGAGGTCGCCCTGGAGGCGCGCGCCGCTCCAGCCGCTGAGCTCCCACAGGAGTCGGATGACCAGGCGGGCCCGGCTCCGAGGCGGAGCGTCGAGGAGTTGTCCCGCCAGGCCCAGGAAGCCCGCCGCACGGGCAACCGGGCTCAAGAGGTGAGTCTGCTCAGACTCGCGCTTGAAGCGGGAGCAACTGGGTCCATGCGTATGGACTTGCTCAACCGCGTGTGTGATGCCGAGCTGGCCTTGGGGCGTCGCGGCGAGGGTGTCGCAGCTTGTCAACAAGTATTGGCGGAGTCGCCGGGGTCTCAAGCTGCCCAGGCGGCACGGCGGCGCTTGAGTGACGACCCTGTTTCAGCCGAGCCAGAGAACGCGAAGGACGCCAAGCCCGCCGAGTAAACCTCCGCGATTTTTAGATTTTGGGAGGCTGATACCTCGCCCGCTGTCCATTTGACCGATGCGTCATGTCGGCGCTGATCGCGATAATGGCGCCATGGGAATGGAACAGGAAGGGCGGTCGCGGGGGACCGCCAGCCGGCAATCCGGTCAGGCGGCGGTCGAAGCGGCGATGATCATGCCGCTCGCGGTGTTCATGACGCTGGGCATCATCCAGCTCACGTTGATTCAGCATGCGAAGCTGATGACGGAGTACGCCGCGTACCAGGCGGCGCGTGCCGGAATCGTTTGGAACGGCAACAACGAGCGCATGCATGACGCGGCCATCATCGCGCTGCTGCCGACGTTGGGCCGCACCGATGACCTCGGCAACTTGGCGAAGACCTTCGCCATCCATCAAATCTACGACTCGGCCATGCGCACGCTGAACTTCGGCGGCGGCCGGGTGCCTCGCACGGTGAACGGCTCGAACCTGTTCGGCCTCATCCGCGTGGACACCGTCAACCCGGCGTACTTCACGCCCATCGACACCATCTGGAAGCTGCGGAGCGGCTACAACTGGCAGGAGCTGGACTTCGACGGGGCGGACAGCTTCCCGGAAGTACCCTCGCTCGAGAACAACATCCGCAAGTTCTTCAACCTCCCGGAGCCGGACAGCTCGGAGCTCGTGTATCGCAAGGCGACGCGGCTCACCATCCGGCTGCGCTACTTCTACGAGATGAAGATCCCGTTCGCGAACTGGATCATCTTCACCGCGTGGTACGCGTCCCAGTCGAACGTGGCGCTGCGAGGCGCCATCGACCGGGCCACGCTGGACCCGCGCGCCAACATGATGGCGGACGGCAACATCTCCGGCCTCGTGGCACGTGCGAGAGGCATCGAGCACGAGCAGGGCTACGACTCACTCTACGCTCCCGAGATGTGGGTTCTCTGGGGGCTTGCCACCGGAAGCATCCCGCTGGTCTCCAGCCTCGTGGGCAAGCGGTACTTCATGCCGCTGACGGCGACCTACACCATGCGCATGCAGTCCAACTTCCACCGGAAGTGGGTCATGCACCTCAACCCCGACTGGGGCCTGTAAGAGGACGCACACACCATGTTCACTCAAATCCTCCGCCAGAGCTTCCGTCGTCAGGAGGGCCAGGCCCTCATCCTGGCCGCGCTGATGGTGCTGGTCATGTCCATCGCCGTGCTGACCACGGTCAACATCGGCCACACCGTTCACGAGCGCGTGCGTCTGCAGAACACCGCGGATGCCGGCGCGTACTCCATGGCGGCCATGGAGGCGCGCGCGTTCAACTTCTACGCGTATGCCAACCGCACGCAGGTGTCTCACTACGTGTCGGCGATGATGTGGCACTCGCTCATCTCCGTCATCTACGGAGCGGAGGCGTTCTTCACGGACCTCTACGGGTTCATGAAGACACTCAATCCGTGCGCGGGCAAACGCAAGAAGCTGTGGATCATCTTGTGTCCCATCATCGAGGTGATTCCGTACATCGGGCCCGTCATCAAGGCCATCAACAAGATCATCACGCTGTACAAGACGGCGTTCCTCCAGCCGCTCCAGCGGATCTTGAAGGCGGTCAATCCAGACAAGTGGCTGGGGAAATACGTCGTGCCAGCACATCGTGTGTTCAACGGCGCCATGTATTTCACGTCACAAGCCGTGATGATGTCCGCGGCCACGCACGTGCTGCAGACGACGCAGGGCGTGTTGGATGCGAACGACAAGAACCTCAACTCGATGGCGAGCCAGCTCATCACGGGCGGCTATAGCACTTGCCTCTTCAGTCAGGCGCACAGTGAGGCCGCGGGTGGAAAGCCGTTGATGGTGAACTCATGGAAGAATCCCTTCGGCGCGCTGGATGTGAAGGCCCGCGCGGCGAATGACCCGATTGCCCGCGCCAAGCGCTCCATGGGCGGCATCACCAACGCCACCCGCTACTCGTGTGACCGCAACTCTGGTGGCGCGTGCCCGGAGCGCTTCATCACGTCTCGCCGTCTGGGAGACATCCTGCCGCTGCCAGATGCGCTCGGCTTCATTCGAGACATGCTCAACAACGGCGTGAATGCTCCTGGCCTGTTCGAGTTCCAGAAGATGGGGCAGACGCGCATGCTCTCGACGACCTTCCCGTCGGCGAAGAACCTGGTGGACCAGGGGCGCTCTCCGCACAACTACATTCGTGACTGGAACGACAACCTCAACCCCTGGGGCATGATGGCGCAGGGCGACAACATGGGCGCGGACGACTTGTACTGGCTCAAGCTGGGGCCGGCCGAGGTCGACGTGGTCGTGGGCAAGGCGGACAACCCGCTGTCATGCAACAACAAGGACCCGTATACCCGCTGCTTCGGCGACAACCGCAAGGGGCTCGGCGACAACTCGCGCTCCAAGTTGCCCTACATGCGCATGTTCAAGCCGAGTGTCTGGGCGCTGAACAACAACGACTCCGAGGGCGTCAACGGCGGAGTCCACTGGCGCGTCCACTACCCGCAGAACAGCGAGAACTGGCGCCGGCACAAGGCTCCCAAGGGGCCCGAGCGTCAGGTGGGTGTCCACGAAGAGAAGGTCTGCGTTCTGGAGCTCGTCGGGGGATGTTGGTTCAAGGTGAGCGTCTACACGGCCAACGTGCGCCCGGCCCAGGATGGCAATCATCCCTGGGGTGGCGTGACGCCATTCATGCACTTCGAGCCGGGTCAGTACGGTGGGTACTGCAACCCCGCGGCGGAGGCGAACATGGGCCAGATGGCCAGTCGCGAGCAGGACTTCAACCAACCCACTGCGTGGCTGTATCTCAACAAGTCGCCCGAAGACGTCGTGAACCGTGCGAACACGGACGGCACGGGGACCAATGCGCCGGCGCTCCTGAATGAGCAAGGCAAGGTGAAGTTCGCGCTCACGCCTGACTCCGAGGGGCTGGACATGCTGAACAAGCGCAAGAAGTTCCTCAGCCTCCTCGAGGGAATGAACGTCATTTCTCGCGGACAGAGCTACTACCACCGCCCTGGCAACTGGACCGAGCAGCCCAACTTCTTCAATCCGTACTGGCGCCCTCGCCTGGCGTCCGTGTTCCAGGGCCGCCATCAGCTTCCGGTGGTCGGACAGATGATTGATGCGCTGCCGAGCTCTCTCCAGGGCTTCGGCCCGAAGGTCATCACGCATTGAGGCCCGCGATGAGAACCCGCATGTCTCGCAAGAGTTTTCGTCGCGGCGGTGCCACGGTGGAGTTCGCGCTCTCCGTGCCGCTCCTGGTGATGATTCTGATGTTCAGCATGTACCTGACGGAGTTGGTGCGGGCGAAGCTGAAGCTCCAGGAGATGGCGCGCTACGCCGTCTGGGAGATGACCAGCTACGCGCTCACCGACTTCGCCAAGGGCCAACACGACGCCGCGTTCGAGGACGCGCGTAAGGAGGCCCACGAAGAACTCGTCGAGCGCTACAAGGACATGGACTCCGTGGAGCCCAACAACCCGGCGGGGTCCTTCATCGCGCGCTATGCCAACGTGCAGGGCACGCTCACCAACAAGGAGATTCCCTTCCTGGAGTCCGGCATGTTGGGGAGCCCCGGCAGCTCGGGGGAGGGTGGCTCCTTCGCCAGCGGCGTGTTCGGGCTGCTCAACCGGGGCGCGGGCTCGCTGCTCAACTCCTGGGGCTTCAACAACAAGGGCTGGGTGGAGTCGGAGGTTCAGATGAACTTCCAGAACGCCATCCTTCCTCGGGCCTACCTGGACGAGAACTCAGGCCCGGGTGGCTTCTTCCAGACGGATGTCTTCGGCGGTCACGACCTGTCCAACCTGCAACTGCGCTCGCGCTACTCGATGTACGCCAATGGTTGGCACATGCCGGATGGTGGTGACGCCATTGTCCGTGCGCGGCGAGCGGGCAACCATCGCTCGGGAAGCGACGCGCACGGCCTCCACATCCAGGTGAAGCGGATGACCTTCCTGGGGATTCCGCCGGACGGTGAGAGCGGCATCGGCAGCGTGCTTGGCTTCCTGGGGAACTTCCTGCCGAACTTCCTGGGCACCTTTGTCGTCTCGCGCAACTACGGTATCTCTCCGGCTCAGAAGGGGAACTGCCTCGGCCTGGAGAAGTACGAAGAGCTCCCGAGCAGCGGTCTTCACGCCATGCGTGGCCTCTTGGACCACGAGCGCCCCGACTGCTTCGACACGGCACCGTTCCGCGACGAGATGACGTACGAGAACAGCAACTACATCAGGGTCTTCAAGGCGCGCGGCGAGTTCTTCATGGGCTGCAAGAAGGCCATGGCGGATGACCCGTCGGACCCCGATGCCACGCAAGAGGCTACGAACAAGGATGAGCAGGACAACAAGATCCGCTGCGGGGAATAGCGTGCTTGTTCGCCTCCTGCTGGGGCTGGCGCTCATGGCCTCGGGGCCGGCGATGGCCGAGCAGGAGGTGCCCGTCTATCCCGGGACGATTCACACGCGCATCGGCAACGACCTGGTGATTGGGGGCGAGTACTACCGGCTGGCCTACTTCACGACGACCGACCCGATGAAGAAGGTGGTTGCCTACTTCGCGAAGAAGTGGCGCGACGAGGGCTACCCGACGGTGGTGGAAGGCGACCTCGAGGACGAGGCCGTGGTGTCCGCCATCTTCACGCGCGAGGGGTTGCAGCGCGGCGTGGTGCTGCGCGTCCACCAGGGCAAGACAGTGGGCTTCACGGCGCTGCGGGACTTGTGGACGCGTCCGCCGAAGTCTCCGGCCGCGGGCTTGGTGACGTTGGAAGGCACGGTCTACAGCCAGGACGTGACGGCGCGCGATGACCCGGGTGGTTCCCAGAACCGCTCGGCGTTGGTGGTGGGCGAACTGACCGACGTGCAGCAGCGGGTGAGCGCCGAGCTGGCGCGCCAGGGCTATGAGCCCGTGCGCCACAGCGTGACGAAGCTGGGGGGCGGCACGCAGGTGACGATGGAGCACGCGCGCAAGGGCGAACAGGTGATGACGACGGTGTCCTCGGTGGACGAGGGGATGTCGACTGTCATGCAGACGTGGGTGGGCTCGGACCGTCTGGACGCGGTGCCCAACGACGATGCCGTCCGCAAGAGCCGCGAGGCCTGGGAGAGAGAGCAGAAGGCGAAGTCGTCGAAGGGAGCGGGGAAATGAGGGGGGGATTGGCCATCGTCGCCTTGCTGCTGGTGGTGTCGCCGGCGCAGGCACAGCAGGAGAATCCCGCGGCCCGCACGGTCATGGCGCACCTGGCGAAGGGCGCTCGTGCGACGCGCGTGGGCGACTGGGTGACGTACCGGTTCGACGGCGGTGCGGGCGGCAATCGCGTCTACTACTGGCGCATGGCCGTGGTGGGCGAGGAGAAGGACAAGGCCGGCCGGGACGCGGTGTGGGTGGAGATGGAGGCGGGCACGCATCCGGCCATGAAGTCGCCCCTCATGCAGATGCGGATGCTGGTGGCTCGCGAGGGCGAGCAGATCCGCTACGACGCCATCTCCCGGCTCTACATCGGCGGCCCCACGGATCGCCCGCAGGAGTACTCGCAGGAGGCCCTGGACCACGTCATCAAGCAGATGGAGGAGCAGGGGCGCGAGGACAAGATGCCGGACCCCGACGACGAGAAGACCCCCATGCCCGTGGGGCTCAAGCCTGTGCTACGCTCGAGCAAGGAGATGCGGGTGATGACGCTCGCCGGGACCGTGTCGGCGGTGTCCATCGAAGTGGTCGTGAAGAAGACCGTCGTCAAGCGGATGTGGATCAGCCGCGAGATTCCGCTGATGCAGTTGGCGAAGATGGAGATTCCAGGCATCGCCCACTCGATGGAAGTGGCGGAGTACGGTATCGACGCCAAGCCCCGCATGGTGCTTCCCGCCCCATCGGCCCCCAAGGTCCAACTGGAGTACGCGGACCGTATCTTCCCTGACCTTCCCGGGACGGATGCTCCCGACGAAGCAGGCCCTTCGGAGACCCACCCATGACCATCCCCAAGACGCAGCAGCGCCTCCGCGCCTCCCAGCGTGGGCAGGCCATGGTCGAATACTCCATGCTGAACTGGATCCTCGTCGTCGCGCTGGTCATCGGCGCGTCGGTCAAGGTCCGCTGGTCGGATGACGTCCAGTCGAACGTCATCGACCTGTTCATGCGCTCGTACCAGATCTACTACGACTCCTTTTACTTCGTGCTGAACCTGCCGTTCCCGTGACGACCCGAAGCGTGGTGGGGGCGTCATCGCCCGTGGGTTTGCGGCTGCTCCACGCGGCGGTGTTCCTCGCCATGGCGGCGGGTGTGCTGTACGTGGCGGTGCCTGAGTGGCGTCACGTCCTCCAGGTGCTGGGCCAGCCCTTCCATGCGGGCCCCATGCCTCGGTGGCTGTTGCTCGCGGGCTCACTGGTCGCCGCGGTGGGAGTGGTGCCCTTGGTCTGGGGGCTGATGCGTGGACGCTCCGCGCCTCTCTGGGCCTCAGGTGCGGTGCTGCTCTCGCTGGTGGGCGCTGTGGGAGCGGGGGATGGTCGCCCGCTCGCGGAGGCTCGCTCGGAGGAGTCGGCGAACCTGGCCGTCCTCCGGGTGGGGCGCCGCGTCCACCTGTCCATGGTGCAGGAGCTCCAGGCGCATGGTGGAGCCCCCATCGATGTGGAGTCCTGGCGCAAGGCGCTCGAGCTTGCGGGGCCAGCTCCGGACCGGATTCGCACGCGAGAGCTGCGGGCGGTGGCCCCCCAGTTGGTGTGGCTCGAGTCGGATGAGGACTCGGCCGAGCCCCTGGTTCCTGGCTCGCTGCGGGTCCATGTGACGCCGGATGGGGTCGCCTTCAGCATCCGACTGGTCGGGCTGCGAGACGGCGAGCCCGTGCTCCTGCGCGACGACCGGGGCAAGGAGCTGGTGCTGCGCGGCCTCTTCAATCCCGACCTGCCCCCCGCCGAGAAACCCGCGGTTTCGCCCATTCCCTGACGGGTTTGACGAACGCCGGTGTTGCCGACGACCCGGGAGTCGGCCAGTCTCGGGCCACCTCGTGACGCGGTGGCCCGTGGCCGGAAGGTTCGCCATCGCCTCGAAAGCGAGGACAAGGAGCGCGCAATGGCGCATGCGGCCTGGAAGTGGATGGTCGTCGTCGCGGGCGTTGGGGCAGGGGTGCTGGCGTGCAGTGAGAATGGCGGAGGTGGCGGTCTCATCACCTTCGATGCGGGCGTGAACAAAGAGCGCCCGGGCTTTGGTGAAGACCCCGGGGCGCCCGTGGGGAACCCCTTCAACTTCCCACCCGGAATCGAGCTTGCGGGCGACCCGTATGGCGCGAGCGACGCGGACGGGGACTGCGGCAACGGCGTGGCGCCCCAGGGCACGGGGCAGGGCGTGCTGGTGTGCGTGCCGCTGCGCAACCTCTCGGGGGCCCCCGTGACGATGACGTTCGAGCCGGCCCTCGTCATGCTGAGCGCGTCGGCGAGCCGATATCAGAACGGCATGTTGATGGACCGCATCCGCATCACGATTCCGCCCACGGGCATTGGCCCGGGCGGCATCGATGCGGGGCCCGATGCGGGCTCCGAGGAGAAGCCGTTCCTCGTTCCCCTCCACATGTACTGCATCAACGAGAAGCGAGCGCCCTCCGAGGAGGGAGTCCCCTACCGGCTGGGGCCTGTCTCCACGGACCCGGACATCCTCACGCTGCTCCGGCTCCTGCAGAACAAGGCCATCAAGAGCCAGGACGACATCACCATCGTCCAGGACGCCCTCTACAACATCACCGAGTACAACGGGCTGACCTCGGAGGACGAGCGGCGCATCGCGAGCCTCCCGAAGGGCTGACCTAACCGCCCAATCCAACAAGGATGGCGCGGGATTCGGTGCTGTCGCGGGAGGTGGTTTTGACACCTGCTCTATCGCACGGCTAACATCTCGCGCCATCGGCGCCAAGGTGCGCCTTTCTAGATTTCTACACCCTTGACCGCCTTTGCCGCCGAACGGCGCCCCCCCGTTTTGGAGGTTCCTGAACCATGCTGAAGGGCAAGACTCCGCTCGTCGTTGCGCTCGTGCTCGGCCTTCTGGCCGGCGTCATCGCGTATTCCGCCATCAAGAAGAAGGAATCCGATGTCCGCCGTGGCTGGAACCTGGTCCCCGTCGTCGTCGCGGCCCAGGACATTCCCGAAGGAACTGTCATCACCTTCGAGATGATCTCCCAACGCTCGGTGCCCGAGCAGTTCGTCACCTCGTCGGTGGTCCGTCCGGACTCGGCGTCGTACGTGGTGAACCAGAAGGTGCTCGTGGCGCTGCAGGCGGGTGATCCGCTGCTGTGGAGCCAGTTCGAGACGACCAAGGCGGCCGAGCGGTTGTCGTCGAAGGTCCAGAAGAAGATGCGCGCGATGACCATCGACGCGAAGAACGCCACGGCCGTCGGCGGGTGGATTCGCCCGAACGACCACGTCGACATCATCGGCACGTTCCGCGATCCGCAGACGGACGAGAACGTCGGCGTCACGCTGCTGCAGAACATCATCGTGGTGGCCACGGGCAAGATCACCGGTACCACCAACGTGAACCTCATCCCGGAGAACCAGCGCGAGTACAACAACGTCTCGCTGATGGTGCTGCCGGAAGAGGCCGAAATCCTGGTGCTCGCGACGGAGCTCGGCTCGCTGACGCTCTCGCTGCGCAACGAGGACGACGTGGACCTCATCGAGGAGCGCGGCCGCGCGACCATCAGCACGCTGCTGTCGGGTGAGCGCACCCGCGTGCTGGAGAAGAAGCGTCAGGAGATCATCCAGATCATCAAGGGTGGTGGCGAGAAGGCCGCCGCCGCTGGCGCCCAGTAACGGGCGCCTCGCCGCCCTCAGCCCCCGGGAAGCGCCCGCATGCTTGCTGGAATCGTCCTCCTCCTCGTCACCGGCTCGGTCTTCTTCTTCAGCCTGGTGATCTTCAGCGTCCTGTCGAAGGCGTATGAGCAGTACCAGGAGCGCTACGTCGCCAAGTCGATGAACGACTTGAGCGACATGTTCCTCTTCATCGATGCACGGCAGATGTTGGTCCTCAACATCGCGTGCATGTGCTTGCTGGGCATCCTGTCGTACATCATCTTCAACCCCATCCTGGCCGTCGTCGCCACGGTGTTCGGCTTCTTCCTGCCGATGCTGCTGGTCAAGCACTACCGCAAGCGGCGCATCAAGAAGTTCAACATCCAGTTGGTGGATGCGCTGCAGGCCATGGCGAACGCGTTCAAGGCGGGTCTCACCTTCCCGCAGGCCATCGAGCATGTGGCGCGCGAGGCGATGCCTCCGCTGTCGCAGGAGTTCGGCCTGTTCGTGAAGGAAGTGAAGCTGGGTGTGCCGCTGGAGGAGGCGCTCATCAACATGGGGCGCCGCGTGGGCAGCGATGACCTGGAGCTGGTGGTGGTGTCCACGAACATCGCGCGTCAGCTCGGCGGCAACATGGCCGAGATGTTCGAGACCATCTCCACGGTGATTCGCGAGCGCTTCCGGCTCGAGGGAAAGATCGACGCGCTCACCTCGCAGGGCAAGCTGCAGGGGTGGATTGTCGCGGCCATGCCGGCGGTGCTCGGCATGGTGCTCAACTACATGCGGCCGGACCTGATGGAGCCCATGATGAACCACTTCTTCGGGTGGATCCTCGTGGTGCTGATCGCCATCATGGAAGTGATGGGCATCCTCATCATCCGGCGCATCGTCAACATCGATATTTGAGGGGTTGCCGGTGGATCTCCTGACCCAAGTGTTGGTCGGCAGCTCGGCGCTGCTCTTCGCGGGAGCGGTGGGCTTCTTCGGACTGGGCATGTACCAGGTGCTCTTCGAGCGCTTCCTGTCGGAAGTGCGCGACGAGTCCCAGGGCGGAATGAAGGGCTTCGGCTCGGTGGCCATCCGCCGGCTGGGGGCCTTCAACCGCCGCTTCATCTGGCCCAGCTACGAGGCGAAGTCGCGCCGCAATCTCATCAAGGCGGGCGAGCCCCAGGGCTACAAGCCCGAGGACATGATGGCGCTCCAGGAAGTGAGCGCCGTGGTGGGCCTGCTGATGGGCCTCATCATCGTCAACGGCGTCGGCCAGAACCTGGCGTGGTCGCTGCTCTTCCTGCTCTTCGGCATGTACTACCCGCTGCTGTGGCTGAACGACCAGGTGAAGAAGCGCCACCTGCTCATCAGCCGCGCGCTGCCGTACAACCTGGACCTCCTGACGTTGTCGGTCGAGGCGGGTCTGGACTTCACCGCCGCGCTGGCGAAGGTGGTGGAGAAGGGCAAGGCGGGCCCGCTGCGCGAAGAGCTTCAGCTCGTGCTCAAGCAGCTCAAGATGGGCAAGACGCGTGAAGAGGGTCTCAAGAGCATGATCGTCCGCGTGGACCTGCCCTCGCTGACGACGTTCGTCACCGCGCTCATCCAGGCGGACAAGATGGGAACGAGCTTGGGCAAGGTGCTGCGCATCCAGTCCACGCAGATGCGCATCGACCGGACGCAGCGCGCGGAGAAGCTGGCCGGTGAGGCGCCGGTGAAGATGCTCTTCCCGCTCATCGCCTGCATCTTCCCGACCGTGTTCATGGTGCTCTTCGGGCCCATCGTGTTCCAGTTCTTCTTCGGCGAGCTCGCGGGGTAGTCCACTGCCCATCCTCCTCTCCATCACCAAGGGGCTCCAGGAGGGACGGGAGCTCGTCTTCGAGCAGGCCGAAGTGAAGATTGGCCGCACCTCGGAGAACGACGTGGTGCTGCACGACCATGGTGTCTCCCGGCACCACGCGCGCATCATCATGCGGGGCGGGCAGTACTTCGCCGAGGACGTCGGCAGCGCCAACGGCACGGCGCTCAACGGTCGGTCGTTGACGGGGGAGCAGCTCCTCCGCGATGGCGACCGGTTGGGGGTCGGCCCCGTGGAGTTCACCTTCGTCTGGGTGCCTCCCGATGGAGATGAGGACGCCACCCGCCCCATCCGGCGTGTGCCCCTTCCTCGGAGCCCGCTGCCCTCGGTGAGCGTGGACTCCAGCGGTCAGGAGTTTCTCGCCACCGGAGAGCTCCCCGCGGTGGTTTCCGTGGCCCCGCGCCCGGTGCCTGTCGTGGCTGGGTCGCAACCTTCGCCGGGGCCCGCCAGCAAGGGGCCTCGGTCTGCCTTGGCGCAGGTCCCCTCGGCCCTTCCTGTCTTCGAGCCGCTCCTCGAAGAGCGCACCGAGCTGGGTCTGTCCACCGTGGCGGGGCCGTTCGGGGCGCCGAGCTTTCCGCCCGTCCCGGATGACATGCTGGAGGAGCGTGAGGAGCGCACGGAGGTGGCGCTGCCCACCCTCGCGAGCCCTGGCGTCCCGCCCAGACTGCTTCCGTTGATGGAGTCTCTGGCCGACGAGCACACGGAAGTCGGTGTCGCCGCTGGAGGGAATCCCTTCGCCATGGCCAGCCTGGGGACGGTGTCCCCGCCGCCCGCCCTCGAGCGGACGGATGTACTCGCTCCACCGGGTCTGCCCTCTGTCCCGGTTCTCCCACCGGACGAGCCCGAAGAGCGCACCGAGTTGGCGCTGCCCACGCTCAAGGGCGTGGCCGGCCTGTTGGAGGCGGCGACCGTCGTCGACGTCGACGACGAATCCACCCGGCCCATCACCCGGTTGCCGGTGGCAACGCCGCTCGTTCCCTCGGCGCCTCCCCCGCAGCTCGCGCGGTCGCAGCCGCAGGTGGCTCCGGTGCCTCCCGCGCCCTCGGCGTCGGGGCCCACGGCGGCCGACCGGGCCCGTGAGCGGCGGGACCTGGCCCGGACCCGAGGTGGGCAGCTCGTGCTGTGGTGGCGCGACCTCTCGGTCGCCCGCAAGCTCCTGACCTCCCTGGCGCTGCTCTGCGTCGTGGCGGCGGTGGGGGGCGCAGTGGCGTCGGTCTACCTGGACGGTAGGGCGGCGATGGGGACGGGCGGGCGGGAGCCGACCACCTTGGGCGTCGACGCCACCCCGGACTCCTTCGGCCTGGGGGAAGGGGTGCGCTGGGAGCGCTCCGACCAGAAGTCCTTCGAGTTCCAGTTCGTGGCGCCCACCCGCGCCGTGGCGCTCTTGCGCTACCAGGCCAAGGACATCTCGAAGGAGGAGGTGGGCCTGGTCCTCAACGGGGTGAACCTGGGCTGGGTCCCACCCGATACCACCACCACCGCCGAGCGGGAGCTGGAGCTCATCCTCCCCGTGGGCACGCTCAAGCGCGGCGAGCTCAACACGGTCGCGTTCGACAACGTCCGCAACCCTCCGGGTCAGGAGACCTGGCGTGTCTGGAACCTGCGGGTGGAGATCATCCCGGTGCCAGAGCTCCCCCCCGAGCAGCTCCTGTCCCAGGCCCGCGAGTACGCGTCGGCCGGGCGGCGGTTCTTCGACGCCAAGGGCGTCGGTTCCGAGAACCTGTTCCGCTCCTGGCAGCAGTTCCGCGCCGCCTGGCTGACCCTGGAAGCGCTGGACACGAAGCCGGAGCTGTACGAGGACGTGCGGTACTACCTGTCACAAGCCTCGGCCGAGCTGGACCACCAATGTGCCCAGCTCATGCTGGAATTCCAGCAGAGTGTGCAGTTCCGCAGCGCGAGGAAGGCCCGAGCGGCACTGCAAGAGGTCAGCAGACGCTTCCCTACCACCGAGCATCGCTGCCACAATCTGGCCAAGGAAAAGGCGTTCGAGCACGAGCTCTGAGCTGGTGCTCCATTTCTAGGAAGTCGGTGATTCGTCATGTCCAACGGTTCCCCTCCTGCTCGTCGCAGGCCTCCTTCCGGGACGCCCTCGGGAGGGGCTGGAGCTCGCCCGGCAACCCGCAGGCCGTCGCCCTCCGCGCGGCCTGCTCCGGTCACTGCGTCCCCGCGCCTGGTGTGTGTCGCCGGGCCCAAGTCGGGTGAGGAGTTCCAGCTCGAGGATGGCGAGTACGTCATCGGTCGCGCCACCGACAACCCCATCTGCATCCCCGACACGTCCGTGTCCCGCAAGCACGTCATGGTGCGCAAGTCGGGCGGTGGCTGGACGGTGAGCGACTTGGGCTCCGGCAACGGGACGCTCGTCAACGGCGATGCCATTGGCGACGAGACGCCCCTGGCCAACGGGGACGTCATCACCCTGGGCGACACGGAGCTGCGCTTCGAGGACGTCGCCAACTCCACGAACGTCGTGTCCGCCCCCGCGCGCAGCCGTCCTGGCGCGTCGGCGGCTCCGGCCGCGGGGCGTGGTGGCGCGCCTTCCCGTCCTGCCCCGCGAGGGGAGGGGGGCCGGGTGCGCAGCGCGCGTTCGACGGCCAATGCTCCGCCGGACCCCGAGGCCCAGAAGAAGAAGCTGCGCCTGATGATGCTGGGCGGCGGTGTCGTCCTGGTCCTCCTGCTCGGACTGGGCTTCCTCAAGATGCGGGCGGTGAACCAGGAGGCCCTGGCGCTCGCCGAGCGCGGCGTCATGGAGGCCGAGCGCAAGTCGCTGAGCAAGACCTTCCAGGACGCGAAGAACCTGGTGCGTGAAGGCAAGTGGGTGGAGGCCAAGGCCCTGCTGGAAGAGGTGCAGAGCCGCGCGCCGGAGTACCCGGGCGTGAAGGACTACCTCGACCATGCCGAGCGCGAGATTCCCGTCCAGGGCCGTCTGGCGGACGCCCGCGAGGCGCTCACCAAGATGGAGCTGGGCAAGGCCGCGGCGGCCCTGGCGAAGGCGGGAGAGAGCCAGTTCCTCTACGAGCAGGTGAACGCGGCGAAGCGGGAGCTGTCGGAGCTCGCGGACAAGCGCACGCGCGAAGCCCGCACGGCGTTGGATGGAGGCCAGCTGGACCAGGCGAAGGTCATCACGGACGACGTCCTGAAGGCCTTCCCGGAGCACCGCGACGCGAAGCTCATCAACGAAGAGGCCGTGCGGGCCATCGCCGCTCGGGATGCCCCCAAGCCCGTCATCACCGGCCCCGCGCCGAAGCCGTGGGAGCCCGCCGTCGAGCGCTTCCGCGACGGCGACATGTCCGGCGCGGTGTCCATCCTCAACGCGTGCATGTCGAAGACGCCTCAGTGCAAGAAGCTGCTCGCGCAAATCACGGAGTTCGGCGGCCTCTACAAGCGCATCGAGGACCTGGACGCGAAGGGGTTGTCGAAGCTGCTCGCGCTGGACAAGGACATCACCGAGGGGCGCACCAGCAAGATGGCGCGCAATGCGGGAACGCGCGCGGCCACCATCTTCTACAAGAGCGCCAGTGGCGCGAAGGCCGCCGGCCAGTGGGCCCGGGCCATGGAGTACTCGCGTCGCGCGCTGCAGGCCGAGCCGGGTCACGCGGGCGCCAGCAACATCATCAGCGAGCTGAAGACGAAGGCGAAGGACCTCTATCTGCAGGCCTACTCCCTGAAGGACGGCAGCCCCGAGGATGCACTGCCCAAGTTCAAGGACGTGGTGGCGATGACGCCTCCGGATGACGAGTACCACGACAAGGCGAAGACCTGGGTCGAGAAGCTCTCGCGATGAAGAAGCGCAAAGGCGCGGGCGGCGAGTCTCCGCCGCCCGCCACGTTGGGATTCCAGGGGGACCTGTTCGGCGCGGCCTCCGCGCCTCCGCGGGTGGTGGCGTTGCCGAAGAAGGCGCCGCCGCCTCCTCCGCCGGTGGACGCGGATGGAACGGGACTCCTGGGGCCGCTCGAGGGCGTGCCCGCTGCGCCGCCCAAGCCGGAGCGGTTGGTGCTCTCGGTCGGTGAGCTCACGCGTCAGCTCAAGCAGACGTTGGAGTCGCGCTTCGCCCGCGTGCTGGTTCGCGGCGAGGTGACGGGTTTTCGCGGCGCGAATGCGCGAGGCCACTGGTACTTCTCGCTGAAGGACCCCGTCGCTTCCATCGACGCGAAGGTGTGGGCGTCGCTCGCGGGGCGCATGCGCTTCGCGCTTCGCGACGGCATGGAGGTGCTGGCCGAGGGCAGCGTGGACCTGTACGAGCCGCAGGGCCGCTACAGCCTCATCGTCACGCGGCTGGAGCCGGTGGGGGAGGGCGCGCTGGCGCTGGCCTTCGAGCAGCTCAAGGCGCGGCTCGCGGCCGAGGGGCTCATCGGCGACCGCCGCGTGCGTCCGCCTCGTCCGCTGCCGTTCCTGCCCCAGCGCATCGGCGTGGTGACGAGCCGCACGGGCGCGGCGCTGCAGGACTTCTTGCGCGTGCTTCATTCGCGCAACCCTCGGCTGAGCGTGCTGCTGGCGGATGCGCGCGTGCAAGGCGAGGGCTCCGCATCCGAAGTCGCCCGGGCGATTGCGCGGCTGTCGCGCACCGACGTGGACGTCATCGTGGTGACGCGTGGTGGTGGCTCGGTGGAGGACCTCTGGACCTTCAACGAGGAGGAGGTGGCGCGGGCCATCTTCGCTTCGCCCGTGCCGGTGGTGTCGGCCATTGGCCACGAGATTGACTTCACCATCTCCGACTTCGTGGCGGACTGGCGCGCGGCCACGCCCAGCGCGGCGGCGGAGCGGCTGTCGCCCGTGCTGGCGGACCTGGAGCTGTCGCTGGCGACGCAGGCGGGTCGGCTGCGGCGAGCCATGGAGCGCCGGGTGCTGGAGCTGCGCGAGTACCAGGGCCAGCTCGCCTCCCAGTTGGAGGACCCCAGGCGGATGCTCAACCATCAGCGACTGCACCTGTCCGAACAGGTGGAGGCGATGATGCGGGTGCTGCGTCCCGCGGTGCGCGAGCGGCGTGAGTCGCTGCGCGCGCTGGCGGAGCGGCTGCAGCGCTCTCGGCCACAGGCCCGTTTGGGCGAGCAACGTGCCCACTTGTTGAAGCTGGCCGCGCGTCTTTCCGACGCGGCTCGCGCGAGTGTGTCCTCGCGGCAGGCGACGTTGTCGGCGGCGCGGCTGGGCCTGGAGCGGGCTTCTCCGGTGGCGCTCATCGCGAAGGAGCGTGCCCGGCTGGCGGCCCACCAGGCGCGACTGCGGGCGCTCCAGCAGGGGACGCTGGCGGACGCGCAGCGTCGCTTCCAGCGTCTCGAGGGACGGCTGGACGCGATGAGTCCCCTGAAGGTGATGTCGCGCGGCTACTCCGTGGTGTTCCGCCAGCGTGATGGCGGGGTGGTGCGCTCGGCGGCGGACGTGGAGGTGGGGGAGCGCCTGGGCATCAAGCTCGCGGCGAATGGGGCGCGGACGCTGGGCGGATGTGAAGAAGTCGAAGCCACCGTGACGGCTGTAAAAGGGCCGGTGGACTGCTAACGGGCCACCCTCTAGAGTCCCGCGCCCCGAACGGGGAGGTGGAAGGCTGTGGCGAAGGCGGACAAGGCGTCCAAGTCGGACAAGACAGCGGAGACCGAGGTTCCTGGCCAGTATGGGGACGTCGTGACCCGTCTCGAGGAGACGGTGGGCCGGCTGGAGAGCGGCAACCTGTCGCTGGAGGACTCGCTCAAGGCGTTCGAGGAGGGCATCCGGCTGGTACGCCGGGGTGAGAAGCTGCTCACCGAGGCGGAGCAACGCATCGAGCAGCTCCTCCAGGACGAGGATGGAACGGACGTGGTGGCGCCGCTGTCGGTGGCGGCCCGTCCCGCGGCTCCTGCTCCGGCGGCCCCTCGTGCGCCCGCACCTCGGCCTCCTCCCGAGGATGACGTTCCGTTCTAGGCGGTGCGTGACGTGGGCTCCGGCATGTCGAAGCCGAAAATCACCATTGTCGACGATGACCGCGACACGCGGGAGCTGCTCGCGACGGCCCTGGAGGACGAGGGCTTCGAGGTGACGCTCGCGGCCAACGGACTGCGGCTGATTGCCTCGCTGCAGCTCCACCGCCCGCAGGCCATCCTCCTGGACGTCAACATGTCCTGGATTGATGGCTTCGAGCTGTGCAAAGCGGTGAAGAAGAACGAGCATTTCCGGGACATCCCCATCATCTTCATCAGCGGACGGGGCGACTCGGAGGACAAGCGTCGGGGCCGGGAAGTTGGCGCCGCGGACTACTTCGTCAAGCCCCTGGATACGGACAAGCTCGTCCGCCGCATTCGCGAGCTGGTGGCATCACCGGCTTCGTAGTTTCCCATCCGTCTCAAGGAGCATCGACGCTTGGCCCACTTCGACCTGGATACCTTCCTGCGGACTCAGCAGGCGCGGGTGGAATCGCTGTTGCTCGAGCGCGCGGAGCGGCTCGCGAGCTCCGGGGCGCCGCCTCGGCTGGTGGAGTCGATGCGGTACTCGCTGATGGCGGGAGGCAAGCGGCTGCGGCCGGTGCTGTGCCTCGCCTTCGCGGACACGGTGGCGCGGGCCACGCTCGTGTCGCCGCTGTCCGGGGATGCGGCGTGTGCGTTGGAGTTCATCCACACGTACTCGCTGGTCCATGACGACCTGCCGGCCATGGACGATGACGACTTCCGTCGCGGGCGGCCCACCAACCACAAGGTGTACGGCGAGGCGATGGCCATCCTCGCGGGCGATGGGCTGCTGACGGAGGCGTTCGCGCTGCTCGCCCACGGGCCGGAGCCCGTGCGTGGCGCGCTGTGCGGGGAGCTCGCGGTGGCAGCGGGTGCCGCGGGCATGGTGGGCGGGCAGGTGCTCGACACGGCCGAGGACCGTCCCGCGCAGCTGGACTACCTGGTGCGCATGCACCGGCTGAAGACGGGCGCCCTCATCCGCGCCGCGTGCCGCATGGGCGTGCTCGCGGGTGGCGGTGACGCGGAGGCGCTCGTCCGCGCGCAGATGTATGGCGATGCGGTGGGGCTGGCGTTCCAGATCGCCGACGACGTGCTCGACGTGACGGCCACGCGCGAGGAGCTGGGCAAGCCCGCGGGCGCGGACGCGGAGGCGGGGCGCTTCACCTTCCCGGCGGTGGTGGGGTTGGAGGAGTCGCGGCGGATGGCGAAGGAGCAGGTGGCCCAGGCCGTGGAGGCGGTGCGGCCCCTCGAGGGCGAGGATGGTCCCTTGGCGGCGCTCGCGCGCTACGTGGTGGAGCGGAAGTTTTGATGGCCGAGCTGCTGGCGCGTATCGCTTCTCCATCGGACGTCCGGGCGCTGCCCGAAGCGGACCTGCCGCATCTGTGCGCGGAGCTTCGCGAGGACATCATCGCCATCTGCGGCAAGGTGGGGGGGCACCTCGGCGCGTCGCTGGGGGCCGTGGAGCTCATCGTCGCGCTCCACCGCGTCTTCCACTCGCCCACGGACGCGATTCTCTTCGACGTGGGGCACCAGGCCTACGCGCACAAGCTGCTCACCGGGCGGCGAGAGCTCATGCACACGCTGCGGCAGGCGGGCGGCGTGGCCCCCTTCCTGGACCCGCGTGAGAGTCCGCACGATGCGCTGCTGGCGGGCCACTCGTGCACGGCCGTGTCCGCGGCGCTGGGCATGCTCGAAGGGCGTCGGCTGATGGGGCACCGGGGCCACGTGGTGGCGATGCTCGGTGATGGCGGGCTCACCGGCGGCCTCACGTTCGAGGGACTGAACAACGCGGGGGGCAGCCTCCTGCCGCTCGTGGTGGTGCTCAACGACAACCAGATGTCCATCAGCGCCAACGTGGGCGCCATTCCCTCGCTGCTGCGCACTCGGGGCGCGCGCGACTTCTTCCAGGGGCTGGGCTTCACGTATCTGGGGCCGGTGGACGGGCATGACCTGGATGCGCTGATTCGGGCGCTGCGCGAGGCTCGGGCGTCCAACCGTCCCGTGGTGGTGCATGCGCTGACGCTCAAGGGCAAGGGCTTCCCCCCGGCGGAGGCGGATGCCCAGACGCGCGGACACGCGATGGGCCCTTACGAGTGGCGCGATGGCAAGCTGGTGCGCTCGCGGGGGGGGCATCGCACGTACAGCGAGGCGCTCGCGTCGGCGTTGGAAGATGCCATGGCGAGAGACCCTCGCGTCGTGGCGGTGACGCCCGCGATGTTGGAGGGCTCGGCGCTCAATGCGCTCAAGGCTCGCTTCCCGGACCGCGTGCACGACGTGGGCATCGCCGAGCAGCATGCCGTCACGTTCTGCGCGGGGCTCGCGGCCGCGGGAGCCCGGCCGGTGTGCTGCATCTACTCCACGTTCCTCCAGCGCGCGTACGATCAGATCATCCACGACGTGTGCCTGCCGGGCCTGCCCGTGGTCTTCGCCGTCGACCGGGCCGGGTTGGTGGGCGCGGATGGCGCCACGCACCAGGGCACCTACGATGTCGCGTCGCTGCGGCCTCTCCCGGGACTGACGTTGTGGGCGCCCGTGGTCGGCGAGGACTTCGCGCCCCTGCTCGCGACGGCGCTCGAGGCGCCTCATCCCTCCGTCATCCGCTTCCCGCGAGGCACGCTGCCTTCGCTGCCCACGGAGGTGCGGGTGGACGCGGCGCCGGTGCGCGGTGCCCGCTGGTTGGTGCGCGCGGAGAAGCCTCGGTTGACGGTGGTGACGCTGGGGCCGCTGGGGCTCGCGGCGCTCGAGGCGGCTCGACAGGAGCCCGGGTGGAGTGTGCTCGATGCGCGGGGCCTGTCTCCGCTGGACGAGACCGCGCTGCTCGAGGCCGCTTCGTGTGGCGCCGTCCTGGTGGCGGAAGAGGGCACGGTGCGCGGAGGACTGGGGAGCGCGCTGCTGGAGCTCTATGCGGAGCGGGGGGCATCTCCTCGTGTCCGAGTGCTGGGCATGCCGGACGTGTTCATGCCTCATGGTGACGCGCGGGTGCAGCGTGCCGAGCTGGGGCTCGACGCCGCGGGGATGGTGCGCGCGGGGCGGGCGTTGCTGGAGGGGAGGGGACCGTGAAGCCTCGCAAGGAGCGCGTGGACGTGCTGGTGGTGGAGCGCGGGCTCGCGGAGTCTCGCACCAAGGCGCAAGCGCTCATCCTCGCCGGACAAGTGGTGGTGAATGACCAGCGCGTGGACAAGCCCGGCTCCCTCATCCCGGTGGAGGCCGAGCTGCGCCTCAAGGGTGAGGTGCTGCCGTATGTCTCGCGCGGGGGGCTGAAGCTGAAGGCGGCCATCGACCGCTTCGGCTTGGACGTCCAGGGGAAGATTGGCGCGGACATCGGGGCGAGCACGGGCGGCTTCACCGACTGCCTGCTCCAGCACGGTGTGGTGCGTGTGCACGCCATCGACGTGGGGTACGGCCAGCTCCACGAGAAGCTGCGCAAGGACCCGCGAGTGCGCTCTCGTGAGCGCGTCAACGCGCGCTACCTGACGGGCGAGGACCTGCCGGAGAAGGTGGGCGTGGTGGTCATCGACGTGAGCTTCATCTCGCTCACGCAGGTGCTGCCCTCGGTGCTGACCTTCCTGGAGCCGGGGGGGCTGCTCGCCGCGCTGGTGAAGCCCCAGTTCGAAGTGGGACCGGACCGCGTGGGCAAGGGCGGCGTGGTGAAGGACCCCGTCGCGCGCCAGGACGCCATCGACACGGTGACGGCGTTCGTCCGCGAGCAGGGGCTCACCGTGCGCGGGGTGATGGACTCCCCCGTCCCCGGGCCCGCTGGCAACGTGGAAGCGCTCCTCGTCGCCGAGCGGCCCTGAGTTATCCGGGAAGGGCCCTTGGACGAGCCCTTCCCGGACCGGCCTAGCGAGGCCGGGCGCTGCGGTACTGCGACGACGGCTGGAGCAGCAGCAGCTTCTGGTTGGTGCGCATCCAGAGTCGCCCCGTCTCGTCGAACGCGGCACCCATGGAGACAGGCACCTGGTAGCGGAAGAGCTCACGGCCCTCGCCGTTGACTCCCGCCGTCTGGTCCACACCCACCAGCTCGACGGGAAGCGTCGCCGCCGAGCCCTGGGGCGCCGGGCCGTTGAGGAAGAACAGGTCCGTGGACGGGTTGCCGGGCAGCAGGAACTTCACGTGGAGCGCTCCGTTGGCGTCGATGGAGCGGGTCTCCCGGTTGCGGACAATCCCCGTCGCGGCTTCCAGCGTCCACACGCGCTGGGTGGTCGCGGCGGCCACGCGGGTTCCGTTGGCGTACGTGGTGATCTGCTTCATCTCGCCGGCCAGGGCGCCCGTCGACCACTTCGAGGTCGCGTCTTCGCAGCCAGGCAGGGTCGCGGAGCAGGCGATGACCACGGACTTGTCCTCGGGGAGGGGGTAGCCCAGGAAGAGGGTGCTTCCGTCCGGGCTGAAGCCACCCACGGGCATCATGACGGCGGTGGTGCGCTTCCGGACGATGGTCGTCTTGAGCAGGTCGCCGGTCGCGATATCGAGCTCCTCGACGATGACCTCCGCGCTGTTGTCGTCCCGGTAGGCGATGTGGCTGGCGAAGATCACCTTGCCGTCGAGGATGACAATCTGCCCGATGGGGTCGCCGATGAGGAGCCGCTGGTACTGCCACTTGACCGCGTTGGCTCCCTGGACGTCCGAGACGTGGTTGACGCGGTAGATGAGGCCCTCCTTCGACCGGACGATGGCGTCCCCGCTCACGGGGTCGACGGTCAGGTCGTTGACCGAGATGCCCACGGGGGTCTGCGAGGTCCTCGAGAGAGTCGTGCCGTCACTGAGGATGGTGAAGGCGCCCTTGCCGGGGGTGTACACCCAGCGCTTCTTGGTGGCGTTGACGCCACTCACGCCCGTGTGGCGCGGTGTGAAGACCGTGGACCCGTTGCAGAGGGTGGGCACCTGGACGCTGCCCGCTGGAGCTCCGCTGGCGTTGTGGCGCAGCAGCGTCTCGATTCCTCCGGGGGTCGTCTTGAGACAGCTCAGGAAGCTTTGATTGCTTCCGGAGCCATCGACGGCGAGCGGATGGGCGTAGACCTGGCTGCCCTGGGGGTCCTCCACCACGCGGGCCACGGGGAAGAAGAGGGCGGACTGGGGCAGGGAGGTGTTCTTGCGGCCGTCCTCGCAGACCACCTCGGCGATGAGCGAGAGGCTCGCGGCGATGCCCACCAGCGGCTTGGCGTAGGGGATGTCCGTCGCCAGCAGCTCGATGGGTGAGTCACCGTTGACGTAGGGGAACGCCTTGAGGAAGGCGTCCCGGTCGTAGATGTTGAGGGTGTTGACCTTCTCGCAGCCCGACACCTGGACCCGGAGCTTGAGGCTCGTGCCGGCGACGTTCTGCTCGGGGACGGTCAGCGCGACCTGCGGTGGGTCTGGCGTGGGCGGGGGCGGGTCATCGCCACACGCCGTGGCCAGGCTGGAGACAAGAACGAAGGCGCATCGCCATGCACGCCGAGTCAAGGCTGAGTGGAGCATGGCGCCGCACTCTACCTTGCTCGCACCATTCCCGGCATCAACCCCCGCCAGAATCGCACCCGGAGCCTGGGTCCGGCACGATTCGCATCCTCCTGAGGCTCGCGACGTGATAGCCGGCCCGTCCCATGCGCGGAGAACGAATGCTCGAATGGACGGGAGGCAACCAGGCGACGGCACTGGGGGCCCGCGCGTCCGTCAACGGGCATCCCTGCGGGAAAGCCACGAGGGGCATGGCGCCTCCCGGTCCGCACTCTCAGTCTTCGTTGCCCCGGGATGTGCGCCGCTCTGGCCCACGGACGTGAACGGCGGCATGATCGGGATCCGAACCATGAACCCTTACGCATTCAACGGGTTTTTGCAGCCTCCCCAGTGTGTCCCGATCAGGGATGCCCAGGTGCGAGGTTCACTGTGAGAGTCGAGATGCAGGCGGAGCAGCGGGGACGCGTGCTGGTGGTGGCCGGGAAGGAATCCGGCGACGCCCTGATGGAGCGGCTGACGGCGAGCGGCTACCACTGCGCGACGGCCGAACGCGAGAGTGGCCTGGCGGAGCTGGCGGATGCGTTGCAGCCGGAGGTCGTCCTCCTGTCGGTGACGGCCAAGCGCGCTGGAGAGCTGCTGGAGTCCCTGCGTCGGGTGGAGCGCCTCCAGCGGTTGCCCGTGGTGGTGGACGTGGGCCGCTCGCGCTCGGCGGAGGCCTTCAAGCGCCTGGCGGTGGATGACTGGATTCGCGGCGCGGACGAAGTTGTTCCCCGCCTGGAGGCGGCGCTGCGGGCGGGCCGCCTGAAGGACCGCGAGGAGCGCGTCCGGCTGCGCATGGGCATGCTGCTGGAAATCACCCAGGCGGCGACCAGCTCGCTGGAGCTGGAGGAGATCCTCCGCATCGCGGTGGACAAGGTGGGGCGGGTCACCGGGACGGACCGGTGCTCGGTGGTGTTGGTGGAGGGCAGCCACGCCCGCACGGGCAAGGTGGTGGCGACGCAGGAGGACCCCAGCCTCGTCCAGCTCGACATCGAGGTGGCGCGCTATCCGGAGCTGCGCCGCGCGCTCGAGACGCGCGAGCCGGTGCTCATCGAGGAGGCGCAGCGGGATCCGCTGATGGCGGAGGTGCGCACCTCCATCGTGCCCCTGGGCGTGAAGTCCATCCTCGTCCAGCCGCTCATCTGCCAGGACGACCTGCTGGGCGCGCTGTTCCTGCGCGTCTCCCGCATGGATGCGTCGTTCGGCCGGGATGAGCAGGAGTTCACGCAGGCCGTGGCGGGCGTGCTGGCCAACTCCATCCGCAACGCGCGGCTGCACACCGCGGTGAAGAAGAAGCGCGAAGACCTGGAGATGGCCTACGTGGAGCGGTACCACGAGCTGCTCGAGGCCAACCGCCGGCTCAAGGAGCTCAACCGCCTCAAGGATGAAATCATCGCGGTGGTGAGCCACGACCTGCGCGCGCCGCTCCAGGTGCTCCTGGGCCATGGCCGCCTCCTGCTGGAAGGGCCGCTGGAGTCCCAGCAGAAGCAGTCCGCGGAGGCGATGATCCGCCAGGGCAAGAAGATCCTCGGACTGGTGGAGTCGCTCCTCGAGAAGGGCAAGGGCGAGGCCGCGCGGCTGTCCATCGAGCCTCGCGTGTTGGACGTAGCGCAGCTGTGCCGCGACGCCGTCAACGAGCTGGAGATCCTCGCCGCCGAGCGCAACGTGGTGCTCCGCGCGGACTGCCCCGACAGCCTGATGCTCATCGGCGACGAGGTGAAGCTGCACGAGGTGCTCCAGAACCTCATCACCAACGCCATCCACCACGCGCGCGCCGCGGGGGAGGTGGTGGTGTCCACGCGCCGCCTGGGCCGTCCGGACGGCGACGCCGCGAAGGTGACCGTGCAGGACGACGGCGTGGGCATTCCCCAGGACGAGCTGCACCTGGTGTTCGACCGCTACCGTCACGGAGGCAAGGGCACGGGGCTGGGGCTCGCCATCTGCAAGGAGTTCGTGGAGCTGCACGGCGGAGAGATCTGGGCGGAGAGCCCGCCGGAGCACGGCTGCCTCTTCGTCTTCACGCTGCCGCTGGCGCAGGAAGCGCCGCGCAATCCCCGCCCGCCCGTCGCCACGGCGACGCTCCACGAGCAGCCTCGCGTGCTGGTGGTGGAGGACGAGCCGGAGATCGCCGCCGTGCTGTCGGAGGTGCTGCGCTCGAAGTACCGCGTGGAGGTGGCGCGGGACGGCGCGGAGGGCCTGGCGCGTGCGCGTGCCCAGCGTCCGGACCTGGTGGTGATGGACGTGTTCCTGCCCAAGCTGGATGGGCTGGACGCGGCCATGGCGCTGAAGTCGTCGTCCGACACGGCGAACATCCCCGTCATCCTGCTGTCCGCGCACCAGGGCGTCGCGGAGAAGGTTCGCGCGCTCAACCTGGGCGCCGTGGACTACATGAGCAAGCCGTTCAACGCGGTGGAGCTGCTCAACCGCACGGACCGCGCGCTCAAGCTGCGACAGGGTGAGCGCGAGCAGATGGAGCGCGAGAAGTCCCAGCCGGCGCTCCAGCGGCGCACGGGCAGCGACCCGGCCACGGGACTTCATGACCGCCGGGGCCTCCTCCTGCGGCTGGAGCAGGAGCTGGCGCGCAGCCGGCGCTACCTCCGGGCCTTGAGCCTGGCGGTGCTGCGGCCGGATAGACCGGTGGAGTCGATTCCGGGCAACATCGCGGATGTCATGCGCAAGCGGGTACGGCACCCGGATGCCATCTCCCACCTGGGGGGCGGCGTCTTCGTGGTGGTCCTCCCGGAATGCAACGCGGAAGCGGCGCGCAACGTCATCAGCCGGCTCCTGCCGGATGTGGAAAAGGTGACGGACACCGAATACCGCTCGGCGGTGGCGGATGTGAGCCAGGACAGTGACTCGGTGGAGAAGCTGCTGGAGAAGCTGGGGGCACCGCCTCCCGATGAGGGCTGAGTCGCCTGCAGGCGGGATGGGGCCGCGCTAGACTTCGTCTCGCGTGCGCTCCTCCCGTCTCCTCGCCTTCCTCCTGCTCGCCGCCCTGTGGGCGCCTGGGGCCGTCGCGGCGGCGCCCTCGCCCCGGCGTCCGCGCGTGGACCGGGAGGCCATGCGGGAGGCGATGGACGCGGCGGCTTCGGACGAGGGGGCCTTCTCCTCCTCGGCCAGCTACACCCAGTTCCTGCGTGCCCGGCTGTCACACCACGCGGGGAACCACCGGGCCGCGGTGGATTCGCTGCGGTTGGCGCTGGCCACCAACGATGGCCACCCGCTGCTGCTCACCCGGTTGGCGGAGGAGTACGCGCGGCTGGGGGACCTGGACAAGGCGGAGCGCGAGCTGCGTCGCGCCGTGGAGCGTGCTCCCGCGTACTACCCGGCGCACGTCCTGTTGGGCCGCGTCCTCCTGGAGTCGGGCCGCTTCACCCGGGCCCGGCTGCACCTGCGGCGGGCCATGGCGCTCAAGCCCCGCGAGCCCGAAGCCTACCTGGTGCTCGCGCAGCTCTACCTGGAGACCGGCTCCGTGGCGGAGGCCGTGCGGGTGGTGGACTCCCTGGCCCGAGCCCTTCCCGGAGAAGCGTCGGGCTACCGCCGGCTGGGCCTGGCCCTGGCCGAGCGCGGCGACATCCTCCGCGCGGAGCGGCTGCTGAAGGAGGCCGCCACCAGGGACCCTGGCGACGTGGAGGTGCTGGGGACCTTGGCGAAGCTGTACGAGGAGACGGGCCGTCCGGCGCGCTCGGAGGAGACGCTGGCGCGAGCCTTGGAGCGTGAGCCGGACAGCGAGGAGGTGCTGCTGGCGGCGGGGCGCTCGGCGCTGAAGGCGGGCTCGCTGGTGCGGGCCCGCGCGTATCTGGACCGGCTCCTCTCGCTGTCGCACGAGCCGGAGACGGCGGTCCGGGTGGCCTTCATCTACCTGTCCGGGCGCGAGCCCGATGCCGCGGTGGAGGTGCTGGCGGCGGCTCGGGCCTCGAATGGCCAGGAGCCTCGGCTGGCGTACTACTCGGGCCTGGTGCGCGAGAAGATGCGGCGCTTCGCGGACGCGGCGGAGGACTTCGCCGCGGTGCCGGAGGGCTCGGACGTCTTCGCGGATGCCCGGGTGCGTCGTGCCCGGTGCTTGTCGCTGGCGGGGCAGCACTCCCCGGCCTTGTCGCTCCTGCGGGCCGCGTTCCAGGCCGCTCCGGAAGACCTGGAGGTGCGTGCCCAGTACGCCCGCGCCCTCGAGCGAGGAGGCGCTCCCGCCCGCGCCGAGTCCCTGCTGAAGGAGGGCCTGTCCCGAGGTGTCTCGGCCTCGCTGTACGACGCGCTCGCGGGCACGTTGCATCGTCAGGGGAGGGGAGGCGAGGCGGTCGCGCTGCTGAGCGACGCCGTGACTCGGACGCCTCGGGACCAGGCCCTGCTCTACGTGCTGGGCGCGGCCTGCGAGCGCCACGGAGACCTTGCGGGGGCCCAGGCGCGCATGCGGGCCGTGCTCGCGGTGGAGCCGGACCACGCCTCCGCCCTCAACTTCCTGGGCTACCTCCTGGCGCAGTCGGGCAAGGACCTGGACGAGGCCGAGCGGCTGGTGCTTCGCGCGCTGGAGCTGCGCCCCGATGACGGCGCCTTCCTGGATTCCCTCGGATGGGTCTACTTCCGGCGAGGGGACTATCCTCGAGCCGTGGAGGCGCTGGAGCGCGCGGTGTCGCAGGCTCCGGACGAGCCCGTCATCCTCGAGCACCTGGGGGATGCCTATCAGCGCGCCTCCCGAGGAGAGGAGGCCGCCGGAGTCTGGCGCCGGGCGCTGGAGGTGCTGGCGTTGGATCCCGAGTCGGCCGAGCCCCTGGGGCAGCGGGAGACGCTGGAGCGCAAGCTCAAGGCGCTATCCATGGGTGCGGCGGGCCGCTAAGTTGCTAGCCCTATGGCTCGCATCGACGAGGGCTATTTCACCAGCAGGGATGGCACCCGGCTCTTCTGGAAGACCCATCTCCCGGACTCCGAGCCGCGCGCGCACGTCGCGGTGGTGCATGGCTACGGAGACCACTTCGGTCGCTACCAGTACGTGACGGACGCCCTCGTGGCGGACGGCTTCGCGGTCCACGGCTTCGACTACCGGGGCCACGGTCGCGCCGAGGGCCGCCGCGCCTACTGCGAGAAGTGGCCGCACTACGTCGACGACCTGGAGGTCTTCTGGGAGCGCGTGCGAGGCGCGGCCGGTGGACGCAAGACGTTCGCCCTGGCCCACAGCCACGGGGGCCTGATGGCCGCGCACTGGGCGGGAGCTCGCACCGTGGAGGGGCTGTCCGGACTGGTGCTGTCGGGGCCGTACTTCAAGCTGGCGATCACGCCCCCCGCGGTGAAGGTGATGGCGGCGCGCGCGGCGGGAGCGCTGGTGCCCTGGCTGGGCATCGCCTCCGGCCTCAAGGTCGAGGACCTGACGCGCGACCCCGAGGTCCAGCGCGCCACGAAGGAAGACCCGCTCTACCTGTCCATCGCGACGCCGCGCTGGTTCATCGAGTCCACCAAGGCGCAGGCGGAGGCGATGTTGCTGGCGCCGAAGATTCAAGTCCCGCTGTTCGTGCTCTGCGGCGCGGAGGACGGGGTCGCGGCTCCAGCGGCGGCGCGGGTGTTCTTCGAGACGGCGGGCTCGGCGGACAAGAAGTTCAAGGAGTACCCGGGCATGAAGCACGAGCCGCTCAACGAGGTGGGGCGCGGTGAAGTGTTCCGGGATATCTCCGGCTGGATCTCCGCGCATCTCTGACATAATCAAGGCAGCCGGCTCCTCGGAAGGAGCAGGCTCTGGGTGAGGTCACCGCATGGCAACGGGTGAAACGGGCATCATCGGCAAGGGCATCGTCATCAAGGGAAGCCTCACGGGTGGTGGGGACCTTGTCATCGAGGGACGGGTGGAGGGGCAGATTGCCCTGAAGAACCACCTCACCATCGAGAGCACCGGCAAGGTGCAGGCGGACATCCGGGCCGAGGAGTTGACCATCAACGGCGAGGCCAGCGGCAACATCGACGCCTCGACACGAGTGGCCATCAACGCTTCGGCCAAGGTGGCCGGCGACATCAAGGCGCCGCGCATCGTCATCGAGGACGGCGCCGTGTTCAACGGCTCCATCGAGATGGACGTCCGGCTGCCGGACGACATCTGAAGCTCACGCCGCGGGCGGCCGCGGCATACACCTTTCGAGAGGGCGGACTACACTCATGGCGAATACGGTCATCGGTTCGAGCATCGTCATCGACGGAGAGATTTCCGGAGACGAGGACCTGGTCATCCAGGGCACCGTGAAGGGGAAGATCTCCCTCAAGGAGAGTCTCTACGTGGAGGGCAGTGGCGTCGTCGAGGCGGACATCGAGACGCAGAACGTGGAGATTGGCGGCAAGGTGACGGGCAACATCGTCGCCAGCGACAAGGTGGAGCTGAAGACGGACTGCCGCGTGGTGGGCGACATCAAGGCGCCGCGCATCCTCATCGCCGACGGAGCCTCCTTCAAGGGCAACGTCGACATGGACATGAAGGAGCGCTGATTCGTGGCCACCCCGAAGGAGCTGAGCAACGATATCGTCAACAACACCGTGGTGGGGCCTTCCATCCTCATCAGCGGTCGGTTGACGGGCGATGAGGACCTCACGGTTCGAGGCCGCGTGGAGGGCGAGCTGACGCTCAGCCGCACCCTCATCGTGGAGCCGTCGGGCGTGGTGAAGGCCAACGTCGCGGTGCGAAACGCCATCGTCAGTGGCGTGGTGGTGGGCAACATCAACGCCACGGAGAGCGTGGAGCTGACCCGCGAGGGACGCATGGTCGGGGACATCCACGCCCCGCGCGTCATCATCGTGGACGGCGCCAGCTTCCGCGGCCGTGTGGACATGGGTGACGTGGAGCCCGGCCGTCTGCCGTCGGAGCGCCCGGTGGTGGCGCGTCCCACCGCGGTGACGCGTCCGACGACGGCCCCCGCGCGTCCCAGCACCGTTCCCGCGCGCCCCTCCACGCCCACGCCGCCGCGTCCGCCGCCGCCTCCCGCGGCCACGCGCCCGTCGGCGCCGACGCCCACGACTCCCGCCCGCCCCGCGAGCAAGCCGCTGCCGCCGCCTCCGCCCCCTCGGGTTGAGTCGCGTCCGGTCGCCCCGCCCGTGGAGCAGACGACTTCTGCCGAGCCGCCAACGCCCTTCTCAGTGGGTGCTGGCGCCAAGAAGAAGGTCGTGGTGAAGAAGAAGACCCGCTAGAGCGCACATCCCGCGCCGCCGGAGCTGGCGGCGTGGGAGTTCGCGAAACAGGGGTGCCACCATGGACGCCGAGCACAGGGTTGACGGAGAGGAAGGGATGCCGGGGTCTCCGGAGGGTGGCTCGTCGTCGGCACCCGAGGCGATTTCGGCGCGCGGCGACGGTGGCTCCGAGGTCGCCGCGCAGGGCGAGCCCTCGTTCGCGGCGCCCGCGCGAGTCGATGGTGGGGAAGGGGAGCCGAGCTCCTCGCCCGTCACGTCGGCGGACGCGAGCAGTGTGTCGCCAGAGGGAGGCTCGGTGGAGTCCCACGGAGTCGCCGCGGAAGGGGCGCCCGGCGCGGGCGAGCCCGAGCGGGCCATGGAGTCGTCGGTGGGTTCGTCGGAAGAGTCCCAGGTGAAGTCCCCCACGGAGTCCGGAGACTCCAGCGGGGAGCCGAAGCCGGAGGCGCGGACCGAAGAGGCCCCCGCCTCCGAGGCGCGGGCTGAAGTGCCCTCGCCGCAAGCCGAGGCGTCGCCGGAGGCCACGTCCTCCGAGGCCGGGTCGCGGTCGGATGCAGATGCCTCGGGTGCCGATGCGTCGGATGCCGAGGAGGAGCCGGGGTTGGAGCTGCTGGCCGCCCCCGAGCAGCGGCTCGCGGGGCGCGTGGTGACGGTGCTGCTGCCGTTGGAGCGGCTCGAGGACGACGTGGGCCACCGCCTCCGTCCGGAGGGTGACGTGTCCGGGCTGGCGACGGACATCGCGCGACTGGGGCAGCTGTTCCCGGTGGACGTGCGGCCTCGCGGGGGTGAGCGCTACCAGCTGGTGTGCGGCTTCCGGCGCGTGGCGGCGCTGCGCTTCCTCAAGCGGGACGCGGTGCAGGCGCGTGTCCACACGGACCTGTCCGACGAGGACGCGCTCCTCATGTCGCTGGCGGAGGCCATCCACGCCACGCCCGTGGACCCCGAGGTGCTGGAGGCCAAGCGCGAGCAGCTGGAGTCCCAGGGGCGCCTGAGCGCGGCCGTGGCGGACATGCTCGCCAAGGCACTCGCCACCGAGGACTCGCTGGCACCCGAGGGCGTCGAGGAGGAGATCGACGCGGACGAGCTGGCGGGAGATGTCTCGCAGCGGCTGGGGGCCATCAACCAGGACCTCTCGTTGCTCGCGGACGTGTTCGCCTCGCTGGATGAGTCGCGCCGCGCGGAGTTGTTGATGCAGCTTCGGTATTCGTCGGAGCTGGTCGCGTACCTGGAGGGACTGTAGTGCTCACGGATGCTCTCGCCCGCGACAAGGCCCGCTTGCTGGAGCTGCTCACGCAGCGCTCCTTCGAGCGTCGGCGTGTGGTCCTCTCCTCTGGCAAGGAGTCGGACTTCTACATCGACTGCAAGCGCACGGCGCTCCTGGCCGAGGGGCACTTCCTCATTGGCCGCCTGTTCCTGGACGCCATCCGCCGCGAGGCACCGGAGGCGGTGGGCGCGGGTGGGTTGACGCTGGGCGCGGATCCGCTGGCGTCGGCGGTGAGCCTCACGGGCTACCTGTCCGGCCATCCGCTGGCGGCCTTCATCGTCCGCAAGGAGCCCAAGGGCCACGGCACCGGCCAGTGGATTGAAGGGCTCAGCGGCCTGGGCCCGGGCGCGAAGGTGGCCATCGTCGAGGACGTCGTGACGACGGGTGGCTCCACCATCAAGGCCATCGAGCGGGCCCAGTCCGAGGGCCTCACGGTGCTGGGCGCCTTCGCCCTGGTGGACCGGATGGAGGGCGGTCGTGAAGCGGTGGAGGCCGCGGGCCACCGGCTCTTCACGCTGTTCACCCGCAAGGACTTCATTCCGTGAAGAAGCTTCTCGCCACGGGAGCGCTGCTGGGCATCCTGTCCGGCTGTTCCTCCTTGCCTCCCGCCGTTGGCGAGCAGGCCCCCACGCTGCATGACGAGGGCGCGGAAGAGGCCTATCGGGCGCTGCTCGACAAGTACTCGGCGAACCAGGAGATCTACGACGGCTTCGACACGCGGCTCTTCGCGGGCGTCACGCTGCAGACGCAGACCTTCCGCGAGGCCCGTGTCCGCCGCCAGGCGGCCTTCCAGGTGTTGCCGCCCCCGAAGGTGGAGCAGCTGCTCGCCGAGGAGCGCACCGAGGCGGGCCAGGTGCACGAGTTCTTCCTGGGCGTGCACGTCAACGACTACCGGTACCTCGACTTCGACTTCAAGCGGTCCATCTGGCGCATGGCGCTGGTGACGCCCGCGGGCGAGGTGACGCCGGTGCGCATCCGCCGGCTGGGGCGCGCGGACCTGGAGATGCGCGCGTACTACCCGTACACGAGCGTCTTCTGGGTCGGCTACGAGGTGCAGTTCCCCACGGTGATGTCCTCCGGGCAGCCCGTCATCCCGGCTGGGACGGAGCAGGTGACGTTCCGCCTCGCCTCATCGCTGGGCAAGGCGGAGCTCAAGGTGTCCGCGCAGTAGCTCGCGCGGCTGCCTTCACGTCTGCTCGGGCCGCTTCAGCCACTTCTCCGTCACCTGGAGCGTGGGGCCGGCCATCATCCGGTCCACCAACTCCGATGGAGAGGTGCTCACCGCGAAGGGCAGGGCCTGCGCCTCGGGGACGAAGCCCTCCTGGGCCATGTGCCGCGCGAGCGCCACCAGCGGCTGGAAGAAGCCGCGCGTGTCCAAGAGGCCCATGGGCTTGCCGTGCAGGCCCAGCTGCGCCCAGGTGGTGATTTCAAACAGCTCATCCAGCGTGCCGAAGCCGCCGGGCAGGGCGATGAAGGCATCCGAGCGCGACGCCATGAGGGCCTTGCGCTCATGCATGGAGTCCACGCGGATGAACTCCGTGAGGCCCAAGTATGCGAGCTCGCGCTTGCCCAGGAACTGGGGCAGCACTCCCACCACCTTGCCACCCGCGGCCAGGGCGGCGGAGGCCACGGTGCCCATCAGCCCCACGCTGGCGCCGCCGTAGACGAGGGTGATTCCCCTCCGGCCCAGCTCCGTGCCGAGTTGCTCGGCCGCCTTGGTGTACTCGGGGTGGTTGCCCGGCCGGGAACCACAGAAAACACAGATACTGCGCACGTCCATTTCAGAAGGCTCCGCGTCGTTCCGGGTGGGCCGCGTAGAGCGCCACCACTGCTGTGAGGAAGAGGATGATGGGCAGCGCGAGCGCATACACGCGCCGCCCCTGCCGCATCGCGATTCCGCACGGCAGACCGAAAAGGAATCCACCCAGGTGGCCGGACCAGCTCACCATGGGGAGCAGGCTGAGCACGGCCACCTGCACCAGCCAGGTGCCCAACTCTCGCCGGCCCTGTCGGGTGGCGATGGGGAGCATGGCGCCCGCCCAGCCCAGAATCATCCCCGAGGCTCCGACCATCGTCTTGTCGAAGTCGAAGAGCAGGGAGAACGCGGACGCGCCCAGCGCGGTGACGAGCGACAGGCCCGCGAAGCGCAGGCTGCCGATGCCTCGCTCCAGCGTGAAGCCCAGCGTCACCACCACGGACATGTTGAAGGCGAGGTGGAGGATGCCGCCGTGCTCGAAGGCCGCCGCCACGAGCCGCCAGTACTGTCCGGCCTGCACCGCCGGGCCATACAGGGCTCCCAGGGGGAGCTTGTTGGCGCTGAACGACGGCAGCACGCCGAGCTCCTCCAGCGCGAACACGCCGACGCACAGGCCGATGATGGCGTAGCAGACCCAAGGCCGGGGCTGCGGCGCCTGCGGCGGTGGGGGAGTGCCGAACGAGTGGCTCGGACCTCGGCCTTCAGGCCCACCGCCAGGTGCGTCGAGGATGTGTCGCGGTCCGGAGGACATGTCGCTCACAGCTCCCGGGAAAGGGTGGTGTCGCGCAGCCAGTGGTGGTCGTCGGTGTGGGGATAGTCGAGGGTGAAGTGCAGGCCGCGGCTCTCCTTGCGGCGGCTGGCGCAGTCGACGATGAGCAGCGCCACGTCGGCGATGTTTCGCAGCTCGATGACGTCTCGGGTCACCTTGAAGCGCCAGTAGTAGTCGCGAATCTCCTCGCGCAACAACTCGAGCCGACGGCGCGCGCGCATCAGCCGCTTGTCCGTGCGGACGATGCCGACGTAGTTCCACATGAGCCGGCGAATCTCGTCCCAGTTGTGGGTGACGACGACGCTCTCGTCGGACTCCACCGCGCTGCCCGGGTCCCACTCCGGCGGGTCCTCGTGCGGCGTGGGCAGCGAGGCCAGCTCCGCGACGCTGGCCTCCACCGCGCGCTGGCCGAACACGAGTCCTTCGAGAAGCGAGTTGGACGCGAGCCGGTTGGCGCCATGCAGCCCCGTGCAGGACACCTCGCCGATGGCGTACAGCCCCGGCACCGACGTGCGCCCCTGCAGGTCCGTCACCACGCCGCCGCATTGGTAGTGGGCCGCGGGGACGACGGGGATGGGCTGCACGGCCATGTCGATGTTGAAGGCCTTGCAGGTGGCGTAGATGTTGGGGAAGCGCTCGGTGAGGAAGGCCCGGCCCATGTGTGTCATGTCCAGGTACACGCACTCATCACCCGTGCGCTTCATCTCCGCGTCGATGGCGCGCGCCACCACGTCGCGCGGGGCCAGTGCGCCCAGCGGGTGATAGCGCTCCATGAAGGTCTGCCCGCCCTTGAGGCGCAGCTTGCCGCCCTCGCCGCGCAGGGCCTCGCTGATGAGGAAGCTCTTGGCCTCCGGGTGGTACAGGCAGGTGGGGTGGAACTGGTAGAACTCCATGTTGGCCACCTGCGCGCCCGCGCGGTACGCCATGGCCACCCCGTCGCCCGTGGCCACGTCCGGATTGGACGTGTACAGGTACACCTTGCCCGCGCCACCCGTGGCCAGCACCGTCACCCGCGCGAGGAAGCGCTCGATGACACCGCTCTCCAGCAGCGCGTACGCGCCCAGGCACCGGTTGGCGCCGGAGCGAGGCGGGCGCCGGTCCAGGATGAGGTCGATGGCGGCGGTGTTGGAGAAGAAGGTGATGTTGGGCGTCTCGTCACACTTCGCCAGCAGGGCGCGCTGCACCTCGCGGCCGGTGATGTCGCCCGCGTGGATGATGCGGCGCTCGGAGTGCCCGCCCTCGCGCGTCAGGTGGAACTCGCCGGAGGTGTTGCGGTTGAACTCCGCGCCCAGCGTCACCAGCTCGCGGATGCGCTCGGGCCCCTCGTGCACCGTGACTTCCACCGCGTCCTTGTGGCAGATGCCCGCGCCCGCCACGAGGGTGTCCTCGATGTGCGCCGCGAACGAGTCGGTGGGGGCGAGGACGCTGGCGATGCCACCCTGGGCATAGGCGGTGTTGCTCTCGCCTCGCTCGCGCTTGGTCAGCACGGCCACGGTGCCATGGCGAGCGGCCTGGAGGGCGAACGAGAGGCCCGCAACTCCGCCGCCCAGGACGAGGAAGTCGAACCGATGGGGCATGGCCAACAGCCTTAACGACTGTAAGTGCCGGAAACAAGGCGTTTTCTTGAGGACTTTCCTCCGTGTGTCTAAGGTTGGAGGGCCGATATGCGTGCCATTCCCGCGCTGCTCCTGACCGTGCTGGCCTTCCCGCTGTGGGCGGGAGCGTCCGAGTCCATCTACCGGTACGTGGAGAAGGACGGGACCATCGTCTACACGAACGTCCCGCCGACGGGCTCCAAGGCCGCCAAGAAGATGAAGGGCTCCTTCGCCCAGGCCCCGGCGAAGAGCGCGCCGGTGGTGGGGCGCTCGCGCACGCCGCCGGCCCTGGACCCGCACATCGCCGCGGCGGCGCTGCGCTACCGCATCCCGACGGCGCTGGTGCGCGCCATCATGCATGCGGAGAGCAACTTCAATGCGAACGCGCTGAGCCACAAGGGCGCCAGCGGACTGATGCAGCTGATGCCGGGGACGGCGTCGGACATGTACGTGAAGGACATCTTCGACGAGCGCGACAACATCGAGGGCGGAGTGCGCTATCTGCGGGTGCTCGCCAACATGTTCGACGGCGACATGGTGAAGATGATTGCCGCCTACAACGCGGGCCCGGACGCGGTGAAGCGCTACGGCGGCAAGGTGCCCCCTTACGAAGAGACGCAGGGGTACGTCCGCAAGGTGCTCCAGCTCTACTACCACTACAAGGAGCGCGAGCGGTCCGCCGAAGGCGTGACCCGCGAGCCCAACTTCCAGAATGACGACGCGCGTGAAGGGGCGGGCGGAGACGAGCCCCGCTGACGACGAATTCCTCCAGCAGCTCCAGCGCGGTGGCGAGCTGCTGGCCGCCAACAAGGTCATCGAGTCGAAGGAGTTCCTGGAGCGCGCCCACCAGCTCCAACCTCGCAACGAGAAAGCGCAGAACCTGCTGGGGCTCTGCTACTTCAAGCTGGGCCTGTTCGACCGCGCGGCCGAGCTCTACGAGATGCTGGTGCGTGACAACCCGGTGGACCCGACGCTGAGGGTCAACCTGGGCCTGGTGTACCTGAAGACCAACGCGCTCCAGCGCGCCGTGCGCGAGTTCGAGACCGCCACGGACCTGTCGCCCGAGCACCAGAAGGCCCAGAACTACCTGGGCCTGGCGCTCGCGCAGATGGGCGAGTACGGCCGCGCGCGAGAGCACTTCCTGCTCGCGGGCAGCGACGCGATGGCGGACAAGATGTCTCGCGCCATCGCCGGGGAGAACTTCTCCAAGCCCACGCCCGCACCGGTGACGCCCGCCGCGCGCATGGACGCGCCGCCTCCCGCGCCCGCACCGGCGCCCGAGAAGGCCGCGCCTCGGGAGGAGGCCCTCCCCGAGGAGGAGATCCGCTTCGCCGAGGACGAAGGCCCCAGCGCCCTGTCCGAGAGCGACGGCGGGCCCGTGCTCACGGCGACGCCCGAGGAGGTGGAGCCCTCCGCGCTCGCCGCCGCGCCGGAGCCCCCGCGCGACGCGGCCCCGGAGCCCACTCCCGTGCCGTTGACCAAGGTGCAGCTCACCAAGGTCGCCGCGCGGGGCGCCCCTGTCTCCGCCGCGCCGGTCCTGGCGAAGCTCGCGCCCTCGGTGGTGCTGGAGGTGGAGCGCTCGAGAGGCGCCTTCATCCAGGGCGAGGGCACGTTCGCCATCGCGGTGGACGGGGAACTGCTCACCCGGCTGGAGGGGATGGTGGCGCTCCAGGGGCAGCTTGTCTTCCAGCCGGAGATGAAGCGCTTCCGGGGCAGGGCGACGGACAAGCCCTTCGGTGAGGGCTCGGCCCGGATGGTGCGGGCGCGCGGCAAGGGCGTGCTCCACCTGGAGCCGGCCGAGCACCGCGAGTTCTTCGCGGTGGACCTGGGTGAGGACTCCGCCTACTTCCGGGACGAGAACGTCTTCGCCTTCGAGGAGCCGGTGATGTTCGAGAACGGCCGGGTGCCGTCGGACATCGCGCCGGACCTGGACCTGGTTCACCTGCGAGGGCAGGGGCAGGTGCTGTTGAGCCTGCCCGGGCCGCTGCGCTCGGTGGTGGTGCGCCCGGAGGCTCCGGTGACGGTGCCGCTCACGCACCTGGTGGGGTGGCAGGGCAACCTCACGCCCCGCGTCGTGTCCCTGCTCAAATCCCCCACCGGAGAGACCTTGCGCACGGCGGTGGAGCTGGGCGGTGAAGGTTTTGCCCTCATCGCCCTCGCGGTTCGCTAGAAGAGCCCGCCATGGCCACGGACCGAGCGAGCCGCAAGCAACGCAAGCGGGAGGAGCGGGCGCGTCGACGCGCGGAGCGCAAGCCCAGCGTGTTGGTGCAGGAGTTCTGGAACCTCCCCAACATGCTGACGCTGGGGCGCATCTTCCTCATCCCCCCGTTCGTCTGGCTCATGTACGACGCGGATCCGCTGAGCTCCCTGCTCGCGGGCCTGGTCTTCGCCGCCGCCGCCATCACCGACGTGGTGGATGGCTACCTGGCGCGCAAGTGGAACCTCATCACCGTCGTCGGCAAGTTCATGGACCCGCTGGCCGACAAGCTCATCGCCATGGCCGCGCTGGTGATGATGGTCCGCCTGGGCCGCATCGCCGCGTGGGTCGTCATCGTGCTGCTGGCGCGTGAGCTCATCGTCAGCGGGCTGCGCACCATCGCCGCGAGCGAGGGCATGGTCATCGCGGCGGGGCAGGAGGGGAAGTGGAAGACGTCCCTCCAGCTCGTGGGCATCATCTCGTTGTGCGTCCACTACGTGCACCCGCTCACGCTCGGCTCGTTCAGCGCGCCGGTGGACTACAACCTCGTGGGCAAGGTGCTCGTCTACTTGTCCGGCGCGTTCTCCGTCTGGAGCGCGGTCGTCTACTTCCGAGCGTTCCTCGCGATGCTCGCGAAGCGTGGCGACGAAGCACCGGTTGCGAAAAGTGTTTGACGTGTTCGGGGGCCCTCTGTATACCCCATCTCACTTCGGGCGCGGCGCTGACGCGGTGCGAACGAAGCAGCGGTTTCGGTACCTGATGCGGGAATAGCTCAGCGGTAGAGCATCGCCTTGCCAAGGCGAGGGTCGAGGGTTCAAATCCCTTTTCCCGCTCCAGAACAAAGGCCTCCTGGGAAACCAGGGGGCCTTTTTGTTTTCCGCGCCTCCCTCCAATGACTCGCATGCGGCGGTGCGGGTGTTGCCCGGAACAAGCCTGGTGGGGTGAACGTTTCATCGTCCCGCGGGGCGAGCATGAAGCTCACCGCGAGGCGGGCCTGGCTGAGGAGAGGGCGAACAAGCCCCTCAGGAATCTGAGTCACCGTGAGAGTGCATCTGGTTGCCTCGCACGCACTCGGGGCCTGCTATATGAAGGCCCCCTCATGATTCGCCTCGTCCGAGAACTCTACCAATACCGTGGACTGCTCCTGAGCCTCGTGCAGCGCGAGCTCAAGGCACGCTACCGGGGGTCGTTCCTCGGGTTCCTCTGGACGTTCTTGAACCCCACGCTGCACATGATGGTGTACGCGCTGCTGTTCACCGTCGTGATGAAGCAGAACATCCCCAACTTCCCGTTCTTCATGTTCGTGGGGTTGCTGCCGTGGATCTGGTTCTCCACGTCACTGGGGGGCGGCGCGAGCGCCATCAGCGACCGGCGCGACCTGATGACGAAGGTCCGCTTCCCGGCGCAGGTGCTGCCCACGACGGTGGTGCTGACGAACCTGAGCAACTACCTGCTGTCGCTGCCGCTGATGGTGGGGCTGGGGCTGTTCTACGGGCAGGCGCCCACGTGGCACATCCTGGCGTTCCCGGCGGTCGTCATCATCCAGCTCATCTTCACGCTGGCGCTCACCTATATCCTGGCCGCCATCAACGTGACGTTCCGGGACTTGCAGCACATCGTCAACAACCTGCTGACGATGTGGTTCTTCATGACGCCCGTGCTGTACCCCATCTCCACCATCAAGGACGACTCGCTGCGCGATGTGGTGATGACGCTGAACCCGATGTCCAGCCTGCTCGTGTCCTACCAGGCCATCTTCTACGAGCACCGGTGGCCGGACCCGGGGCCCTTGGCGGCATTGGCCGTCTTCTCGCTGGTGCTCATGTGGGGCGCCTCGAGCATCTTCGAATCCCGCCGCGAAGACTTCGCGGAATCCATCTGAGTTGTCGCCATGCAGGAACCCCTCGACGCCATTGTCATGCGCGATGTCGTGAAGAGCTTCCGGAAGCGGACCATCCGGGGCGAGTACACGACCTTCAAATCCGAGCTGATGCGCTGGTTTCGCGGCCAGCGAGTGCCCCGGGAAGCGGGGCTCATCAGCGCGCTTCGCGGCATCAACCTCCGCATCCCCCGAGGCAAGACGGTCGGCATCATCGGCCGCAATGGCTCGGGCAAGAGCACGCTGCTGAAGCTCATCACCGGCATCTATGCGCCCTCCTCGGGTGTCATGGAGATCAACGGCCGCATCTCCGCGCTGTTGGACCTGGGCGCGGGCTTCCATCCGGACTTCTCCGGCAGGGAGAACATCCTTATCAACGGCATCATCCTCGGAATGTCGCGCGCGGAAGTGCGGGCGAGGATGGATGCCATCATCGCCTTCAGTGAGCTGGGCGAGTTCATCGACGAGCCGGTGCGCACCTACTCCAGCGGCATGTACATGCGGCTGGCGTTCGCAGTGGCCACGCACGTGGACCCGGACATCCTCATCGTCGACGAAATCCTCGCCGTGGGTGACGAGCACTTCAGCAAGAAGAGCGTCGCCAAGATGACGGAGTTCAAGCGCCAGGGGAAGACCATCGTCCTGGTGACGCATGACCTCTCCACGGTGGAGCGCTGGTGCGACCTGGCCATCTGGATTGACGGTGGCTACGTGCGCCGCGTGGGTCGCCCCTCGGAGATTGTCACCGAGTACCGGCAGGCCATCGCCCTGGCGGAGGCGCAGTCGGTCGCCTTCACGCCTCCGGCGCTGACGGAGGGCGGCGGCGCGCTGCCCGAGGTCCACTCGGTGGTGGGCGGGGACTGTCCCGTGCGCATCGCCGGGCTGCGGCTGGTGGATGCCTCCGGGGGGGAGGCGCAGAACCTGTCGCCCGACATGGGCGTGGAGGTCTGCGTGGACTTCTCCGCCCGGAGCGGCTGCGAGGACGTGGAGTTCGAGGTGTCGCTCCAGTCGCCGGATGGGCGCCCGCTGTACGAGACGAGCACCCGGCTGGAGGCGGTGCCGTTGCCCCGGGAGCTGCCGCCGTCGGGGCGGATGCGCCTGGTGCTGGAGCGCCTGGGGTTGCTGGCCGGTACGTATGTCCTGGTGGTGACGGCGCGGACGGCGGGTGGCATGTCCACGGAGCGGCGGACGTTCGAGGTGAGCTCGAATGTGGCCGAGCGCGGAGTGTTCCGTCCGGCGCACCACTGGGTGGTGGAGCCTGTCCCGGTGCCGGTGGAGTCCTCGCTCGCGGGCGGTGGTCATCCCTGAAGTCCGGGGCTGACTGGCGCAACGAGGGGGCGCGTCTCCCGACGGCCGGGATGTGAACGAGAGAGGCGGTACGTCGGTGAAGACGGTCCTGGAGAAGCTCGCTGGAGAGGCGGGGGCGCCTGATGCTGCCCCGGGTGCGGGGGAGCTGGCTCGGATGGTGGCCGCGGTGCGCTCGCTGCTGGATGCGCGGCGCCCTTGCCTGCCCGAGGCCTGCGAGGACGTGACGGCGCTCGAGGGCGCCTTGAAGCTGCTCACGCAGGAGCTCCATCGGGCGCGGCCGGACGGCGCGCTGGCGCTCTCTCCGCTGCAGGAGGCCGCCCGGCTGGCGGTGCCCCACGAGTTCTCCGTGCCGGACTCCCACCGCGCCCGGCTGGGCCGCGTGGTGACGGCCACCAAGCGCGCCTTCATCGAGGGACTCCAGCCCTTCCATGTCGAGTCGCTGCGGCCGCAGGCGGACTTCAACAAGGCCGTGGTGCGGGTGCTCGAGTACCTCTCCGTGCACCGGAGCCTGAAGCTTCGCGAGGACCTGACGTCGTGGGTGCGCGCGCAGCTCGAGCCGCGGGTGGACCCGACGCGCTGGAAGGTGGCGCGCTCGCACCGGGGCGGGCCCTTGGGGTCCGTGGTGGAGGCGGCCAAGCGCTCCTATCTCTCCGCGGCGGGGCCGTTGCTCGAGGGGCTCCTGCGGGGCCAGGCGGAGTGGAACGAGGCCATGGTGGAGGCCATCGCCGGCGCGGCGGGGCTCAAGGTCCCCGATGAAACCACGGGGGCCACCTGGATTGCCGCGCTCGTCGAGCGCAATGATCCGCTGCGGGCCACCGCGCTGCCGCGCGCCTTGAGGGCGGGCGGCCCGTTCTGGACGGAGCTGCTCCGCCGGCAGACGCGCTTCAACGAGCAGGCGGTGCTGGCGCTCGCGGGCGTGCTGGGCACGCGCACGCCGCCGCCGCGTCCTCCCGAGCTGGGGGACTACGAAGGCTGGTGCGAGCGCCGGGAGAAGGAGGACCTCGACCGGGCGCGTGAGGCGGTGGCCTCGTTGGTGTCGCGCCCCAAGGTGACGCTCGTCACGCCCGTGTACAACACGCCCGAGTCCTTCTTCCGCGACTGCGCGGCGTCGGTGCGGGCGCAGGTGTATCCCGACTGGGAATGGGTGCTGGTGGATGATGCCAGCACCGCGCCTCACGTCGCGGGGATGCTGCGGGACGCGGCCGCCCAGGACACACGCATCCGCGTGGTGACACGGGCGCTCAACGGAGGCATCGCCCAGGCGACGAACGCGGGGCTCGTGGTCGCGACAGGGGAGTGGGTGGGCTTCCTGGACCACGACGACACGCTGGCGCCTCACGCGCTGGCGGAGATGGTCCTGGCGGCCTCGGCGGACCCGGCCCTGGACGTCCTCTACAGTGACGAGGACCGGCTGGACTCGGAGGGACGGAGGACCGCGCCCTTCTTCAAGCCGGACTGGTCGCCGGACCTGCTGCGCTCCGTGAACTACGTCTGCCACTTCCTGGTCGCCCGACGGGGGCTGCTGGAGTCGGTGGGCGGCGTGCGCGAGGGCTTCGACGGCTCGCAGGACTTCGACCTCATGCTGCGGCTGAGCGAGGCGGCGCGAGGCATCGGCCATGTGCCGAAGGTGCTCTACCACTGGCGCGCCAACCCGGCGTCCTTCTCCAGCCAGGAGGCGGGGCTGGCGAAGGCGACGGACGCGGGCGTGAGGGCGCTGCGCGAGCACCTGGCGCGCAAGGGGGAGTCGGCCGAGGTGACGAGCCCCGCGCCCACCCAGTACCGCGTCCGCTACCCGGTGAAGGGCACGCCGAAGGTGTCCATCATCGTCCCGTTCAAGGACCGGCCGGACCTGCTGGAGCTGCTGCTGCCGGGGCTGCTGACTCGCACCGCGTATCCGCACTTCGAGGTGCTGCTGGTCTCCAACAACAGCACCCAGCCGGAGACCTTCGCGCTGCTGGAGCGCCTCACGGACCCCCGGCTGGTGAAGCTGACGTGGGACTTCCCGTTCAACTATCCGGCCATCAACAACTGGGCGGCGAAGCGCGCCACGGGCGACCTGCTGCTCTTCCTCAACAACGACATGGAGGTGATGGACTCCGGTTGGTTGGAGGAACTGGTGGCCCAGGCGCAGCGCCCGGAGGTGGGCGCGGTGGGCTGCAAGCTGCTCTTCCCCGAGGGGACGGTGCAGCACGCGGGCGCGGTGGTGGGCATCACCGGCATGGCGGGCCACCCCTTCTGGCGGCTGCCGGACGGCCCCATCTCCACCCCCTTCGGCCACACCGACTGGACGCGGGACTGGCTCTCCGTCACCAGCGCCTGCGTCATCTTCCGCCGCGACGTGTTCGAGTCCCTGGAGGGCTTCGACGAGCGCTTCCAGGTGTGCGGCAGCGACGTGGACATCGGCCTGCGCTTGAACCAGCGCGGCCTGCGCGTGCTGTACACGCCGCATGCACGGCTCATCCACCACGAGTCGGCCAGCCGCCGGGCGGACGCCATTCCGGAATCCGATTACTGGCGTTCCTACGTGTCATATCGCCCCTGGCTCGGCGAGCGGGGCGACCCCTTCTACAACCCCAACCTCACGCTGCTGGGCACGGACTGCTCGCTGCGCCACCACGAGGAGACGGGGGAGACGCTGGCGCTGCGGACGCTGACGCATGACGTGCCCAGCGCGCAGGACGCGGCGATGGAGGCGCGGGCGGTCGCCCAGCGTCACCTGGTGGAGCACCTGGGGGAGCTGGACTTCACGCCGGAGCAGGCGGAGGCGTTCCGGGCACAGGCCCCCGCGGCCCTGGCGGCCCTGCGCTCGCGCGGGAAGGTGCGCACCGCCTCCTGGTTCATCCCGGCCTTCGGACACGTCTACGCGGGCATCCACACCCTGTTCCGCTTCGCGGACCTGATGCACCGCCGCCATGGCGTGAAGAGCGACTTCATCGTGTACGACAAGCCCGGGGCCAGCCCGGGTGACTTCGAGGCCCGGGCGGCCACCGTGTTCTCCCAGGCGGCGGGGGCCTTCCGCGTCCTCGCCGGCGCGGCGGACCTGGAGTCGCTGCCCGCGTGTGACCTGGCCATCGCCACCTACTGGACATCCGTTTATCAGGTGCTGCGCCACCCCCGTGCCGGCGTGCGCACCTACTTCGTCCAGGACTACGAGCCCATGTTCTTCGCCGCGGGCACCCAGTCCGCGCTGGCGGAGCAGACCTACCAGCTGGGCTTCCAGGGCATCTTCAACACCCCGGGCCTGCGCGACACGGTGAAGGCGCTTCACGGCATGGGCGGGTTCGCCTTCGAGCCCGCCGTGGATGGGGTGCTCTTCCATGACCGCCGTCCGCCTCGGCGCGGGCCCGTGCGCGTCTTCTTCTACGGCCGCCCGGGCAACGAGCGGAATGGCTTCGAGCTGGGCCTGGCGGCGCTCACGCGGCTCAAGCGGGAGCTGGGCCCCGCGGTGGAGATCGTCACCGCGGGCGCCGAGTGGCACCCGGAGTCCTATGGCGTCCGGGGCCTGGTGACGAACCTGGGCGTGCTCCCCGCCGAGCGCACCGCGGCGCTCTACCGCGAGTGTGACGTGGGGTTGTGCTTCATGTTCACCCGGCACCCGTCCTACCTGCCGCTGGAGATGATGGCGTGCGGCATGACGGTGGTGACGAATGACAACCCCGCCAACCACTGGCTGCTGGAGGACGGTGGCAACTGCTTGCTGGCGGCGCCGACGCCGGGCTCGGTGCTGGCGCGGCTGAGGACGGCCGTGCTGGACCCGGAGCTGCGAGTGCGACTGGGAGCACGTGCCGCCGAGCGCGTCCGCCGCACCACGTGGGAGCAGCAGGTGGACCGGATGATGGAGGACCTCCTGGCCCTGGAGTCCAGGCCCGCTCGCTCCGCCGTCGACTGATGTGCAAGGTGTTGCACGCCTGGCTGGCGGGGGGGCGGGCGGTTAGCCGAGAATGGGACGAAGGCCAATCCGACCGGGGTCCTCCCTGGGCGCTTTTACCATTCACTTTCCGCACGTCTCTTGCCTGACCGGTGCCAAGCGTGGGAATGGTTGCGTTTCTGCGGGAACCCCGCTGACAACCCACCTTCGGTTCATGTAGGCGGCGTCGTTTCACATCGGCACATGTACAAAGACATCAAGAGCGAGGGCCCCGCTGGGGACGCGGCCCAGATGAGCGAGAGTCTCCACTTCTGGAAGACGACCAACGGCCATTCCTACCGGGAACTGGCGCGCGTCCGCGAAGGTCAGGGAAACATCGCGAGGGGTCAGCAGGAGCGCGTCCTGACCACCCTCATTCGCTCCGAGCAGCGCCGGCTGGACCGGACGCTGTCCGTCCTTGAGTTTGGTTGTGGCTTCGGTCACCACGCGACCTACATCTCCCAGCTTTCCCGCGTCCGCTACCACGGGTACGACATCTCCGAGTCGATGACGGCGCCGCTCCGGCAGGAGCCGCCCGCGTCGCTGCACCCCGTCGAGGAGCGGATCTTCTGCGGGGACGATCCACTCGCGGCGGTGGAGGGGCGCAAGTTCGACCTGGTCTTCACGGTCGCCACGCTCGTGCACAACCCGAGCGAGCGCATCACCGGGATGCTGGAGACCCTGGGGCAGCTGGTGCTCCCCGGCGGCATGCTGGTGCTGGTGGAGAACCCGTTGATGCCCACGAGTGTGTGGGACGCCTCGAAGCACCCGGGGAGCTGGCTGCACGCGTTCGCGGACCTGCTGCCGGACGGGTGGGACTTGCACCACGGGCCGGGACTCGTGGATTCCCACGATGTCTACGTCCTCAAGCGCCAGGGGGGAAAAGGGCGCCGCTACTTCCAGCTCCTGGGGCCGGAGGCTCCTCGTGACGAGTCCCAGCCGTTGACGCTGGAGGCCCTGCACGCGCGCGCCACGCCTCGGCTGCTGGAGTGGGCGAGCCGCGCCAGCAAGTCCCTGTCGGAGCCCGCCGCGAACCTGGAAGCGCAGGTGACGGAGCTGACCGAGCAGCTCGCGGTGGAGACCGAGCGCTTCGCGCGCCGCCAGCGTCTCCAGTCGCTGTCGGATGACCTCGCGCGCCTGCGGTCCTCGCGCGTGTCCTTCCCGGACGCGCCCGTGGGGTACACGCCCCAGTCGTCGCCTCCGGGGTTCATCCACAACGCCGCGCTGGACACGCGCTGGGCCTTCGACCTGCCGCAGTTCGGGCGGGTGATGCAGGTCTTCCACCAGGAGTGGCACGGCATCCGCGCGGCCTCGGGCTACCTGCCGGGCCAGAAGCTGGCCATCACCGCCGAGCGCCCCATGGACGAGCGCGAGCTTCGCGCCGCCATCGAGGTCATCGACCGCAGCGGCTGCCGCTCGGTCTTGGTGCACGGCTATTCGAACAACGCCCACGACCTCATGGTGTTGCTGCGCCGGGCGATGGGCTCGTCGGTGCGCATCCTCTCGCTGTGGCACGGCTCGACGGCGCAGTTCCACTACACGTCCGAGCTGGATTGCTTCACGCAGCTCGTCGAGCTGAAGCGTCGCGGGGTCATCGACGCGTTGGCGACCGTCAAGCCGGGCATGCACCTGTTGGCGAAGGACATCTTCCCCAAGACGGTCATCAACCTGCCGCCCAAGATGTCGGAGGCCGAGCGCACCGCACGGGGCCGCGCGCTCTCGGGGGCCGCGCTCATCCCGACGCCCAATGACTGGCGGAAGAACTTCTACACCAACCTCTTCGCCTGCCAGGCTTCGCCTCACATCAAGGACATCTACGTCACGGCGAGCTATCGCCTGCCGGAGTCTCTCAAGGGCACTCGGCGCGTCCACCACGTCTCGCGCCCCAGCCGGACGGAGCTGTTCGAGCTGATTCGCCGCTGCGACATCGTCCTCAATGCCTCTCTCTCCGAGTGCCAGCCCATGACAGGACTGGAGTCGCTCGCGCTGCGCATCCCGTGTGTCCATGGGTCGCTCAGCCTGGGCGCCCTGGATGCGCATCCCTATCAGCGGCTGACCCAGGTGGCGGGCGTGGACTCCGTGGAAGTGGTCTCCTCGGCCATCGAGCAGTTGGTGTCCCTGCGCGAGCGCACGCCGGACGAACTCGTGAAGATGATGGAGGACTACGAGCAGGCCCTGGTCGCCGAGGCTGTCAGCGTCCTGGAGGCATTCGTTCAATCATGAGACCTCGTCGCGTCTGTCTGGTCACGGATGAGCTGTATCCCTTCACCGCGGGGGGGATTGGCCGCATCATCCACAACCTCATCGAGGACTCGCTCCACCGCGAGACGGGCGTGGAGCTGCACGTGCTCCTCCCGTCCTATCTGCAGGTGCGCCCGCTCGACGTGGAGCAGGTCTTCCACGGCAAGGTGAAGGCCCACATCGCGAAGGCTCGTTCCGAGTGGGAGCCGAGCTTCGACGAAGGGGGCGTCTATCCTCCCTCCGCGGCCTTCACCGATACCGTCTGTCACGCCCATTCGATGGAGCTGTTGCTGCACCTGCGTCGGCTGGCGGCGGAGGGGACCCACTTCGACGTCATCGAGTTCCCGGACTACCGAGGCTGGGCCTTCTGCGCCATCCAGGAGAAGCTCCTGGGCTGCGGGCTGCTGGACACTGAAATCGCGGTGCGGGTCCACTCGACGGCCGGAATCCTCGCGCCGTTCGAGCGGCAGGTCCTGAGCCGCGAGAGCCTGGGCACCTTCGAGTTCGAGCGCAAGGCGCTGCTGGACGCGGACCTCGTCATCACGCATCTGGCGGGGGTCGCCGAGTTCAACCGCTCCTACTACGGGTTTCCCCGGACGTGGCTGGACAAGGTCATTCAAGAGTTCCCTCCCGTGGCATCCAAGCCGGACCAGGTTCCGCTGCGTGCCGAAGGCGAGCGGGACGTGCTCTTCGTCACCAAGATCCAGGGCGTCAAGCGCACGGACCTGTTCGTCCGGGGCGTGGCCACGTTCATGCGCAGGTTCCCGGAGTACCGGGGCAACGCGGTCCTGGCCTGCCACGCGGCGAACTCCGCCTATCTGGCCTCCGTCCAGGCGCTGATTCCGGAGGACTTGCGCCCCCGCTTCATCTTCACGGGGCCTAGCAAGGACCGTGACGCGCTGATGCGGCAGGGCATCGTCGTCATTCCTTCGGACTACGAATCCCTCAACCTCACGGCGTACGAAGCCTCCGCCGCGGGGGCGACGCTGGTGCTCAACGGGGCGTGTATTGCTTTCGCGTCGGGCACGCCCTTCGTCGATGGGGTGAACTGCCACAAGTTCGATGGCGGTGTCGAAGGGCTCGCGGATGCGCTCGAGCGCGCCTGGCGCTCGCCGGAGCTCCAGCCCGTGGAGTGGACGGCGGCGGCTCCCTATTGGGAGAAGGAGCGGAAGAAGCCTGCGCCGGAGGCGCGAGCCAAGGCCTTGCCCCGCGTCAGCGTCCTCGTCACCAACTTCAACCTGGGGCGCTTCCTTCCGGAGACCCTGGCGAGCATCGCGGACAGCAACTACCCGGAGATCGAGGTCATCGTCGTGGACGATGCCTCGACGAGCGCGTTCGACCACGAGGTGCTGGCCTGCATCGAGGCGGATGCCAAGGTGGGCCTCAGCGGCGTGAAGCTCATCCGCAATCCGACGAACCGGGGACTGCCTGCCTCGCGCAACGTGGGCCTGCGTGCGGCCACGGGTGACTACATCCTGCCGCTGGACGCGGACGACTGCATCAGCCCCACGTTCATCCGCATGGCGGTGGAGGCCCTCGAGCGGCACCCGGAGTTCGACGTCGTCGTGCCGTCGACGGGGTACTTCGACACCGACGAGGCGCGCGCGCAGCGGAGGTTCATCGACTACGCGCTCTTCATCGGGGACTGTCCTTCGCTGGGCATGGTGGCCAACCGCCTGTCGTGCGCGACGTCACTCATGCGCCGGTCGCTTTTCGACACGCATCGCTACAACGAGCAGCTGACGAGCTACGAGGACTGGGACCTCTACCTGCGCCTGGCGCACGCGGGGCACCGCTTCCTCGTCACGAACGCGCTCCACTTCCACTATCGGCGGCGCAAGGGGTCGATGATCTCCGGCGTCAATCCTCGGCGGCATGAGGAGCTGTTGTTCCAGCTCCACCAGGGGCTTCGCCGCCCCCTTCCCGAGGGAATCCAGCTGGCGGCCTTCATGCTTCTGGCGTCCCCAGATGCGGCTCGCGCGCCTCCGCCCGAGCAGGCCATGGCGCCTGTCGTCAGCTCCGCCGTCGCGGCGACGGAGACGCCCCTGCGCTACAACGTGGTGGACACCCTCAACTCCACGCTCAAGCGCATTCCCGCGGTGCACGGCCTGCTCAAGCGCGCCGCCAGCGGCCTGACGCCGGATGGCGCCGAGGAGCGGCCCGCGCGCTATGCGCTGGTGGACCTGGTCAACCGGACCCTCAAGTCGGTGCCCGCCGTCCACCCGTGGGTGAAGCAGGTGGTGAAGACCACGCGGCAGTGGGGCAAGTCGTAGCGCGGAGCCCCTCATGGAGCGCCGGTGGTGGGACACACGGCGCTCGGTGACGCGCGGCTAGCGTCGGCCCGAGCGGCGTCGGGCGCTTCCTCCACCGGGCCCTCGCGGGGGCTCCGGGGGACTGTCGTTCGCGGCAGGGGCCTCCGGGGCCGTGCCCGCCTGGGCTGCTTCCTCCATGCGCGCGAGCCGTCGTTCGACTTCCTGTCGCCAGGTGGCCTGCGTCCGCGCGTGCTCGCGCTGCACGTCGTGAATCGTGGCGAGTGCATCGAGGATGGACTCGTTGAACTCGACCTGCTTTCGCAGCGCCTCGTTGATGAACGGCTGGAAGAGGAGCCGGAAGGCACGCTTCGCGAGCACCAGCGCGGGACCCGAGACGCCCCCCCGGTGGGACGTCACCGGTCCGGCGTAGCGGCTGTCCATCTTCCCGCGTGCCTCCAGGAGCAGCGTGGGCCAGGGCGCGGGAGTCGCCTGCCGCGTGGAGGACTCCAGCGCGCGGCGCAGGGACTCCAGTGCCTCGGCGGAAGCCTCTGGCAGCTTCTGGGTTTCCCTCGCCACGGCTTCGGCCGAGGGCGCATCCGTCAACAGGTCCTCAGCGCGCACGCAACCCCTCCCACAACGTCGTGATGGCCGCCTCGGCGTTCGAGGACTCCATCATCACCAGTCGGTCCTGCAAATGGCTCCGCGCGGCCTCCAGGGCCGTGGAAGGCTGCCCCGCCACGTGCACGCCCCACGCCCTCGCCCCCAGATACGGGAGCAGCGCCTGCGCGCTGAGCGTGTCCACGCCCACCAGCACCACCGGCGCCGACGAGACGCGCACCGCCGTCTCCAGCGAGGACGCGCCGGGAAGGACTTCGCTCACCCGGCTCGCGGGCTGGTCCGGCGTGAAGTGCCACACGGGGACTCCGTCCACCTGCTGCTCGCGCAGCTCCATCGAGGCCGCTTCGCCGCGCGGCCTCAAGGCCAGCACGCGCGCGCCCGGCAAGCGCTCCGCCAGTCGCCGGGTCAGCCGGGACGACTCCGCCTCGGGATGCATCGTGTATCCGGGACACACCAGTTCCACGGTGGCGGATGCGGCCGAGGAGGAAACCTCGGTGGGACGCGAAGACAGCAGGTCATCCAGCGCCGCGCGCACCTGCTCCGCGACGAACTCCTGCGACAGCGCCCCCAGCCGGGCCCGCTGCGCCTCGAGCACCTGGGCCCGCAGCGCGGGGTTCCGGTCCAAGACAGCGAGCAACTGCGCGACCTCCGCGGGGTCATCCGACAGCGTGGTGAGGCCCGCGCCGCCCATCGTCTCCGGGACCGCCGCCGCGCCGTACGCGACCACGGGCACGTTGCGGTACATGCCCTCCAGGAGTGGTACCCCGAAGCCCTCGTGCCGGCTCATGGAGAGATACGCCGACGCCGTCGCGAAGCACGCGGAGAGCTGCGCGGGGCTCACCCGGCCCATGAACACGACGCGCTCGATGCCCAGGACGTCCTTGAGGCCGTGCAGGTACGCGCCATAGGCGCTGTCCCGGTGCAGGTAGCCCGCGATGATGAGGCGGCTGCGCGGCTGGTAGAGCCGCTGGTACGCGGCGAAGACGCGCAGCACGTCATCCACCTTCTTGCTGGGCACCGCTCGGCCCACGAAGAGGATGTTGGAGTACCCGTCGCTCAGCTCCGCCTGGAGCGCTGTGTCCGGAGGCGTGTCGAACGCGGTCCAGTCGATGGCGAAGGGCATCGTCACCACGGAGCGGTAGCCCGCGGCCACCAGCTCCTCGGCGCTGAACTTCGAATAGGTGAAGGCCCGCTCGACGTGCGGCCGCAGCTCCAGCAGCTCATCCCGGGCCGCGTCGCACGCGGCGGCCACCTTGCGCTCGAACCCCTCGAACAGCCGGGCGGGCGTCACGTTCTGGTAGATGATGGCCTTGCGGCCAGGCACTCGAGCGATGAGCGGCACGAGCCGCGACTGGAAGCTGTGCTGGATGAGCAGCACGGTGTCCGGGCGGGCTTGCTTCTCGTACTCGCGCACGTGCCGGACCTGGTCCTTGCACGCATCATCCCAGTCCTCGGCGAAGATGTCGGACGTGTAGCCCCAGCCGCGCAGGAGGCCCTGGAGGTAGCGCGCCTGGTTGCCCACCCCGTCTCCCCACGCGAGCCGTGGCACGAGCTGGTGGACTTCCCGGGGCGTCGATGTGGAGGGGCTGCGGTGGCTCTCTTTCACGCCCGGTTCCCTTAGCGCCGCGAGGGGGCGTACACAAGCGCGGCCCTCCCGAGCGCCTTGACCGTCGCCACCCCCTCCGATACGCAGGCACACTCTCCGAGCTCCCGAGGCCCGCGACACATGAACGTATTGGTGACAGGAGGGTGTGGCTTCATCGGCTCCAACCTCGTGAGGTACCTGCGACGCGAGCGACCCGACTGGACGGTCGTCAACCTCGACCAGCTCACGTATGCGGGCAACCTGGAGAACCTGTCCGACCTGGAGGGAGACCCGCGCCACGTCTTCGTCCGAGGCGACATCGGCAACCGCGAGCTCGTGGAGCACCTGATGTCGGTGCACGCCATCGACACCGTGCTGCACTTGGCGGCCGAGAGCCACGTGGACCGCTCCATCCTCGGGCCCGAGGTCTTCGTCACCACCAACGTGTTGGGCACCCAGCGCCTCCTGGAGGCCAGCCGCGCGCGAGGCGTGAAGCGCTTCGTGATGGTGTCCACCGATGAGGTGTACGGCTCGCTGGGCCCGACCGGCGCCTTCACCGAGTCGTCTCCGCTCAAGCCCTCCAGCCCGTACTCGGCCAGCAAGACGAGCTCCGACCTGGTCGCGCTCGCCTATCACCACACCTTCGGCATGGACGTGGTGGTGACGCGCTGCTCGAACAACTACGGCCGCTACCAGTTCCCGGAGAAGTTGATTCCCCTCATGGTGGTCAATGCGCTGCACGACCGGCCGCTGCCGGTGTACGGCGACGGCGCCAACGTGCGCGACTGGTTGCACGTGGAGGACCACTGCCAGGCGCTGCTGCTCGCGCTGGAGAAGGGCCGCGCGGGCGAGGTGTACAACATCGGCGGTGGGGCGGAGCGCCGCAACATCGACATCGTGAAGGCGATTCTCGGCCTCGTGGGCAAGCCCGAGTCGCTCATCCAGTACGTGAAGGACCGACCGGGGCATGACCGGCGCTACGCCATCGACCCGTCGAAGATTCGCGCCGAGCTGGGGTGGACGCCCGCGCACACCTTCGAGCAGGGGCTGGCGGAGACGGTGCGCTGGTACGTGGACCACCCCGCGTGGTGGGAGCGCGTGATGAGCGGCGCGTACCGGCAATACTTCGAGACGCAGTACCGCCACCGCCTCCAGGGGAAGGCCTGACATGCGCGTCCTCGTCACGGGCTCCAACGGGCTGGTGGGCAGCCGCGCGTGCGAGCTGCTGGAGAAGCGGGGCCATGCCGTGGTCGGCCTGGGGCGAGGGCCTCGGCGCACGGGGGGCACGTACGACTACGTCTCCGTGGACCTCACGCGGGACGCGGACGTGGCCCAGGCGCTGTCCTCGGCGGCGCCGGACGTCGTCATCCACTGCGCCTCCATGACGGACGTGGACTCCTGCGAGAAGAACGCGGAGGCGGCGTACGCGGCCAACGTCCAGGCGACGGCGGCGGTGGCGCGCGGGGCGCGGACGGCCGGGGCTCACCTGGTCCATGTGTCCACCGACTACGTCTTCGACGGCGACGCGGGCCCGTACGATGAAGCGGCCGTGCCCAACCCGCGCGGCGTCTACGCGCTGACGAAGCACCTGGGCGAGCAGACGGTGCGAGTGCTCGCGCCGGGCTCCGCGATTGCTCGGACGGCGGTGGTGTACGGCTGGCCTCCCGTGGAAGGCCGGCTCAACTTCGGCGCGTGGCTGGTGACGAACCTGTCGAAGGGCCAGTCGGTGCGGCTGTTCGACGACCAGATTGTCTCGCCCTCGCTCGCGGACAACGTCGCGGCGATGCTGGTGGAGTTGGGTGAGCGCAAGCTCGGCGGGGTGTGGAACACCTGCGGCGGCGCGGTGATGGACCGCGTGGCATTCGGGCGGGCGCTGTGTGAGGTGTTCGGGTTCGACGCGGGGCTCGTCATCCCCACGCGCATGGCGGACCTGAAGCTGCCCAGTCCTCGGCCGCTGAAGAGCGGGCTCAAGACGGACAAGGCCCGCGCCGAGCTGGCCGAGAAGCCGCTGGACCTGGCCGAGTCGCTCTCCCGTTTCCACGCGAGCTGGAAGGCCGCGCGAGGAACCTGACTTCGAGAGGTGGATATGAAGGGCATCATCCTCGCAGGTGGCTCGGGGACGCGGCTGTATCCCCTGACTCGCGTGGTCAGCAAGCAGCTGCTGCCCGTGCACGACAAGCCGATGATCTACTACCCGCTCAGCACGCTGATGCTGGCGGGCATTCGCGAGGTGCTCATCATCTCCACGCCGCAGGACCTGCCTCGCTTCCGCGAGCTGCTGGGCTCCGGCGAGCAGTGGGGCATGCGCTTCGAGTACGCGGAGCAGCCTCGGCCGGACGGGCTGGCGCAGGCGTTCGTCATCGGCCGCGACTTCGTGGGCACGTCGCCGGTGTCGCTCATCCTGGGGGACAACATCTTCTACGGGCACGGGCTGAGCCAGCGCGTGCGCAACGCGGCGAAACGCACGTCGGGCGCCACCGTGTTCGGCTACTACGTGAAGGACCCGGAGCGCTACGGCGTGGTGGAGCTGGACGCGAACAACCGGGCGGTGAGCCTGGAAGAGAAGCCGCTCAAGCCCAAGTCGAACTACGCCGTCACCGGGCTGTACTTCTACGACAACCAGGTGCTCGACATCGCCGCCGCGCTCAAGCCGAGCCCTCGCGGTGAGCTCGAGATTACGGACGTCAACGCGGAGTACCTGCGCCGGGGCCAGCTCGACGTGGAGCTGATGGGCCGGGGCTATGCGTGGCTGGACACGGGGACCCACAGCTCGCTGATGGAGGCCTCGAACTTCATCGAAATCATCGAACGCCGCCAGGGCCTCAAGGTGGCGTGTCCCGAGGAGATTGCGTACCGGATGGGCTACATCGACGCGAAGCAGCTGACGGCTCTGGCGGAGCCGATGCGGAAGAACGAGTACGGCCAGTACCTGCTGGCCGTCGCGGAGAACCGGGGCGCGGTGTCATGAAGGTGTTGCCGCTGGAGATTCCGGAGCTGTTGCTGGTGGAGCCCAAGGTCTTCGGTGATGACCGGGGCTTCTTCATGGAGCTGTTCCACGCGAAGCGGTACGCGGACGCGGGCATCGCCGGGCCCTTCATCCAGGACAACTACTCGCGCTCGTCGCGAGGCACCCTCCGGGGCCTGCACTTCCAGGAGCCGCAAGGGCAGGGGAAGCTGGTGCAGGTGCTCGCGGGCCGCGTGTACGACGTGGCGGTGGATGTCCGGCGCGGCTCGCCGACCTTCGGGAAGTGGGCCGCGGTGGAGCTGTCCGCGGAGAACCGCCGGCAGCTGTGGATTCCCCCGGGCTTCGCCCACGGCTTCTGCGTGACGAGCGAGACGGCGGACTTCCATTACAAGTGCACCACGCTGTACGCGCCGGAGACGGAGCGCTGCATCGCGTGGAACGACCCGGACCTCGGCATTCCCTGGCCGGTGTCCGAGCCGCTGATGTCGCCCAAGGACCTGCGCGCCCCCCGTCTCAAGGACGCGCCCATCCTCCCTTCGCTGTAGCGACAAGCGGGGTGGCGCCCGCTCAGTAGGCGCCGCCCTCGCGCAGGTTGATGCCGTGCTCGAGGTACGCCTTGAGGCACGTCATCATGTGCATCCAGCCACCACAGTTGTCGTACGACGACTTGAAGCCCTTCTCGTCCGCCTTCCAGCCCGACTCGCGAATCTGCACCAGCGTGTTGCCGGCATCGATGGGCTTGAAGTTCATCTCGATGAGGGTGTTGTAGCCGCCCTCCGCGGCCTCCCACTCCAGGGTGATGCGCTCGTCCTTCGTCACCTCGCGGACGACGACGTCGAACGCGTCCGGGGCCTCCGCGAAGCTCCACTTCACCGTGGTGCCCGACACCAGCGGCGCGCTGGCCGTCTTCACGAAGTAGCCGCTGAGCTTGCGCGGATTCACGACGCCGTCGAAGACCTCCGACACCGGCTTCTGGATCTTCAACTGCACCTGGAACTGGGGCTCCATGGATTGGCTCCTCGTGGGGGTGGGGTTTCGTTCGACGATATGTTATAGAAATATAACATGAAGAGGGCTGAGAAGGACGACCTCATCTTCAAGGCGCTCGCGGACTCACGGAGGCGGGAGGTGTTGGACCTGCTGAAGGCGGCGCCGCGGACGACGGGAGACTTGTGTGCGCACTTCGAGGCCACGCTGGACCGGTGCACGGTGATGCAGCACCTCAAGGTCCTCGAGCGCGCGGGCCTGGTCATCGCCGTGCGCGAGGGGCGCGTGCGGTGGAACTACCTCAACGCCACGCCGTTCAAGGAGATCCACGACCGGTGGATTTCTCCCTATGCGGCCGAGGCGGTGAACCTGCTCTCCCGGCTGAAGCGCGACCTGGAGGAGGACTGAGCCTTCACGCGCCGATGCTCAGGCGCGCCTGGTCGCATTGCTCGCAGCCGGTGTCCTGGGGGCACAGGAAGGTCAGGGGCTCGGCGGTGAGCTGCTTCACCGCGACGTCCACCAGGGGCCTCGCGTCACAGAGCCGCGCGTGGGCGTGGCCGACGGTGCCCTCGCGTTGGAGGTTCCGAGCGCGCAGCCAGTCATCGGCGAGCGGGAAGCGGGAGCAGCAGTGGTCCGTCTCGGCGATCATCACCGTGCTGGCGACGCCGTCGACCTCGACGATGCAGGGATGGGAGACGGAGTAGGGCACGCGTGCGAGCGCCTCCGCCATGTGGAGTGTCGTGTTCTCGCCGTGGCTCACGCCGAGCAGGAGAATCTGTCCGCCCAGGTCGTGGACCCGGCCCACGGGGCTGTCGGGGCCGTGGGGCGGCGAGAGCGGCTGGGGGCGGCAGATGTCCGCGGCGTGAGGGCCCTCGGCGGCGAAGGAGCCTCCGGGGTGGGTGCTTCGCGTCACGCCGGGCTGGCGCCAGAAGAGCTCCGCGGTGATGCCCATGCCCTCGGTGGGCGTCGTGGCCGGGTCGAAGACGGTGTCCCCGCCGGTCATCGTGGGCATGACCAGGGTGCCGCGTGGACCCAGGGCCGCGCGCAGGGCGCCGATGAGCCCCAGCGGGCCGCCCTCGACGGGGCGCACGGCCTTGAAGGACGTATGGACCAGGAGCACGCCGCCCTCGCGGACCCCGAGGGACTGGAGCTGCTCCACCATTCGAGCGTGACTGACTTCGTGCATGAGGGACCCCTGCTGGGAGTCTTCCATGGAGGGGCGGGCGGTGGGAGAGGGCAGCCGTGGGGTTGTGTGCCTCGCCGCGTTTCCCGTGCGCATCGGCGTGGCCCTGGTTAACGGAGGAGCGCCGGGGGTGATGCCTGCCCGGGACGGGGCGGTCCCGTCCTTCGTTCCGCGAGTGTGCCCCGGGGCCCTCCGATGATTCCCTTCTCCGTTCTCGACCTCTCTCCCATCCGCCAGGGCAGCAACGCGGGGGAGGCTCTGCGCTCGACGCTGGACCTGGCTCGCCATGCCGAGCGGTGGGGCTACCAGCGCTTCTGGCTCGCCGAGCACCACAACATGACGGGCATCGCCAGCGCCGCCACGGCGGTGGTCATCGGCCATGTCGCGCAGGGGACCTCCACCATTCGCGTGGGAGCGGGGGGCATCATGCTCCCCAACCACTCACCGCTCGTCATCGCCGAGCAGTTCGGCACACTCGAGTCGCTGCATCCCGGGCGCATCGACCTGGGGCTGGGGCGCGCTCCCGGCACGGATGGCCGTACGGCCCAAGCGCTGCGGCGCAGCCACGTGGACACGTCCGACACCTTTCCTCAGGACGTCGCGGAGCTGCAGGCGTACTTCCAGGAGCCCACGTCCCAGCAGGCCGTGCGCGCCGTGCCCGGCATGGGGCTCAAGGTGCCGCTGTGGCTCCTGGGCTCCAGCCTCTTCAGCGCGCAGCTCGCCGCGGCCATGGGGTTGCCGTTCGCGTTCGCCTCGCACTTCGCGCCGCAGCAGATGATGCAGGCGTTGCACCTGTATCGCACCCAGTTCCGGCCGTCGGAGGTGCTCCAGAAGCCCTACGCGATGCTGGGCGTCAACGTCTTCACCGCCGACACGGAGGCTCAGGCGCAGCGCTTGTTCACCTCGCTGCTGCAAGCCTTCATCAACCTGCGGCGCGGACGTCCGGGACAGCTTCCTCCGCCCGTGGAGAGCATGGACGGGCTCATCACCGAGTACGAGCTGGCGCAGGTGGAGACGATGCTGGCGTGCTCCTTCGTCGGCGCACCCGAGCAGGTGGGCGATGGCCTGCGCTCCTTCATCGCGGAGACGAAGCCGGACGAGCTGATGGTCACTTCGCAGATCTTCGACCACGCCGCGCGGCTGCGCTCCTACGAGCTGCTCTCGCAGGTGCATGCCCGGCTGTCGACTTGAGCCAGAGGGGCCTCGTCCCGTGCCCGAGCGGCTGCGCTCCGCCGTGTGCTACTCGGACACGTCGGGCGGCAGCATCTGCCGGCACCGGGTGAGGCCCCGCTGGGCATCGGCGAGCTGCGGATAGTCCTTCTTCAGGGCCCGGTAGAGCGTGATGGCGTCCGCGCAGTTGCCTTCGTCCTCACGCGCCCGAGCCCGGGCCAGCCGCTTGGAGGCATCCTCGATCTTCGTGCCGAGCTCCGCGAGCTTGGGCTCCACGACGTCCAGGCCCAGGCTCCGCGCGAGGGCCAGCTTCTCCGACGCCTTGGACAGCTCGCCGTCGTTGAAGTCGTCGCCAATCTCGATGAGTCGGTCCAGCGCCTTCTCTTGTTTCCGCGCCAGCGCGGCGGTGTCCTCCGCTGCCACGACGGCCTCGGGGGGCCTGGTGCCCTCGGGCTCGGGACGGGGCGGCTCCGTGGGTTGCGGCGGGGGAGGGGACGGCGCCGGCTTCGGGCTCTCCGCGACGGGCGCGGGAGCTGGCTGGTCCTTCGCGCCACCTCGGACCGTCACCACCCCGAGCCCCGCGAGAATCAGCACGCCCGCGATGCTCAGCCCCATCACCCAGCCCGCGCGGCCCTGCTTCGCGGGCGTGTAGGGCGACATCGCGTGCGCGGTCTTGTCGAACCCCGCGCGCTCGGGCTTCGCGGGCACGGGCGTGACGGGAAGCTGCTCGGTCCTGTCGATGGACGGGCTGTCATCCAAGGAGGGGATCGGCGTCATGCGCCCCGTGTTGATGCGGGCCAGCTCGGTCGGCGCCTCCGAGGCGCCCCGCAGCATCGTGTCCTCGGTGCCATCGCCGTAGATGAGCGTGCCCGAGTTCACGTTGCTGCTCGTGCCCATCTTCACCACGGGGTTGACGCCGCTGATGGGCGGCCGCCCGATGAGCGTGGGCAGCGCGTTGCTCAGGTCCGACGCGAACAACTCCATCGTCGCGTAGCGCTCCACGCGCTTCTTCGCGGTGGCCTTCTGGATGACCGCGTCGAGCGCGGGAATGTCCAGCTCCGGCGCGATGTCTCCCAGCCGCGGCGTGGGCTGGTTCACCTGCCGCTGCATGATGTCCGCGACGCTGGTGCCGTCGAACGGCTGCACGCCCGTGAGCAGCTCGAAGAGCACCACGCCCACCGCGTAGATGTCCGCGCGCGAGTCCACGTCCTGGCCCTGCGCCTGCTCGGGTGACATGTACCGAGGCGTCCCCGCCACCGCGCCCTGCGCCGTCAGCCGCGTGGCGCTGTCCGCGATGCGGGCGATGCCGAAGTCCAGCACCTTGACGTGCCAGCCGCGCAGGCCCTGCCGGACCATGATGTTCTCGGGCTTGAGGTCCCGGTGCACCACGCCGCGCCCGTGCGCGTACGCCAGCACGTCCGCCACCTGGAGGATGATGTCCCCGGCCTCGTGCGCGCTCAGCCGGCCCACGTTCGCGAGCAGGCGCTTGAGGTCATCTCCCTCCACGTACTCCATGGAGATGTAGAGGTTGCCCTCCTCGTCCTGTCCGAAGTCGTGCAGGTTGACGGCGTTGGGGTGGCCCACCCGCGCGTAGCTCTTGGCCTCGTTGAGGAAGCGCCGCGTGACATCCAGGTCCAGCGACAGGCCGCTGTGCAGGAACTTCATCGCGACCTGCTGCCCGATGCCCACCTGCTCCGCCAGGTACACCGAGCCCATGCCACCCTGGCCCAGCTTCTTGACGATGCGATACCGCCCGGCGACGGTGCGACCCAGCATCCGGTCCACGCGCTGGGTCACGGTGAGCAGCTCCGTGCCTCCGCAGCCCGGACAGGCGCCCGTCCAGGTGTCGTGCTGCGCCTCGCATCGCTGACAGATGAACAGGGACATCCAGGTCCTTCCAGGGTGTGAGGGCGTCGCCCGCTCAGCGCGCCGCGGCCGGCGAGTAGCGCTGGAAGAGCAGCCGCTCCAGCTCCCGCGCGCCGTCTTCCGCGGACGTCTGCTGCGCCACCGCCGCGCGCAGCAGGTCCGTGCGAGGGTCCTCCGCGAGGTCCGCCTCCATCACGGTCAGCGCCCCGCGCAAGTCCCCCGCGCGCTGGAGCGCGGCGGCCCGCCACACGCGATACTCCGTCACCCCAGGCGCCTCCGTGGCCGCCTTGGCGAACAGCCCCTCCGCGCCGCGCGCGTCTCCCCCCTGGAGCGCGACCAGTCCCTCCAGGAACTGTCCCTTCGCCGAGGCCTGGGGCACGGGCTCTCCCGTGTCCCTCGCCCAATCCAGCAGCGCCCGCGCGGTGCTCAGGGGCTCCGTCGCCAGGGCCTCGCCCGTGAGCGCGCGGCGGTGGACGTCCTCCGCGCCCGTGCGGCTCGCGGTGCTCAAGCGCGTCGCCATCTCCGCCAGGTCCACGCCCAGGTAGCCCTCCGCGATGAGCGTGCGCAGCCCTTCGCCCGCGCCTCCGGCCTCCGCGAGCTTGCCGGCCTCGAGCGCCTCGAAGAAGGCCGCCTTCATCTCCACGTGCCGCGCCGTCAGGTCCGCGGGCGCCGGGGCCTTCTTCTTCCGAGAGGCCTTGAGCTGCCGCTCGCACAGCTCCAGCTCACCCTGCGCCTTGGGGCGCTCCTGGATGTCGGGCGCGCTCTTCAGCCACGCGCGATACGCGGCGCAGGCGCCCGCCGTCTCCTTGGCTCCCATGCGCGCGCGCCCCAGGCCCAGATACGCCGGGAGCAGCGCCGGGTTGGCTCGCGTGGCCCGCAGGAACAGCCGCGAGGACTCCGCGTACAGCCGCTTGTTGTAGAGCTTGGTGGCCTCGGCGACGAGCGCGTCGGCGTTGCCCACCGAGGGGCCCACGAGCGGCTCGGCGAACGCCACACCGCCCAGCATCACCACACACGTCAGCAACAGCCGGCGCGACTCAGAACGCATAACCCACCCCTCCCCGGAAGTTGCTCGTCCCGGCCAGCTTGCCCAGCAGGGAGAAGCCCCGCTGGTAGGCCACGGACGCGTAGAGACCCTCGTAGACGAAGATGCGCGCGGTGGCCTGTCCGGACACATGCAGGTCCAGCGCATAGAGGCCGTCCTTGAAGCGCGGCGAGAAGCCCGAGCCGTCGTCCTGCTCCTTCGCGAGCGCCCCGCGCATGTCCAGGCCCGCCTGGATGGCGAACGACACGGGGCCCAGCACGTAGCGAAGCTGGGGCTGGAGCGCGCGCAGCGACAGCACCTGCACCTTCGTGTCGACCTGCGTGAGGCCCGTCAGCCCGGGAGATGCCTGCGCGCCCTGCGGCACGTTGACACCCATGGTCCAGACATCCCCCGTGGAGTACCAGGTCGCCCCCACGAGCATCACGCCGAAGTACTGGCCGTACCGCCCATACTCAATCCCCAGCCCGCGAAGCCGCCGCGAGCCCGGAGACCGCACGCCCGTGCCGCGCACGTCACCCACGCCGTTGTCCGTGTTCACCGGCTGCGCGGTCAGCGTGTCGGAGGTGAGGCTCGCGAACTCGTACGACGCCTCCAGGTAGCTCTGCCGCGCCATGGTGGCCGCCTGGCGCCGGCGCATGGCCAGCTTGAAGGCCTGCATCGACGTGGGCTTGAGCTCCTGCTCCAGCGTGTACGTCGCACCGGGCGCGATGTCCGCCTCGACTTCGTGGGGCTCGTAGCCTTCCTGCGTGAGCCGCAGCGTCCGCTTCCCGGGCTGGATGCCCTGGTCCACCGCGTCCTTCCCCACCACGGAGCCATCCACGAGGATGGCCGTGCCCTCCGGCAGCACCTTCACCACCAGCCGCGCGGGCACCTTCTCCAGCGCGGGGCTCAGCTTCACCTGCTCCCGCGAGGCGACCACCCGCGTCTCCTCGCGCGGCAGGTGCGACGCCAGCTCGAACCGGAACGTGTGCTCTCCTGGCAGCACCTCCGTGGCGTAGGGCGTCACCCCGACCTTCACCCCGTCGATGAACACCGTGGCACCGGCGGGCTCCGTCACCGCCTCCACCAGGGCGTTGAGCGACAGGAACTTCACCAGCACGCCCGCCAGCGCCCGGTCGAAGGAGGGATTGCTCGTCTCCGCCTCCGCGCGAGCGCCGCTCTCTGAACGAATGCTCACCGCGCGGAAGCGATAGCCCGCGTCATCCTGGCCCACCCGCACCAGCACCACGCGCTCCAACCCCAGCGAGGCCAGGTACGTCCCCAGCGGCTCCCGACACCGGGCGCCACCGGCCAGACAGCCCAGGTCGCCGGTGCGTCCCTGGAGGTGCGCGGCCAGGGCCTTCGCGCCCACCACCTGCCGAGGTTTCACATCCGCGGGAAGCAGTCCCGTGATGCCTGTCTCGGCCCGTTGCACCAGGGCATCCTGGCCGGGGTACATGGGTTGAACGAGCCAGAGCGTTTCGGTCGGAGCCTCGGTGCGAGCCTCCGCGGCGGCGCCAGGTGTCGCGCTGGCCATGAGCGCCAGGCTGACACTCAGCAGAGATGCAACGAGCATTGCGTCCTCGGGGCGGACTGAGTCCTGAAGTGGGCGCCGGGCCCTCCTGGACGGAGGGGACCGGGCGTGAAGTGTTTTTTACAAGATGAAATGTTTTTCAGGAAGCCAGTCCCCGGGGGGAGGGACGGCCGGGGAGGCGCCTCGGGGCTGCGGGGGCGCCGCCAGGGGTGGGCATGGCCAAGCTCCCTGGGGCCTACATGGGCGAGGGGCGTGATGGTCTTGCCGGGCAAAGGCATGGCGTGGAAGGAGTTCTTCAAGCTCCTGAAGGAGGAGTGGAAGCGCGACGACGTGAGCAACGTCGCGGGGGCTTTGACGTTCCGCGCCATCCTCGCGCTGTTCCCCTTCCTGCTGTTCCTGGTGTCGCTGGCGGGCGTCATCATCGACCCGAACCAGGCCCAGGTGCTCATCCAGGAATTGGGCAAGGTGGCCCCCCAGGAAGTGACGAGCATCCTGGGGCAGCGCATCGAGTCACTGGCGAGCAGCAACCCGGTGGGTCTGCTGACGGTGGGTGGCGTGGGCGCCATCTGGGCAGCCTCCGGTGGAATCGTCGCTTTGATGGACGCGCTGAACACGGCCTACGGCGTGGATGAAACGCGGCCGGTGTGGAAACTTCGACTCATCGCGGTGAGCACGACGCTGATGGTCGCGGTGGTGACCATCCTGGCGGCGCTGGCCGCGGTGGTGGCGCCCGCCCTGGCCGGCAAGCTGCCGGGGCCCGCGGCCACGGTGGTGCTGTGGCTGCGCATGCCCGTGGCGGGCCTGCTGATGATGTTCCTGTGGGCGGTCCTGTACTACGTGCTGCCCGACACCCGGAACCGCTTCCGCTTCATCACCCCCGGCTCGGTGGTGGGGGTGGTCATCTGGGTGGCGGCGTCCTGGGCTTTCTCCAAGTACGTGGCCAACTTCGGCAAGTACGACGTGAACTACGGCGCCATCGGTGGCGTCATCGTGCTGCTGTTGTGGATGTGGTTGTCTTCACAGGTCGTCCTCCTGGGGGCGGAGATCAACGCCATCCTCGAGCAGCGCTCGCTCCAGATGGAGCAGAAGCCCCGCGAGGCGGAGGCGCCCGTGGAGGAGGGTGGGGCGAAGCTCTCCCGGACGCCGCTGGCCGCCGCCGCGAAGTGGGCCACGGGGCTGGGGTTGGGGGTGTTCTTCCTGAGGCGCAGCTCCGGCCGGTGAATGTGCTTGCACGGTGGGTGATACCCGTGCAACGTCGTGGCTACAGACATCGTGCGTTGATTGAACGGTGGCTGACCCCCTCCCCACATTCGCGCGCTCCGGTGTCCGTGACTCTCCCGGTCTGGGGCGTGGTCCACGCCTTCCTGGAGCTTCGATGTCACGCCCTTCGTCCCGGTTCCGAGCCCCCTGGCTCGTTGGAGTCCTCGCGCTGTGGGTGGTGAGTGCTTGTGGCGGCGGGGGCGGAGGCCCCGGGCCGGACGCGGGCGGCCATGAGGATGCGGGTGGGCATGAAGACGCGGGTCCGCGGGAAGACGGGGGGCACCCCCCGGTGCGGGACACCGTTCCTCCCACGACGGCCGTCTCGCCATCGGGGGGCCTCTTCAAGGGGCCGACCACCGCGACCCTCACGTGCAGCGACGTGGGGCTGGGCTGTGATGCCACCTACTACACGCTGGATGGCGGCGCGCCGACGACAGGCTCGCCTCGCTACACGGAGCCGTTGCGCATCGAGGTCAGCGCGACCCTGCGGTTCTTCTCCGTGGACCGCGATGGCAATCGCGAGGCCGAGCGCTCGGTGCGGTTCGTCGTCGATGCGCAGCCGCCCACCGTCTCCTCGACGCCTCGTGCGGGCACCTATGGCCGAGGCCTCACGGTCTCATTGACCTGTGACGATGGTGATGGCTCCGGCTGCGTCGCCATCCACTTCACGAGTGACGGCTCGCCCCCCTCGACCGCCTCGGCCCGCTACGCGTCGCCGCTGTCGATTCCCGCCACGACACGGCTGCGTTTCATCGCCGTGGACCGGGCGGGCCACGCGTCCGCGGAGGGAGACGAGCGGTTCCTGGTGGATACGGAGCCCCCTGTCACCTCGGCCTCGCCGAAGTGGGGCCCTTATGCCGCGCCCATCCTGCTGACGCTCTCGTGCAGTGACACGGGCAGCGGCTGTGCTCGCATCCACTACACGCTGGACGGGACGAAGCCGACGAGAAGCTCTCCTGTCTACGAAGGCCCCCTCCTCATCGAGTCCCGGACGCAGGTGGGGTTCTTCGCCGTGGATGAGGCGGGCAACGAGGAGCCCACCCGGTCGCTGCCCTACATCGTCGACACCACGCCGCCCTCGACGGTGGCCTCTCCCTCCGGGGGAACGTTCAACACCGGGATGACGGTGTATCTGCCGTGTGATGACGGCCTCTCGGGCTCGGGCTGTTATGCCACCTACGCCTCGTTCGCGCGTGACGCGAACGCGCCCGTGCCTCCCTTCCAGTTGGTCGTGTCGGGTTCGACCGCCGTGGTGGAGAGCGGTGTGTTGCGGTTCTACTCGGTGGACAGGGTGGGCCACGCGGGGGCCGTGAAGACGGTGACGTTCATCATCGACCGGGAGAAGCCGACGGTCTCCGCGCTGCCAAGGGGGGGAACGTACTTCACGCCCCAGACGGTGACGCTGTCGTGCGCGGACACAGGAGGCACGAGCTGTTCGCAGCTCTACTACACGCTGGATGGCTCCTGGCCGACGCGGCAATCCGCGCGCTACACGCAGTCGCTCGCCCTCTCGAAGACCTCGACGCTGCTCTTCTTCGCGGTGGATGGCGCGGACAACGACAGCGAGACCGTGCGCGAGGAATACGCCTTCAAGTCGGACACCGCGGCGCCCACCACCGTGGCCACGCCCTCGGGCGGGTTGTTCCGCACGGCGCAGTCGGTGGTGCTGTCCTGCGGCGATGGCGCGGGCATCGGCTGCGCGAGCACTCGGTACACGCTGGACGGCACCGAGCCCACCGAGACCCACGGGCTCACGTACACCGAGCCCCTCCTGCTCTCCGACGCCACGCGTCTGCGCTTCCGCTCGGTGGATGCCCTGGGCCAGTGGGAGGCGCCGCGCCAGGAGGACTACGAGTTCGACATGGAGGCCCCGCTGACTCGCGCCGAGCCCGCGGGCGGCGCCTTCGATGGACCGCTGGCCGTGCACCTCACGTGTCAGGACACCGGCAAGGGATGCAGCGAGACGCGCTACACGGTGGATGGCTCGGAGCCCTCGAGCAGCTCACCGCGCTACTCGCAGCCCCTCCTCGTGGGGCAGACGACGACGGTGCGCTTCGCCTCGGTGGACCCGGTTGGAAACGTGGAGGCCACTCGCCGGGAGACGTACGTCCTGGATGCGAGCACCTCGGCCTCGTCCCAGATCTCCGCCGTGCGCGACTCCTCGCCGAGCCCCACGCAGCCCCGTCCCATCGACGGTGCCTTCATCACCTTCGTCAAGCCGGGCGTGGGGTCGACTCCGCTCGAGCCCGAGGGCTTCTTCCTCCAGGCGGAGACGGCGGGCCCGGCCCTGTTCGTGGAGGTCCCCCTCGCGTCGCTCACCCCCGTCCCCGTGGGCGGAGAGCGCGTGCGGGTCCAGGTGAACAAGCTCACTCGGAGCACGGTGCTCCGGGCGGGCATCGACGCCGCGAGCTTCACGGTGCTCGGGACGGGGTACCCCGTGAAGGCGTTGGCGCAGGACGTGAGCGGCGTCGTCCTGCCCACGAGCATCCCGCAGTATTCCTCCGAGCTCGTCACGCTCCGCGGTGAGCTCGTCGGCGCGTACACGAGCGACGGGACGGGGAGTGGGTTCTCGTCCATCCGGCTCGCGACGGTGGGAGTGCCCACGGGCTCCACGTATGCCTATCGGCTGCTGTTCCGCCTGCCGGAGCTGGAGCAGAGCCCCGAGCTGACCCCGGGTTGCCGGGTGGCCTTCACCACGCCGCTGTGGGCGAATGGCTCGTATGCGCAGCCGACGCTCTGGAAGTGGGAGCAGCTGGAGGCAGTCGCATGTGCCTCGCCCCGCGTGGTGTTCGCGCAGGCGCTGTCGGCCACGCAGGTCGAGGTTCGCTTCGACCGGCGGCTCGATGTGAGCACCGTGGACCCCGCTGGCGGCCAGTTCTCCATTCCGGGCCTCACCGTCACTGGCGCGACGCCCCAGGGGACGTCCGAGGTGCGGTTGCAGACGGCCTTTCAGGTGCCGCGCGAGCAGTATGAAGTGACGGTCTCGGACACGGTGAAGGACCGGCTGGGGGCGCGGGTGCAGTCGCCGTCCGACTCCGCCGACTTCCGGGGCTTCGCCACGCCCGCGCGGCTGCGCATCTCGGAGATCGACCCCAGCCGGGAGTTCGGCGCGGAGGGGCGTGTGGAGCTGGAGGTGCTCCAGTCGGGCCCCATGACGAACATCACGCTGTGGGCAGGCGGCATCGAGCGGCCCCTCGCGACGCTCCCCGACGTGGACGTGGCGCTGGGGGACATCATCGTCGTGCACCTCTCGGAGGTCGCGCTCAGCGGAAGCAAGCTGCCGCGCTCCGAGGTCTCCCGGAAGGACGAGCTGCCCGGGAGCACCTATCCGCTCGCGCACGACGCGGCGTGGGACGTGCGCGGCACCTTCTCCTTCGCGCTCCCCCGAGGAGACCGGGTGCTGCGGCTGAAGGACCCGTTCGGAAACCTCCAGGATGGCGTCGCGCTCATCCACCCCAGCTCGCGTGTCTCCAGCTACCTCACCGAGCTCTACGCGCTCCAGGATGAGCAGCAGTGGAAGCCGGCTTCGTGTGGCGGAGTCCGCTGCACCTCGGTGACGAGCCCCACGTCCGACGAAATCAGCGTCAACATGAAGACGCTGTTCGACTCGGGCGGCGGGGGCATGTCCCTGAGCCGCATCCGCGTGGAGGACAGCGACGCGATGCTGGACTGGGCCGTGCGGAACAAGAGCGTGGGGCTCCCCAACCTCTGATTCCAAGTTCTCCCACGCGGTGTCTTTGTCAGCAAGTCGTGGGGCGCTCGACAGGACTCGCGATGAAGATGATCGAGAAGGTCCCGACTCACGTCCGGATATTCACCCGGACGGAGTTGCTGGTTTGGGCGACAGCTCAATTTGACAAGCAGGCGAGAGGATTTCTCCGCGCCCGGGAGTCACTCGTAACTATCGGAGGGGGGAGTGATGTCATATGACGTGGTGTGGATGTTCTGTTTGTCTCTGATGTTCACCTCAAAGAATCTCGCGAGAGTCATGGCGCCCTTCGACTGTTTCGCCTTGGGAGGGGCGTCGGTGATCTTCTTGTACTCCTCAAGCAGGTTCTGCGGAAAGCTGTACCGTCCATAGTGGTCCTTGGTGACAAAGCCAACGTTGTTGAATCCACGGAGGAGAATGCGCTCGCGCGCATCTTCGGAAAAGCGTGTGGCATTCACCTTTTCGTTTACTGCCTTGACGAGGCCTTCAAAGTCCTTGATGGATGACGCGCTTCCCGGGCGAGGGGCTCCCATGATGAGATTTGCGATATATTGAAGGCTGCTTTTGCTGACACTGAGTGCGTCATTCTCTTGTTGCTCTCTGTCTCCTCTGGTGACGGTGATGATGGATGGGTAGAAGCTCTCGCTGTGGCGCCTGTTCTCGGGGGTGGGAGAAAGCCTGTTGTAGGACTCGCTTGTTGCGGCTGATTCGCAACAGAAGAAGAAGAACCGGCGACATCGCAAGATGATGCAGACGCCTATGAACTGTGCAATCGTTTCGAGTTTGTATTTTCCGATTTCCCTGTCGGTGAATGGGATTGCGAATTTCTCATTGATAGTGTTGTCGGGATTTGAGGTGTAGTCTTTTTTCAGGAACGAGCTGTGGCCTGCAAAGGCGATTTTGCAGTCGGCGAGGTCTTGTTTGTTGAGACGTTCTTGGAGTGTGTCTCGTTGTTTTGTCCAAGTCAGGCTGGCGAAATCGCTGAAGTCGAGAATGGTGACGCTATTTCGCCTGTTGCCGTTCCTGTCGATGCGCGCTCTCTCCTTTTCTTGAATGAGTTTTGCCATTTCGATTGTCTCGATGGAACTCTTGGATTTGGGGTCTTCTTCCAGGCACTGAATGAGAATCAGGTTCGGTTTCATCGCGCTCCTCCAGCGGGGCCAGATGTTCTTGGTGGTGGGCGTTCCGGATGGACTTCCTGTTCTGATGCGGTGTTTTCGTGTCTGCCTGTCATGACTGGTGTCAACGCATCACCAGCCAAGGGCCGCGACAATCGATGGTGATGGATGCCGCATGTCAATGTCGAGGGGGGCTTCCCGTCCTGCTGATTTCTAGGCTGCTCCTGCAAACAAGCAGAAGGCGTGCGTCGAGTCTCTTGACTTTGGATTTGGGTAGGGCGGAGAAACGCTTGCTCCAGGCCTCCACTGCTCGTCCTGGAATGAGGGGCACGCGCTGACCCTTGTGCCCATGTAGGTACCCGTCACTCCCCTAAAGGGGGCTGGCAGGGACCCCCAGGGCCTTCCGCACCCACCCACGGGCAGGCAAGCAACCGGAATGACGGGGTTCGCCCGGTTGCATGCCGCGAGGGTGGGCGATAGGTAACCTCCGTGGTTTCCATCTCGAGCCTGGAGGGCGCGTGAACAGCCGATTCACCATGGCGGCCCACATCGTCGCGATGCTCTCGAAGTGCGCGTGCAGCGACGCGGGCCCGCTCACGTCCGAGGCCATGGCGCGCAGCATCCAGACGAATCCCGTGGTGGTGCGCAGGCTCTTGGGAGACCTGGCGCGGGCGGGGCTGGTGGAGACGAAGCGGGGGGCTCGCGGCGGCGTGACGCTGGCCAAGCGCAGCGACGAAATCACCCTGCGGGATATCTACGAGGCGGTGGAGGAGGGCAGCGAAATCTTCGGCCGCCACCCCGTCGGGCCCGCCCCGGACTGCGACATCGGGCCGTGCGTGGCCCAATACCTGGAAGGCGTCTTCGGCCGCGCGGAGGCGGCGCTCAAGGAGAGCCTGGAGCGCACCACCGTCGCGCAGATGTCCTCGGACCTCACCGCGCTCTTCCAGTCGCTCAGCCCTCCGGAGGACCCGAAGGGCTGAAGTCTCCGGGGCGCACGCGCGTCACTGGGGCAGCGCGTTCATGTCCATGTAGACGACCTCCCAGTGGTGGCCATCCAAGTCGAAGAAGCTCCAGCCGTACATGAAGCCGTGGTCCACCGGGTCCGCCGCGTACGAGCCGCCCGCCTCCACCGCCTTCTTCACCAGCTGGTTGACGTCTTCCCGGCTGGACGCGGACAGCGCGAAGATGCCCTCCGTCGACTTGCCCGTGTCGCAGATCTGCTTCTTGGTGAAGTCCTTGAAGCGCGACTCGGAGAGCAGCATGACGAAGGCCTCCGGGCTGAGGACCATGCACGTCGCGTTGTCGTCACAGAAGCGGGCGTCGAAGGTGAAGCCCAGCTGCGTGAAGAACGCGTTGGTGCGCTTCAGGTCCTTCACGGGGAGGTTGATGAAGACCTTGCGGAAGTTCGTCGTAGCCATGTGTGCCTCCAACATCAGGTGGTTTCACAGGCATGGACCGGCCGGCGGCCCGAAAATCATCGGTCGCCCGGAAAAAAAGTCCGGGCACCGGTTTCCAGGCCGCCGGGGAGGCGGGCGGTGCTTCGTCAGAGCGCCGGCAGCTCCAGGGGCAGGCCGAAGCGAGGGAACAGCGTCATCACGTCCAGGAAGTAGTTGAGCGCGACGATGCGGCCGTCCTCGATTTCCAGCACGGTGAGGGACCAGGGCGTGTAGGTGCCGTTGGGCCCCCCGGGCTTGTACTGGGCGAAGGCGGGAGCGCCGCACGCCAGGGTGGCGATGTGGCGGGAGCCTTTGCACCCGGCGCCTCGTCCCAGCATCCAGGCGCAGACCTTCTCCGGACCCCGCAGCCACAGCTCCAGCGGCGGCATGGACATGGTGACGTCGTGGTGCAGGAGCGCGCTGAGCGCGTCCATGTCGTAGCGCTCGAACGCGTCGACGTACTTCTGCACCAGGGACGTCTCATCCTCCGTCAGCGGGCCGCGCGGCGCGCTCAAGTCCCGCGTGGCCAGCGTGGCCCGGGCCCGCTGCAGCGCGCTGTTGACGGCGGCGACCGTCATGTCGAGCGCCGCGGCGACCTCGACGGCGGACCACTCCACCACCTCGGTGAGAATCAACACCGCGCGCTGGCGCGGAGGCAGGTGCTGGAGCGCGGCGACGAAGGCCAGCCGGATGCTCTGCCGCATCATCACCAGCTCCGCGGGCGTCGCGTTCGACGGCAGCACGAGCGCGTCCGGCACGGGCTCCACCCACTCGGCCGCGGGCTTCTCTCCCAGCGGCGCGTCCAGCTCGAAGGGCGGGTGCAGCTCCATGGGCCGGGCCCGGCGGTTGCGCTCGCCCAGGAGGTCGATGCAGACGCGGGTGCCGATGCGGTACAGCCAGGTGCGCAGGGAGGATCGGCCCTCGAACTGGTCCTGATGCTTCAGGGCCCGGATGAAGGTCTCCTGCACGGCATCTTCCGCTTCGGAGACGGAGCCCAGCATCCGGTAGCAGTGGCCCGTGAGCGCGGTGCGGTGCTCCTCCATCTCGCGGAGGATGCTCTGGGCCTGCTGCTGCTCGGTGAGGCCCGTCAGGGGTGTCTTCGGGGGGGAAGGGACGTCGGCCATGGCGCTGCGTCTAGCAGGCCCCTCCAGACGGACCAAGCGCCGGGAGGTGGGGGGCCACGCTCCCGGCAAGGTGCGGCACGGCTTCAGCGGCGGTTCGTCACGATGTCCGCGTGCTTCTCGCGGAATTCGGAGTACGGGCCGTTGAAGTCGAGGACCTCCTTGCCCGCCTGGAGCGACCAGATGCGGGTGGCGACCTCGGAGATGAGCTCCTGGTCGTGCGTCACGACGATGACCGTGCCCTCGAACTTCTGGAGGCCCTCGGCGAGCGCGGAGATGGACTCGAGGTCCAGGTGGTTGGTGGGCTCGTCGAGCACGAGGACGTTGTCCTGCATGATCATCAGCTTGGAGAGCAGCAGGCGCACCGTCTCACCACCGGAGAGGGTGTCCGTGTTCTTCATGCGCTCCTCGCCGGAGAAGAGCATCCGGCCGAGCACGCCGGAGATCTCCTCGTTCGTGAGCTTGTCGTGCAGGTCGCGCAGCCACCCGAAGCAGGTGGTGCCCTTGCGCACGGCGCCGTGGTGGTCCTGCGGCAGGTAGCCGACGGTGGCCTGGTGGCCCCAGACAATCTTGCCGGTGTCGGACTCCAGCTGGTTGGCAATCATGCGCACCAGGGTGGACTTGCCCACGCCGTTGCGGCCGATGACGCAGATCCGCTCGCCCTTGCACACCAGCGCGTTGAAGGGGCGGATGACCTTCTCACCGTCGAAGGACTTGCTGATGCCCTCCACCATGAGCGTCTGCCGGCCGCTGACGACCTTCTGGTCGAAGCGGATGAACGGGCGCGCGATGTTGGAGCGCTTGAGGTCGTCCGACTTGAGCTTCTCGATCTGCTTGATGCGGCTCTGCACCTGGGAGGCGCGCGTGCCGGCGCTGAAGCGGGCGACGAAGTCCTGGAGCTGGGCGATCTTCTTCTTCTTCTCCGCCGTCTCGGACTCGACGCGGGTGCGCAGCTGGGCCTTCTGCCGGACCATGTCGTCGTAGCCACCCGTGTACTGGATGATGGCCTCGTAGTCGATGTCCGCGATGTGCGTGCAGATGGAGTTGAGGAAGTGCCGGTCGTGGCTGATGGTGACGAGCACGCCCTCGAACTCGTGGAGGAAGTTCTCCAGCCAGCGGATGGAGTCGATATCGAGGTTGTTCGTGGGCTCGTCGAGGAGCAATCCCTCGGGCTTGCCGAACAGGGCCTGGGCGAGCAGCACGCGCAGCTTCAAGCCGCCGGTGAGCTGGCGCATGGGCCCTTCGTGGAAGGGCTCCTCGATGCCCAGACCCGCGAGCAGCGTGGCCGCGTCGCTCTCCGCGGAGTAGCCGTCCTCCTCCGCGATGACACCCTCCAGCTCACCCAGGCGGTTGCCGTCCTCCTCGGTGATGTCGGACTTGGCGAGCAGCTGGTTCTTCTCCGACATGGCCTCCCACAGGGGCTTGTTGCCCATGAGCACCACGTCGAGGACGCGGGTCTCCTCGTAGCGGAAGTGGTCCTGGCGGAGGATGCCCAGCTTGCGCGGGCGGATGATGCTGCCCATGTCGGCTTCCTCGTCTCCGGCGAGGATCTTCATGAACGTGGACTTGCCCGCCCCGTTGGGGCCGGTCAGGCCGTAGCGGCGGCCCGGGGAGAAGGCGACGTTGACCTCCTCGAAGAGCTTCTTGGGCCCGTAGGCCTTGGAGACGTTGATGACGTTGAACATGGCGGGGGCGTTGTAGCGGAATTGACGCGGAGCGGCCAAGGAAGCGTGGATTCGCCTCCCCTCTGTCGCGCGGTGACCTGAGCAAACGCCTGGAGGTACACGAAAAATGCCTGGAATGGCGGGCTCTTGAGTGTCTGCCCGTCCGCCGGGCGGGGGAACGGCCAAGACGGATGGACTGTCGGGCGGGGATGACGGGTATAAGGCCCCGCCCATGGCCGTTCGCTTCGAGCTCCTCACCACCGACCCCACTGGCGCCCGCGCGGGCATTCTCCACACCCGCCGCGGCTCGTTCCGCACCCCCATGTTCATGCCGGTGGCCACCCATGCCGCCTTCCGGCACCTGGCCATGGAAGAGGTGAAGGAGACGGGCGCCAGCATCCTCCTGGCCAACACCTACCACCTGATGCTTCGCCCTGGCGCGGAGGTCTTCAAGCGCTTCGGCGGCATCCACCCCTTCATGCAGTGGGATGGGGGCGTGCTCACGGACTCGGGTGGCTTTCAAATCTTCTCCCTGCCGGAGGACCGGCTCATCACGGAGAAGGGGGCGCACTTCCGCAGCTTCTACGACAACAGCCGGCAGCTGCTGAGCCCCGAGTCCAGCATCGCCATGCAGCAGGCGATCAACTCGGAGATCATGATGGTGCTGGACGTGTGCATCGACTCGCGCACGGACGAGGCGGGCACGCGCGAGGCCATGGACCGCACCCACCGGTGGGCGGTGCGCAGCCTGGCGGCGAAGAACAAGGTGGACTCGGGACAGGCGCTGTTCGGGATTGTGCAGGGCGGCGTGTTCCCGCACCTGCGCGACGAGAGCGCGGCGTTCCTGACGAAGCTGCCGTTCGATGGCTTCGCCATCGGTGGCCTGGCGGTGGGCGAGACGAAGGTGGAGCGCGAGGAGATGACGCTGCGGACCACCGCGTCGCTGCCCGTGGACAAGCCGCGCTACCTGATGGGCGTGGGCACGCCGACGGACCTCATCGAGGCGGTGCTGCGCGGCGTGGACATGTTCGACTGCATCATCCCCACGAAGATGGCGCAGCAGGGCTACGCGTACACGTTCCAGGGCCTGGTGCGCATCACCCGCAGCGTGTTCCGCCTGGCGGACGAGCCGCTGGATGCCGAGTGTGATTGCTACGTGTGCAAGCGCTACACGCGCGGCTACCTGCAGCACCTGATGCGCGGCAAGCACCACCTGGGCTCGCGCTTCCTGTCGGTGCACAACGTGCGGCACTACCAGAAGCTGATGGGCCGCATCCGCGAGGGCATCCTCTCCGGGACGTATGACCAGGTGTCGCGCGAGCTGAAGGCCGCGGTCGCCACGCCCAAGGACTTGAAGGAAGAGGCCAGCGCGCGCGACTTGACGCTCAAGGAGGTCGGGTGAGCGCGGAGGAGAACCCGCGCGACGGAGACTTCGAGCTCGTCACGCTGCGCAATGGCTCTCGAGCCGTGCGGCACCTGGGGCACGGCGAGGTGATGCACCCGTCGGTGGGCCCATGGAAGGAGGCGCTCGGGTTGTATGTCGAGCAGCCACGGCTGGCCGAGCGGCTGTCCCAGCCGGGCCCTCCGCTCGTCATCCATGACGTGGGGTTGGGGGCCGCGACGAACGCGGTGGCCGCGCTGACGTGTGCGCGCGAGCTGGGGGCGGCGAGGCAGCGGTCCTTGGAGGTGGTGAGCTTCGAGGTGGACCTGGCGCCGCTGCGGCTGGCATTGGCGGACGCCGCGGGCTTTGCGTTCCTCCAGCCGTTCCGTGAGGCCGCGGAGACGCTGATGCGGGACGGCGTCTGGGAGGAGGACGGCCTGCGCTGGCGGCTGCACCTGGGGAACGCGGTGCCGTTCCTGGACGGGGCGCTGCCGGTGGCGGACCTGGTGTACTTCGACCCGTTCTCGCCCGCGTCGAACCCGGAGATGTGGACGGAGGGCGTGCTGGCGAGGGTCCGCCGGCACTGCCGCGAGGATGGCGAAGGGGCGCTGCTGTTGACGTACAGCGCGGCGACGCCGACGCGGGTGACGTTGTTGCTCGCGGGCTTCTTCGTGGGGGCGGGTGCGTCCACGGGGACGAAGGGTGAGACGACGGTGGCGTCCACTCGGCGCGAGTCGCTGGTGGCGCCCTTGGGGACGCGGTGGGTGGAGCGCTGGACGCGTTCGTCGTCGCGGGCGCCGCATGGCGCGGAGCTGACGCCCGAGATTGAAGCCCGGGTGCGTGCTCATCCGCAGTGGCGGTAAGCCCGTCCTTCGTCGAGGCAGACAGCGGGGGCGCTTCGCGCTATCCGGGAGGGGCGATGAGCAAGGCCCTTCACCTGGAAGAGTGGGGCGGCACCGGTCCGGTGCTGCACCTGGCGCACGCCAATGGCTTTCCCCCGGGCGTGTATCGAAAGCTCATCGAGCGCCTGAAGTCGCGCTACCGCGTCGTGACGGTGCACAGCCGGTGTCTGGTGCCGGGCTCGGACCCTCGCTCGATGCGGACGTGGGACGACATGGCGGAGGACCTGATTCAGGCTTTGCGCGCGGCGAAGCTGGAGGGGGTTCTCGGCGTGGGCCACAGCATGGGCGGTGTGGCGACGCTGCTGGCCTCGGTGAAGGAGCCGGGGTTGTTCCGGGCCGTGGTGGCGTTGGACCCGGTGTTGTTCTCGGGAGGGCGCAAGCTGGCCATCGATGTCCTGCGATTGCTGGGGCAGCTCGGCCGTGTCCCTCCCGCGAGCCTGGCGCGCAGGCGGCGTGCGCACTGGGGCTCCCGCGAGGAGGCGGCGCTCAGCTACCGCAAGAAGCCGCTGTTCAAGGTCTTCGATGCGGAGTGCTTCGAGGACTACCTCCGGTATGGACTGACGGAGGCGCCGGAGGGGGGCTTGCGCCTGACGATTCCCCGTGAGTGGGAGGCCCGGGTCTTCGAGACGTATGCGAAGGATGTGTGGCGCTCACTGCGCGCCGTCCGCGTGCCGTCGCTCATCGTGCGAGGGCAGGCCACGGAGACACTGCTGCCGTCCGCGTTCGCGAAGGCCCGGCGAGTCATGCCGGGGACCGAGTTCAGCGAGCTGCCGGGTGGCCACCTGTTTCCGCTGGAGGACCCGGAGACGTGTGTCCGCGCCATCCTCACGTTCTTGGAAGCTGTCGAGAATCGAATGGGTGCGGTGGTGGATGACACCAGGCCCGGTGGGGAGAGGGGCTTCCGGACATAGTGCTCGAGCCAATGCGCCGGCCGTGGCGAGCGTGCCGCTTCGTGTTGGCGCGGTGATGGGCGCCCCCTATGCTTCGCGCTGCTCCGTCCATCTCCAATCCCGTACGCCAGAGGACCCATGGCCCCGACGAACGTTGGTAGCAAGCCGCCTGTCTTCACTCCCTCTCGAACGACGCAGACGTCGCAATCCACGTCGACGCAGGCGGCAGAGGTGGAGAAGAGTCAGCCGGTCGTGAAGACCCAGGAAGCGCAGGGGACCGCGACGACGACGCCCGCGAAGAAGGATGGGTTCACCGACAAGAAGGACCCTGCTGCTCAATCGGGCAAGCCCCAGTTGGCGTCCACCTTGGAGCATCCCACCCTCGCGTTGAACAAGGCAGGGCAGAAGCCCTCCGTCCCCCAGCGGCGCAACAGCGTGGACATGGCGAAGTTCCTCCAGGGGGTGGATGAGATTGACCGGACCCTCACCCACCAGACCCACGTCGACCCGAGGCCTTTCATCAAGGAGGTCTGCGACTCCATCAACAAGAAGGTCCCTGACGCGAAGGTGCTCCACTACATCGACCAGGGCCAGAACCCCATCATGGCCAATCCAGAGGTCCAGGCGGCCTTCTCACAAGGCTCTCAAGGGGTTTGCAGCGTCATGACCTCCGAGTGGATTCGGATGAACCAGGCCACGTCGAACCAGTCCACGGCGGTGGAGAACTTCTCCCAATTGGTGGAGCACAAGTTCGGTAATCTCATCATCGGCCAGCAAAGCGAAGCAGAGGCGCTCAGGCAGATTCATACGCTTGCGGCCGAGGTCCGGACAGAGGTCGCGAACTTCAAGGCTCTGGGGGCGGCGCAGAAGAAGGTGATCAGTGAGAAAGGGGCTGGTTCGCCGGAGGCGCAGGCGCTCGAGACCCAGCTCGATGCCTCCTACAAGAACGCAGAGCGGCTTCACCAGCAGCAACAAGATGTGCATGACCGGCTGGGACGAGGAACGCTGGTCCAGATGGGGGCCGCCAGCGATCTCGGCGATTTCCTGGCGTCGACGACACTCGCCAATGGCTACTATCGCCTCGGCCTGACGCCGAAGAATGGCAGCAGTGCGGATGGGGACGACTCTGGCCACGTGGTGGGAATGCACAAGACAGACACCACCTGTCGCTTCATGGATGCGAACACGGGCGAATGGGAGGTTTCCAACCCGGCTGACTTGAACAAGCTCGCGACCGAGCATGTGAAGCAGATGTACACGTCCAGCTTCTGGAAGAGTGCCCCCAGTGGTTTCAGTGCGGGGAACTTCCAACTGCACCTCGTCCCCCCGCCTCCGCCCCCTCCCACTGCGCCGTAACAGCGGACCGCGGCGCTCGCTGAGGGCCCATGCCCGGCCTCAGTGCAGCCACTGCACCTCCGCCCGGCGGTTCTTCTCCAGGACCGTCGCCGAGAGCGGGCGCTCCTCTCCATAGGACAGGGTGGACAGCCGGGACGACTCCACCCCCAGCCGGCGCAGGTAGTCGCGGACCACGGAGGCACGGCGCTGGCCCAGCGCCAGGTTGTACTCCGTGGTCCCCAGCTCGCAGGTATGGCCGGTGATGCTCACCCGCGCCTCGGGACGCTTTCGCAGCGCATCCGCCAACTGCGTGAGCGAGTCGCGGAACGCGGGCATGAGCGTCGTCGAGTCCAGCTCGAAGTACACCGGCTCCATCGTCAGGGGAATCAACTCCACGTCGGGGGACTCGGTCATGGAGGAGGACCGCTCGTGCTCCGGCCGCGCGGTGACCGGCGCATCGGATGTCTGGGTTTGTGGGGGGATGACGGCCCCGGGCTGCCGCGCTGCACAACCCAGGACCGTGACGAACACCGCGAGGAGAAGAGGGCGCATGCCTCGGTGACGAAGCATGCGCCATGCCGTACAGCCATCCTTCGAGGGATACCCGCGACCTCCCGTCGCGGCCTTGCAGAACGCCCAGGTGCCGGTGGCTATTTGCCTTCCGAGCGCTCTCGGCGGTGGATGGTGGAGACGTCGATGCCCAGCAACTCCGCGGCCCGTGTCTTGTTCCCCCCGCACCGGGAGACAGCCCACGCGATGTACTCACTCTCCAGCCGGCGCAAGGGAATCACCTCCCTCTGGGCCTCCAGCAGCGGATGTTGCTCGGAGGACCCTTCGGAGAGATGGGGCCGGAGTTGCTCCATGTCAACTGTCTCCCGTGTGCCCAGCACCACCAATCGCTCCACCAGGTTCTCCAGCTCGCGCACATTGCCCGGCCAGCGCTGGGCACACAGCGCCGCGAGGCAGTCCTGCTCGAAGCGCTGCACCGGGGAGCGCGGGTTGCGCGCGCGCGCCTGACCCAGGAAGTGCTCGGCGAGGGAGGGGATGTCCTCGGGGCGCTCCCGCAGCGGAGGCGCTCGCAACGTCACCACATTGAGGCGGTAGAACAGGTCCGCGCGGAAGCGCCCCTCCTTCACCCGCGCCTCCAGGTCCTGGTGGGTCGCCGCCACCACACGCACATCCACCGTCCGGGAACCATCCGCACCCACCGCCCGCACCTCGCCCTCCGCCAGCACGCGCAGCAGCCGCGCCTGGAGCTCCGGCGCCATGTCCCCGATTTCATCCAGGAACAGCGTGCCCCCATCGGCCTCCACGAACAGGCCCCGCCGAGCGCTCGTCGCCCCCGAGAACGCGCCCTTCACATGGCCGAACAGCTCGCTCTCCAGCAGCGTGTGGGGCAGGGCGGTGCAGTTGACCGCGACGAACGGCCCCGCACGTCGAGTCCCCTCGAAGTGCAGCGCCCGCGCCACCAGCTCCTTGCCGCTGCCGCTCTCCCCGCGAACGAGCACCGGCGCGCTGGACCACGCCACGCGCTCCACCAGCGCGTACAGCGCCCGCATCGCGGCGCTGCGGCCCACCATGGCGCCCAGGCGCCCGCGGTCCTCGGCCTGCTGCTTCAGCGTGCGGTGCTCGGCGCGCACACGGCGCTCTTCCAGCGCGCGGCCCACGTAGAGGCGCACCTCGTCCAGCCGGAAGGGCTTGGCGAAGTAGTGCCACGCGCCGCGCTTCATCGCCTCCACCGCGTTCTCCACGCCGCCGAAGGCCGTCATCATCAGCACGGGCAGGTCCGGGTCCAGCTTGCGCGCGGCCTCCAGCACATCGAAGCCATCCACGTCCTGCATGCGCAGGTCGCAGATGACGGCGTCGTAGACGGCCAGGCGAAGCCGGGCGATGGCATCCGCGCCGCCAGACGCCACGTCCACCGTGTAGCCCGCGTCCGCCAGGGGCTCGCGCAGCATCTGTCCCATCTCGACGTGGTCGTCGACGACGAGTACCCGGGCTCTAACCGACATGGTGCTCCTCTCGCGCGGGGGCCGCGGCGGGCCATTGCAGCGTCACTCGTGTCCCCTGGCCGGGCGCGCTGTCCAGCTCGATGCGCCCGCCATGATTCCGAACGATGTGCGCCACCATGGTCAGCCCCAGGCCGGTGCCCAGGCCGCGCTTCTTGGTGGTGAAGAAAGGGTCGAAGACTTGATGCAGATGCCGCGGAGCGATTCCGCAGCCGTCATCCTCGACCCGGATGCGGACCTGCCCCCAGGCACCCGAGGCATCCGCCTCCCCGAGTGACGCCGTCAACCGCACCTGTCCGCCGGGCCCGCACGCGTCACACGCGTTGAGCAGCAGGTTGATGAGCACCTGCTGGAGCTGGTCCGCGTCCGCCGCCAGGGGCGGCAGGGTGGGCGTGATGTCCAGCCGCAGGTCCACGCGCCGCCGCTCCGCCTCGACTCGCAGCAGCTCCTGCACGCTCGACACGAGCGGCGCGAGCGGCACCGCGCGCGACTCCGCGGGCTGGAGGCGCGAGAAGTCCAACAGCTGCCGGATGGTGCGGCTCACCCGGTCGATCTGCTCGACGATGGTCCCCAGTCCCGGAGACTGGGGGTGCTCTGCGCCCAGCTTGGTCTGCACATACTCGGCGCGGCCTCGGATGACGCCCAGCGGGGTGCCAATCTCGTGGGCGATTCCCGCCGCCAGCACGCCCACCGTGGTCAGCTTCTCCGCGCGCAGGAGCTGCCCCTCCAGCGCGCGCAGGTCGCTCAGGTCCTCCAGCACGAGCAGCGTCCGGACGTCGGGCTGATGTGGCTCCAGCGGGACGGCGTGGACGTTGAAGTGGCCCTCCTCCTGGAAGAGCTGCAAGGGCACCCCCTGGAGACTGCGCACGCGGTTGTCGCTCCCCGCCGCGTCGACCATCTCCTCCAGGCGCTGGATGACGGGCGCATGGGCCTGGGGGAACGCCGCCGCCAGCGTGGCGCCCACCGCGCCCGGCGGCATCCGCGAGCCGATGGCGCGATTGGCGGAGGTGATGCGCCCGGAGGTGGACAGGGCGAGGACCCCCGTGGGGATGTGGTCGAGAATCTTCTGGGTCTTGTCGTGCAGGTGGGCCAGCCGGCTCGCGTGCCGCAGGCTTTCTTGCAGCGCCACGGCGCGGCTGCGCGCGAGCACCACGTACACGCCGAAGGCGATGAGGAAGCACGAGACGAGGAGCGCCGCGAGCGACAGGCGCAGCACCAGGTTGCGCTCATGGGAGCGCAGCCCCCGGGTGGAGGAGAGCGTGGCCAGCGGCCACATCGCGCCGTTCTTGATGCGCACGGGCGCGAAGCTCGCCACCGCCTCCGCGTCGCCCAGCCCCAGCGTCAGGGCCTCCGCGCGCTCGATGAGCCGCGAGCCTTCCTGGCCATCGCCCATGCGCCGCGCCAGCTCCGCGAGGCCCGGCGTGTCGCGCGGATGCGCCGTGAGCCGTTGATAGTGGGCCGCCAGCGAGGGGGCACTCAGGGGCGTGGGGGCTCCATGCGCGCCGAGGAGCAACAGGTGTGTATCGCTCTCCGCGGTGAGCAGCTTGAGCGGCGCGAACAGGGGCTCGGCATTCACCAGCACCACCACCGCGCCGCCGCCTCCCGGGGCGTCATCCGGCAGGGCGGTGGCGAAGGCGCGCAGCCAGCCGGAGGCATCCGTGGACAGCGGCGGCGACGACGCGATGTGTCCCGAGGGCCCCTGGAGCGCGCTCTTCGCGGTGCGGGCCAGCTCGTCGGCCGGGTACTGCCGGGCGAGTGACTCGCCGGTGCGCCGGTCCAACAACCGCAGCTGCTCCCGTCCGTCCGGCCCGAAGACGACGATGGCCTTGTACTGGCCCACGGCCTCCAGCAGCGCGCGCAGCTCGCGGCGATGCTCCTCGGCGGTGCCGGGCTGGGACAGCAACTCCACGGTGAAGCGCAAGTCCTCGCCCACATCCTCCAGGGCCTCGGAGACCCCCCGCGCGGCCTCCTGGAGCTGGGCGCGTCGCTCCCGGGCGAACTGGTCCACCAGGGCCTGCCTGTCTCGCTGGATGAAGTGCACGGCCCCGCCAATGACGCCGGTGAGCGCCGTGCACAGCAGCAGGACAGGCAGCAGGGAGGAGCGCATGAGGGCAGATACCAACATCCCGGCGCGAAGAGGGGACTGATGCCCACCCGGGGAGTGGGCCTTCGCGCCGGGAGCTGGCCCGAGGGGCGGGCGGACGCTCAGGGCCTCGCGGCCTGCTGGTTGAGCTTCAGGGAGATCTCCCGGACCTTGCCCTGGATGTGGCGCAGGTTCGCCGGGCCCATGCGCAGCAGGTGCTTCTGCGCGGGCGTGAGCGCCTCCAACGCCGGGTCCGCGTACACGTACAGCGCCCCCCGAGGCATCACCTCCACCTCGCCGTCGAGCACGGGCACCGCGAGGACCTGGGCGAAGGCGCGCTCGAGCGTCGAGTCGAAGCTGCTCCCGGGCGGCGCGCTCTCCTGGTGGAGCTGCTCGGCCAGCTTGCGCACCTCGCGGTAGGTGTCCACGAGCAGCGTGGAGTCCAGGCTCGCCACCACGAGGCCCAGCGTGTCGTAGCGCGTGTAGGTGCCCTTCGAGATGACGCTCCGGCCGTCGTGGGTGCGGACCCGGAAGTCGCCGCGCGGCGCCAGGAAGGCCACCACCGAGCGAGGGCTCTCGCCGCTGGCCATGTTGGCGACGACGGCGACGACGCGGCGCAGGAGGTCCGGCTCCCTCAGCCACGCGCCGAACTCGGAGCGGGACGACGCTCCGGCGAGTCGCGAGCGCAGGAGGGCGTCCATCTGGGCGGAGGAGGGCAGGGGCGGTGTGTCGGGGGCTCGGGCCGCGACGGGCGGGCCCTCCGTGGACGGGGTCGCGGGGGTGTGGGGAGTCCCGTGCAGCAGGCCGTGCCAGACGCCGGCTCCCGCCAGCACCGCGGCCACCAGCACCACCAGCCCCCAACCCCAGAGCGCGCCACGCTCGAGCTTCACCATCGCACCGTTCTCGTCACCGTTGCTGTCCATGAGTCCTCCGCGACGGGACTCGGGGATTGCAGCGGCGATGCCAGCCGGAAGTCGGTGGGGTGGGTCCCGCGGACTGACTCGGGAGCGAGGCTCTCCGGAGTCGTGGGTGTGCCCGCTCGGCCGCAGTTCGAGCGTGGCGTTTCGCGCGCCACCCTGGCGGATTGCGACAGGGGGCGCGAAGGACTCAGGCGCGAGGGCGCGAGGCGCCCGCGGCTCCGTCCTCGGGAGGAGGCATGGCGGCTTCGGCGGTCAGCTCGGCCCACCGGATGTGGAACGTCGAGGAGACGCCGTCGAACTCCTCGGGGAGCACCACCACGCGGTGGCCACCGCAGAGCTCCACCGCGCGCGCCAGCAGGCCCGCGGAGAAGGTGGGCAGGTCCGCGAGCACGTCGTTCATCCGCAGCTCCACGAAAGTGGGACTGCGCTCAACGATTTCGACCACACTGAAGTTGTTGCCGGCGCGAAAGCCCATCCCCGCGCGCAGCAGCATCCTCCGAGGGCCCGCCAGCCGGACGACCCCCAGGAGCGCGCGGCCGAAGAAGGTGCCGAAGTACGCATCCATGAAGCGCTCGCCCAGCGAGTAGTAGGCGGCCTCGGCGGGGACGCCCCCGTAGACGTGGCCCGCGGCGATGCGGAGGAACTCCTTCCACTGCTCCAACGTGTACGTCCGCCCGAGCTTCTGGTCGAGGTCCAGCCCCGCACGGCGCAGGTGCTCGCGGCACGCTGGCGTGAGCCGGTTCTCGAGGGCGCGCACGAAGAGCGCTTCCACGGTTTGCGTGAAAATCAGCTTCTCGGAAGAAGTCATAGGGTCGCACCCTACACCGGTCGGCCCATCGGATGCTCGCCCACAGGTGAATCGGCGTTCAGTGACCCTGTCCGCGAACGACAGCACGACTGCTTCGCTTGAAAAAGACCTGGAGTCACCTGGGGTTATCAAGCGTTGCGCGGTGCGGCGGTGGCCTGGGATACCGGCCTTTCAATCCCGTGACGGGGGTGGGTGTCACGGGCTCTTCGCTGCTTCCCTGGATGTATCGCGTGTCTGGGCGCACGCCGGGGGGCGGGCCTCAGTAGGTGTTGAGCCAGGCGGTGTTCGGGCTCGCGGGGATGTTGGCGATGTTCTGCCAGGCGTTGAAGGCGATGAAGGGGTCGAAAGGACTCGTGCTGCAGAAGTTCCGCACGAGGTCGCACTGCGACAGCTGGCCTTTGTCGGAGCCGGAGGAGAGGCTCCTGACGGCGCCGGCCCAGTACCTGGGGAACGGGGAGGCCGGGTCGAAGTAGCGGATGGTCTTTCCCAGGTCCAGGGCGGCGAGCGAGTCCCCGGGCCTGCGATAGAGACAGAGCTGTCGGCCCAGGTAGTCGGCGCGGTCGAAGAGCCAGAGCGAGTTCTGGTTGTTGCAGTCGATGACGGGCGCCGGGTAGGCGAGTGCGCTCCTGTCGGCCGCGGGGGCCTCCCGCCGGGCCGCTCGGGCGGCGAACTGGGCCTGTTGCTCCGCGCGGGTGATGAAGCGGGTGGAGTGCTCGGTCACTCCCTGGTCATCCACCCAGACGACGGTCTGCTCGATGAGCGCCTCTTCGACGGGAGAGGCTGTCTCATCGAGTGCCCCGCCACAGCCCACGAGCAGGCTGACAGCGGTCCATGGCATCCACGCGCTCATGCGGTTCATGTCCTTCCTCCTGCCGGGTGGGCTGCGCGAGCGGAGTGAGCCGTGTCCTCCGCGATTCTCGTGAGTTGATGACTTGGTTGCAATTGCCTCCGGACTACGGGGTTCCCACGAGGAGCGTCCGGTGGCCTACCGGGTGCCGCGGGGCGCGGCGGCGGCGCGGGCGATCTGGGTGCGAAGCCAGCGGTGAGCGGGTTCGTCATCGAAGCGCTCGTGCCAGAGCTGGAGGACATCGAAGGGGGCGAGGGTGACGGGTGGGGGCATCAGCCTGACGGGGCACAAGTCCTGGAAGAGCTCCGCGAGCCGTCGAGGCGCGGTGAGGACGTGGTTGGAGCGGACCACGGCGAGGGCGGCGGTGAGGAAGTAGGGCAGTCGCAGGCCGATGCGTCGGGATTGCCCCAGGCGCTCGAGTGCCATGTCCACGGCGCCGGCGCCGTCACCCCGGGGGCTGATGAGGACATGGGGAAGGCGCAGGTAGGTCTCCAGGTCCAGGCCGCGCTTCACGGCGGCGTTGTCCCGGCGGACGATGCAGACGAAGTCTTCACGAAAGAGCCTTTGCTGGCGAAGGGCGGGGAAGGGGTCTGGGAAGGCGGCGATGACCAGGTCCACCTCGCCGCTCTCCAGCTGGGCCTCGAGTTGGGGAACCACCAAGGGGCGGATGGTGATGTCGACGCCAGGGGCTTCGGCGTCCAGGATCTCCAGAAGGGGCGGTAGCAGCGTGGCGGCGTGGTAGTCGCCCGAGGCGATGGTGAAGCGGCGCGAGGAGGTGCGCGGCTCGAAGACGGACTCATTGCGCAGGGCGCGCTGGACCTCGAGCAGGCCCCGGTGAAGCGGGGCGGCGAGCTGCTCGGCGCGAGGCGTGCGCACCATGCCGCCGCGGCCTCGGATGAGCAGGGCATCTCCGAGCATCTCGCGGAGCTGGGCCAGGGCATGGCTCATGGCGGACTGGGTGATGCCGACACGCTTCGCCGCGCGGGTGACACTGCCCTCCGTGAGCAACGCATCCAGGGCGACGGCGAGGTTGAGGTTGATGCCCGACAGGTCCAGGCCGGTGTTCGAGGGCTGAGGGGCGGCGGGGCGAGGGCTCCGGGTGACGCGGCCCTTTCGGCGGCCAGTATGCGTTGGGCTCATGGCGCCATGTCTAACATGCAGTCGCCGCATGTTTGGAATGGGGGCACCTTGACGCCATCTCGAAGTTGTTGGAGGCGTCCATGCACATCGTCATCAATACCCCGAATGGAAACATTGGCAGGAGTCTCGCGCTGCGGCTGCTGGAGGCGGGGGAGTCGCTCACCGTCATCAGTCGGAGTGAGGAGAAGGTGGCGGAGGTGGTGCAGCGAGGTGCGAAGGTGGTGGTGGGCTCGACGGATGACGCGGCGGTGCTGGACCGTGCGTTCGCGGGGGCGAAGGCGATCTTCTGGCTGACGCCGCCGCCCGCGCGTCCGGACTTCATCGAGTGGTCGGAGGGATTGGCACGGCTGGCTGCGAGCAAGGCGAAGGCGCACGGTGTCGCGCGAGTGGTGGTGCTGTCGAGCATGGGTGCGCAGTCGGGGCGGGGGACGGGCCCGGTGGGAGGGCTGCTCGCGGTGGAGGAGGCGTTCAAGGCCGCGGTGCCCGACGTGATGATCCTGCGCCCGGGCTACTTCATGGAGAATCTCTTGAGGGCGGTGCCGACGCTGGTGAGCGAGGGCTCCATCTCCCTGCCCATCCCAGCGGACCGACAGCAGCCCTTCGTGGCCACGAGGGACATCGCGCTGAAGGCAGAGGGCGTGTTGCGCGATGGCACGTGGACGGGGCACCGGTATCTGGGCATCCATGGCCCGCGGTCGCTGACGTACACGGAGGTGGAGAAGCTCCTCTCGGAGGCGCTGGGGCGGCCGGTGCGCTACGTCCAGGTGTCCCTGTCGGATGCGCGCAAGGGGATGCAGGGCGCGGGCTTGCCGGGGTTCCTGGTGGAGCTGTTGTCGGAAATGTATCAGTCCGCGCTCGAGGGGCGATTGGACCCGGCGGAGCCTCGGACCGTGGAGACGACGACGCCCACGACCCTGGCTCAGTGGGCGAAGGAAGTCCTCGCGCCCGAGGTGGCGCGGGCGCGTGCCTCCGCGGCTTGATGCCGCCCGGAAGCCACAGCACCCCGCGCCGTCGAATCCCAGAGGCTCGCCGCTCTGTTCGTTGCGCTCGGTACAATCCCATACGCCAAGGCAGGCGCCGTGGGTGCCGTCGAATGTCGTGGGCCCATTCCAGTGGGCCGAAAGCCGCGCGTCCCCTTTGAAATGTCCGCGGGTGGGAGGGAGACATGGCACGGGCCGCGTCCCAAAAACGCTTTGAGGTGGCTCCACCGGTAGGCGAACATCGCCCGCAATGTCTGGCGAACCGGCACGTGGCTCCGAGGTCTTTCCATCGCAGTCAGGTCCCCAAGACGCAACGGTGACGGACGCTCTCGAGGCGACGGTCCCATCCCTGGAGCCTGGCTCGCGCGTCGCCCGGTACGTCGTGCGAGAGCGCCTTGGCGCTGGCGCCATGGGCGTCGTCTATGCGGTGGATGACCCGGAGCTGGGCCGCCGAGTGGCCCTCAAGATGCTTCACCCCGAAGGCCACCAGCGAGAGAAGTTGCAGAAGCGACTGCTCCGGGAGGCCCAGGCGCTCGCGCGGCTCTCCCACCCCAACATCGTCACCCTGTACGATGTCGGCACCCACGGTGACGCGGTCTTCCTCACCATGGAGCTCGTCGAGGGCGTCACCCTCGCGGAGTGGATGAAGGAGCCTCACCCCTGGAAGGAAGTCCTCCAAGTCTTTCTCGACGCCGGGAAGGGCCTCGCCGCGGCACACGCCGCGGGCCTCGTCCACCGCGACTTCAAGCCCGCGAACACCCTCCTGGGCAAGCAAGGCCGCGTCTTCGTGACGGACTTCGGCATCGCCGGGGAGCTCCACCCGGAAGCAGGCGCTCCGCTTCATGAAGACGACAAGTTGCCAGCCATCCCCTGGGGGAACCTGACCCGGACGGGTCAGCTCCTGGGGACTCCCGCCTACCTCGCGCCGGAGCTGGTGATCGGCCAGCGCGCGGATGCCCGCTCCGACGAGTTCAGCTTCTGCGTGGCGCTCTACGAGGCCCTCTTCGGCGCACGTCCCTTCCAGGGTGACACGCTGCAAGAGGTGATCAACGCGGCACTCCAAGGAAGAGTGAGCCCGCCCAAGGAGGGGGTGAAAGTCCCGACCCGGGTTCGACGCGCGATCCTCCGAGGGCTCAAGGGCACGCCCGAGGAGCGCTTCCCTTCCATGCAAGCCCTGCTGACGGCCCTCGCGCCACCGCCCCACCGGCGGGTGCTCACGTGGGCGGCGGCGGCGGCGACAGGCCTGTTGGGCGCTCTCGTGGCTCATGGCGTGGGCGTGGTGCACCGGCACGAGTCCCGTTGCGAGCAGGAGGTGGAGAAGCTGGCCGCGGCCTGGAGCCCCGCGCGGCGCGAGCGCGTGCGAGCGGCCTTCCTCGCCACGGGCACGGCCTACTCCGTTTCGTCTTGGGAACGCCTGGGGGTGGCGTTGGACGCATACGCGGACCAGTGGCGCACGCTGCGGACCGAGTCCTGCCTGGCCACGGACAGCGGCACCACGGACACCGCCGCCTGGCGGACGGCCGCGTGCCTCGATGCGCGACTCTGGCAGTTCGCCGCCACCACCCAGGTGCTGGAGAACGTGGACGTGCTCATCGTGCAGAACGCGCCCAAACTGACGGCGTCCCTCGAGGGGCTCGAAGGATGCCGGGAGGCGCCAGCGCTCTCCGGCCGCCCTCAGCCACCCGACGCGCTCCGTCCCCGGGTCGATGCGGCACGACACACGCTTGCCCAGGCCCGGGCGCACTACCTGGCCGGCCGCTACCGCGAGAGCCTGGCGGTGACGACGACCCTCCTCGATGAAATCAAGAGGCTCGACTACAAGCCGCTGACGGCGGAGGTGCTCCTGGTTCATGGCACGAGCCTCGGGGACAACGACCAGCCGAAAGAGGCGGAGGAGTTCCTCGACCAGGCTTTGTGGGCCGCTGAAGCCGGGCGTGATGATGAGATGGTGGCTCGCGCCTGGCTCGAGCTCATCTGGGTGGTGGGTGAGTCATTGTCCCGTCCCGCGGACGGGGAGAAGATCGTGCGACATGCCCAGGCCGCCGTCGAGCGGCTGGGGCGCGAGCGCTTCCCGGACCTCACGGCCGAGCTGCACCTCCGTGTGTCCGCGCTGCGGTTTCAGCAATCCAGGCTGGGCGAAGCGGAGCTGGAGGCCATCCAGGGCCTGGAGCTTTCACGCGCGAGGACGGGCTCGGACAGCCTCCGCACGGCCCAGTTCCTTCACCAGCTCGCGAGAGTCCGCATGTTTCAGCTCCGCCGGAAGGAGGCGCTGGACCTTCACCTCCAGGCCTTCGAGGTGCGCAAGCGACTGCTGGGCCCTGACAACCCAGCGCTCATGGTCTCCTACGACCGGGTCGCCATGAGCTACCAAGGATTGGGTCGGCACGAAGAAGCGAGCGACATCTGGCGCCGGGCCTTGTCCCTGCAGAACGCGGCTCCAGGCTCGGAGAACATCGTCGTCGCGGGCATGCTCTCGAACCTCGCCTTGAGCATGCGCGTCATGGGCCAGGTGGAGGAGGCGCGGCCCCTCCTCGAGCAGTCGCGAGCCATCTACGCGCGCATCCGTGGGGCTGACCACTACCTCGTCGCCGGGGTCATCGTGGAGCAAGCCATCCTGCATGGAGACCTGGGCGAGGACGACAAGGCCATTGCCCTCTCCACGGAGGCACTGGCGCGTCTCCAGCGCTCCATGGGGGCGGACACCGCGCGCGCTACCTTGTCGCTGACGACGCGAGGGTCCGCGCATCTGTCCGCGGGCCACCCTCTCGAAGCGCGGCGGGATCTCCAGGACGCGCTGAAGCGGGTGGAGGCGTCAGAGGGCGAGGGGGGCGCGAGCTCCCTGGAGGTGCTTCTGCCCCTGGCGAAGGTGGCCCTGGCACTCAAGGCGCCGAAGGAGGCGCTCGAGTACTGCGAGCGCGCGCGAAAACTGACCGAGAAGGTCCAGAGTCAAGAGTCCGAGGACGGCGCCAACGCTCTGACCTGTGTCGGAGAGGTCTACCTGGCGATGGGCTCGGTGGACAACGCCCTCCCGCCGCTCGAGCGCGCCTGGCGCACCCTCACTCAAATGGAGGGACAAGGAGACCCCTTGGCCGTGGCTCACACCGCCTTCGTGCTGGCTCGGGCGCGGATGGAGACAGATCCCTCTCCTGACCGGGTAGGTGCGCTCGCGATGGCCAACGAGGCCCGGACGCGACTGGAGTCGGTGGGTGTCCGGGGGCGACGGGAGCTCGAGAAGGTGCTCGCCTGGCAGCGGCTCCAGGGGATGTGATGAGCGAGGCGCGTCCCGGAGCAGGTGCCGCGACGTGGAGCGGCTGTGGCTGGCTTGCGGGCTCCACGGGCGTGTCCCCCGAGAGAAGGGCGCTCGAAGAAGGTCGTGCCCGCACAGGAATCATCCATTCCCTATCCGTGGGGCAGCCCGGCGACTGAGCACGCCGAGCACACAGAGGGCCTCGAGGGCAATCAACACACCTGGGATGGGTGGATATAGGTCCTGCCATGTGATGGGCCATGCCGACCTACCAACAGATTCGCCAGGTGATACTGGGCCCGAGGTTGGGGCTGACGCACTTCATGGCCGTTGCTCGGGCCGGTGCGCGGGTCGACTTCTCCGAAGACTACCGGCGGCGCGTGGAGCGCTCGCGTGCTCTCATCGACAAGGCCCTTCGTGAGGGGCGGGTCATCTACGGGGTGACCACGGGGGTCGGCTCGCTGAGCACTCGGGCCATCGACCCGGAGGAGATGGCGCAACTCCAACGCAACATCGTGCTGTCCCACGCGGTGTCCGTCGGCAGTCCCTTCAGCCCGGAGGAGGCGCGGGGCACGATGCTGATGGTGTTGCAGAACCTGGGGCAGGGCTTCAGCGGCGTGCGCCTGGAGGTGCTGGAGTCGCTGCGAGGGATGCTCAATCGCAACCTGATTCCCTGGATGCCGCGAGAGGGCTCCGTGGGCTATCTGGCGCCCGAGGCCCATCTTGCGCTGGTGGTGATGGGGGAGGGCCGAGCCTACTGGGAGGGCACGCTGCTGCCGGGCCGCGTGGCCCTGGAGCGGGCAGGGCTCTCCCCTCTGACCTTCCTCGCGAAGGAGGGCCTGGCGTTGCTCAATGGCACGTCCGCGGTGACCGCACTGGGGGCCGTGGCCCTGCATGACCTGCTTCAGGCGGCGAAGAGCGCGGACATCATCGGCGCCATCTCCCTCGAGGCCCTGCGGGGATTGACTCGGGCCCTGGACGAGAGGGTCATGAAGGTGCGCCCGCATCCCGAACAGGCCGCAACCGCCGCCAACGTCCGCGCGATGCTTCAGGACTCGGAGGTGTTGGCCTGCTCCGAGGGCAGCCGCTTGCAGGATGCCCTGTCCCTGCGCTGCATCCCCCAGTTGCATGGGGCCGCGAAGAAGATGCTGAACGATGCCCGGGAGACGCTCGAAATCGAGCTGAACTCCTGCTGTGACAACCCCATCGTCTGGGACGAGGCCGGAGACGCCGACGTCATCTCCGCCGGCAACTGCGACTCATCCTACGTGGGCCTCGCGATGGACGGCGCGGCCATCGCCGCCACCATGCTGGCGAAGATGTCCGAGCGCCGGAACAGCCGTTTCCTCGACGAGAACGTGTCTGGCCATCCGGCCTATCTGGTGAAGACAGCCGGGCTCGACTCCGGGCTGATGATTCCCCAATACACCCAGGTGGGCCTGCTGGGTGACATGCGGATTCTGTCGACGCCGTCCTCCATCGACAGCGTCCCGACGTGTGCCCTCCAGGAGGACTACGTCGCCATGGGGTACAACGCCTCCAAGAAGGCGCTCACGGTCGCCGGACATCTCGAGTATGTGCTGGCCATCGAGTTGCTCAGTGGATATCAAGCCCAGCAATTCCTGGACCCAGCCCTGTCGCGTGGCGTGGGCACGCGACAGGTGTTGAAGGAACTGGCGAGAGTGATTCCAGTCATGAGCCAGGACATGCTCCTCCACCCTCACATGGAATGGCTCCGTGACTGGATTCACTCCGGCCGGCTGGTGGACCTGGTCGAGGAGGTTGTCGGCGAGCTGCATGAGAGGTGATCGGTCCCTGGGCGCGGCCAAGGTCACGTCTGGGAGAGGGGGATGGGGAGCGTCGATGAGAGGGTTACTTTCTGGACGATCTTCCAGGTCCCATCAACCTTGACACACGACAACAGGTCGGTGAAACAGCGGGGCGGAATCTGCAGCGTCAGCTTCACGAGTGCCAAATCCTTGGCAACGTCGATGGACAAGAGTTCGTCGTGACGCGCCAAGCCCAGTTGTTTCGGAGCCTTCATGTTTCGGACCGCCGCCAGCCACGTCTCGATCGGCGTCACGCTCACCTTGAGGTCCTCGCCGGCCCTCACCGCGGAGCTCACGGAACTCACGGGATGAAAGAGGAGCGCGAATCTATCAGCATCCATTTCATAGGCCGCGTCGAAGTAGGACTGCGCCAACGTGACCAAAGCCTGCATGTCGATATCCATGAAACCCGACGCTAGCTTTTCAGGCCGGAGCGATTAAGTTCCCGAGGCTTAGCGCCCTTGTAAGCGGGGCTAAGCAATCACTGGATGCGCATGAGCGACTCCCTTCTTTCCACCAGCGATTTCGGCCAGCTCCGCGCCTTTGTCGCGGTCGCGGAGTCGCTCAGTTTCAGTCGAGCGGCCGAGAAACTCGGCGTCTCCTCCTCGTCGCTGAGCCAGCTGGTCAGCGGGCTCGAGGAGCGCGTCGGTGTCCGCCTCCTGCAGCGAAACACTCGGAGCGTTTCCCTGACCGAGGCTGGCGACCGGCTATTCCAGCGAGTCAGGCCCGCGGTCCAGGAGCTTGCGGCAGCCTTCGTCCAGACGCGCGAGCGCCGTGCCCGTCCCGCCGGCATCGTTCGCATTCACTGCTTCCGGACGGCCGCGGCCTTGTTCCTGAGGCCACTCCTGCGTCCCTTCCATGACGCGTATCCCGACGTCGTGCTCGACATCACGCTCGACGATGAGGTCGTGGATCTCGTGGCCGGTGGCTATGACGCCGCCATCCGCATCGGCGAGGTCATCGATCAGGATCTGGTCGCCATCAGGCTCGGTCCGGACCTGCGGCAGATCGCCGTCGCCTCGCCTGAGTATCTCGCCCGGTGCGGCACGCCTCGACATCCGCGTGACCTCGCATCCCATCGGTGTATCGCCTGGCGCTGGCCCGGTCACGAAAAGCCATACAAATGGGAGTTCGTGGAGGACGAGAAATGGTTCGAGGTCGCGGTCGAGGGACCGGTCATTACCAACGTCAAGGACTTCGGACTGCAGGCGGCCGTCGATGGGCTCGGCATCGCGTTCGCGAGTGAGCAACTGATTGCACCGCACGTCACCGCGGGTCGGCTGGTGACGTTGCTCGAGCCCTGGTCAGGCCAGTTTCCGGGATACTTCCTCTGCTATCCGGCGCAGCGACAGATGGCTCCGCCGCTGCGGGCGTTCATCGACTCAGTTCGCTCGATATCGAAGGAATCCGCCGACTGAGAAAGTCACCAACCTTGGCTTTGCTTGGACATCGACGCCCGCGGCGTCGCGTGATCAACGCAGCGGGAGCGTGGCACCGGAGGTGGTCACCAGGGACTGCATCCATTGTGTGTCGCTGTTGTTCGGACTTCGTCGGTCATAGGCGACGGCAAACCAGGTACCGGGTACGACACTCGCTGCCACCGCTGCCTCAATCCGCCAGCGCACCTGCCAGCACTGAGATGCGCTCGGCGTGTCTCCCTCGGCGCCAGTGCTCCCGTTCCTCCACGGCTCGAGTTCCATCGCGAGGATGTAGTGCGTCAGCACATCTTCCGAAGAGTGCTCGGCGCCGACGATGGCGCACTCCCGCACGCGCGCCCAGCAGATGCCCAGGTGCGCGAGGAGCGCGTCGTGAGCGTGTTGCCGGGCCGGCATGGTGTGCCGCTGCCTCTGCGCGAAAACCGCCGCACCCACCAGGACGAGCACCGAGAGCAGGGTCAATGCAGCGCCGCCCGTGACGACCGCCCTGTCTCGGCCCACCCACCACATCACGATGCCAGCGAGGAACGGCCCCGCAACCGCGAGCAACACGAGGATGAGGACCGGCGAGCCTTCATTGAGGGGAGGGGGAGGGGGCCGCAGTGCGGGGAGCGGCCAAGGCGGTGGCGCCCCCGCGGGCAATTGCTCAGGGGCGGGTGTCAGAGGCAGGGCGGGCATGGCCACACTGGAGTGGGCCCGGTGCCTGGTGTCAATGGCCTGGGCGGTGGCTGGTCTGGGAACGGCGTCCATCGCTTCGTACCGCCAGGGCCCGTGTGCCTGGCGCCTTCACACTTCTTCATGCCCGAGCCATACGTGTTCATCCCCCGCCTCGCGCGGATGCGGAGAATGGCGCGCAACGAAGGACACAGAAGGAGCGCGAGCCATGGCATCTGGAAAGGCAATTCTCGGCGGACTGGTGGGGCGGTTCTTGTTCAGGGAGGCGCGAGTCGGGCGGGTCCGCGAACTGTCTCCCCACTTCCGCTGGTTGGAAGTCGGCGGCGAGGACCTGCGCGACGTCGAGTGGTCTCCCGGAGACAAGGTCCAGGTCTTCCTTCCAGGCATCGGCATGAGGACCTACACGCCCCTGGTCTGGGACTCGATGCTGGGGTCCACCCAGTTCCTCGTCTATCTGCACGGCAACAGCCCCGGTGCCCAGTGGGGCCGCACCCTCAAGCTGGGGGACCGTTGCCAGTTGTTCGGCCCCCGGGACTCCCTCCCGCTCGACTCCCTCGAAGGGCCCGTCGTCCTCTTCGGCGATGAGACGTCCTTCGCCGTCGGCCATACCCTCAAGAGCGCGAAGGTCCCCTCGACGGATATCTCCCGGGTGTTCGAGGTCTCCTCCGCCACCGAGTCACTCTCGGTCCTCTCCTCGCTGGACATGGGGGATGCGTGCCTCGTGGAGCGACGCCCGTCCGATGCACATCTCGCCGAGGTCGAGTCGAAGCTGCGCACGGCCTTGCAACAGCACGGACGCGCGAACCTGGTGCTCACGGGGCGCGCTCAGTCCATCCAGACCCTGCGAGCCCGCCTCCGCACGAGCCCCATCCCCTTCGCCACGCAGAAGGTGAAGGCCTACTGGTCCGAGGGGAAGGTCGGACTCGACTGAGCCCACGTGCCGAGCCGATGACAGCTGCCTCACGGTTGCCCGGTGAAGAGTCTTGCGTGCGGGTCAGCGCCGTTCTCAAACAGGGACATCCATGGACGCGCACGCCCCCGGACCCCGAAAGTCGGACCCTTCCTACAACGTGCTGCACCAGCAGCACACGCGGCAGCCGCTGGACGTCATCTTCAAGCCCCGCTCCGTCGCCGTGGTCGGTGCCAGCGAGCGCCCCGGCAGCGTGGGGCGCACCGTCCTCTGGAACCTCATCAGCAACCCCTTCGGCGGCACCGTCTATCCCATCAATCCCAAGCGGCCCAATGTCCTGGGCATCCGCGCCTGGCCCTCCCTCCGCTCACTCCCCGAGCCCGTCGACCTCGCCGTCGTCGTCACACCCGCGCCCGCCGTCCCCGACGTCATCCGGGAGTGCGCGGAGCTCGGCGTCCAGGGCGCCATCATCATCTCCGCGGGCTTCAAGGAGACCGGCGAGGCCGGCGCCCGCCTGGAGCGTGAAATCCTCCAGATTGCCCAAGCCGCGCGGATGCGCATCATCGGCCCCAACTGTCTGGGCGTGATGCGTCCCCCCACGGGCTTCAACGCGACCTTCGCGGGAGCCATGGCGCGCCCAGGCAACGTGGCCTTCATCAGCCAGAGCGGCGCGCTGCTCACCGCCATCCTCGACTGGAGCCTTCGCGAGGCGGTGGGCTTCAGCGCCTTCGTCTCCGTGGGCTCCATGCTCGACGTGGGGTGGGGCGACCTCATCGACTACCTCGCGGACGACCCGATGACGCGCTCCATCCTCCTCTACATGGAGTCCATCGGCGACGCGCGCGCCTTCCTCTCCGCCGCGCGCGAAGTCGCACTCACCAAGCCCATCATCGTCATCAAGGCCGGACGCACGGCCCAGGCCGCCCAGGCCGCCGCGTCGCACACGGGCACGCTCACCGGGAGCGACGAGGTCCTCACCGCCGCGTTCCGTCGCACCGGCGTGCTGCGCGTCGAGTCCATCTCCGAGCTCTTCTACATGGCGGAGACCCTGGCGAAGCAGCCTCGCCCCGCCGGACGCCGCCTCACCGTCCTGACCAACGCGGGCGGTCCCGGCGTCCTCGCCACGGATGCACTCGTGTCGGGCGGAGGTGAGCTCGCGGTGCTCGGCGAAGAAACGCGGCGCTCACTGGACGCCTTCCTGCCGCCCCAGTGGAGCCACGGCAATCCCGTGGATGTCCTGGGAGACGCCGACCCGGACCGCTACGCGAAGGCGCTGGAGGTCGCCGGCCGAGACCCGGGAAGCGACGGGCTGCTCGTCATCCTCACCCCACAGGACATGACGGAGCCGACGCAGACCGCGGACAGGCTCAAGCCCTACGCGAAGCTCCCCGGCAAGCCCGTCCTGGCGAGCTGGATGGGCGGCTCCGAGGTCGCCGCGGGAGAGCGCATCCTCAACGACGCGGGCATCCCCACCTTCGGCTATCCCGACACGGCCGCGCGCATCTTCAATTACATGTGGCGCTACTCGTACAACCTGGCGGGCCTGTACGAGACCCCGACGTCGACGGAGGAGCCCACCGGAGGCCGGGACGCGGCGCGCCGTCTGGTGGACGCGGCACGTGCCCGAGGCCGCACGCTGCTGACCGAGTACGAGTCCAAGCAGCTCCTGTCCGCTTACGGCATCCCCACCGTGGAGACGAAGCTCGCGGCGAGCGAAGACGACGCGGTGTCGAAGGCCCGCGCGTTGGGCTACCCCGTGGTCCTCAAGCTCCACTCGTTCACCGTGACGCACAAGACAGACGTGGGCGGCGTGAGGTTGAACCTCCAGGACGAGGAGGCCGTGCGCCACGCCTTCCGAGGCATCCGCGAGCGCCTGGTGGAGCTGGGGCAGGGCGAAGCATTTCAAGGGGTCACCGTCCAGCCCATGGTGCGGCTGAGCGGCCTGGAGCTCATCGTGGGCAGCAGCCTGGACCCCCAGTTCGGCCCCGTGCTGCTGTTTGGCGCGGGGGGCACGCTGGTGGAGGTGTTCAAGGACCGGGCGCTCGGGCTTCCTCCTCTCAACACGACGCTGGCGCGGAGGATGATGGAGCAGACGCGCATCTTCCAGGCGCTGCGCGGCGTGCGAGGCGCGAAGCCCGTGGACCTGCCCGAGCTGGAGCGGCTCCTCGTGCGCTTCAGCCAGATGGTGGTCGAGCAGCGCTGGGTGAAGGAGGTGGATATCAATCCCCTCCTGGCCTCATCGGAGCGGCTCCTGGCCCTGGATGCTCGCATCGTCCTCCATCCCTCCACGGTGACGGAGGCGGAGCTGCCGAAGCTCGCCATCGAGCCGTACCCACAGCAGTACGTGGCGCCCTTCCGGCTCGAGAACGGCGAGGAGCTGCTGCTCCGCCCCATCCGTCCCGAGGACGAGCCTCGGATGGAGCGCTTCCACCGCACGCTCTCCGAGCAGACGGTGTTCATGCGCTACGCGGGGTTGATGCAGCTGAGCACCCGCGTGGCGCACGAGCGGCTGGCGCGCATCTGCTTCAACGACTACGCGCGGGAGATGGCGCTGGTGGCCGAGCGCCAGGGCGGAGAGCTGCTCGGCGTGGGGCGACTGACGCGGCTGCGAGGCACCCAGGACGCGGAGTTCGCCATCCTCATCAGCGATGCCGTGCAGCACCAGGGGCTGGGCTCGGAGATGCTGCGGCGGCTGGTGGAGGTGGGCCGCGCGTGGGGTGTGCAGCGAATCGTCGCGGACATCCTCGCGGGGAACCGCGCCATGCAGAACATCAGCAAGCGGCAGGGGTTCTCCATCCTCCCTCACGAGGAGCTGGCCCCGGACATGGTCAAAGCGGTGAAGGTGCTCTGACACACGCCCGGGGCCGGGCGCTGGCTACTTCGCCTCGAGGTTCAGCTCGAGGTCGAACGACACATCGCTCGAGTCGGCGCCGCTCTGCTTCACCATCACCGCGATGATGTTCTCACCCGCGATGAACGCCGACGCGTCGATGGTGGCGGTGCTGATGAGCGGCTCCTTCAGCGAGTTGCTCGCATAGGTGCCGTGGGCCAGGCCGTTGTCGGCGAACCGGGAGTAGACGCGCCGGCCGTTCACCCAGACGGCCACGCCGTCATCGTGCAGCACGCGCAGGTTGGCGGAGCGGATGGCCTCGCTCAGGGAGAGCTTCTTGCGGAAGTAGACCGTGGGCTGGCTGGGCGTGGTCTTGTTGAGCACGGTGTGCTCGTCGCCGTCGCCATAGCCCAGCTTGCCCGGGCCGGAGCGCCAGGCCGAGTCATCGAAGCCGAGCGCGGTCCACTGGTTGCCCGGGTCGACGTCGCGGTCATCGAACTTCCAGTACTCGCCGAAGGTGATGGCCCGGAACCGCGGAATGGCGGTGATGGTGAACGGCGTGTCGGTCTTGTCCGTGATGTCCGGCCGAGCCGGGTCCGAGATGCGCAGGACGCCCTGCGTCGTCTCCGCGTGCGGCACCGTCCACTCGAAGAAGCCGAGGTTCGGCATGCGGGTCTCGACGGTGGACCAGTTGGCCCCATTGTCGGCGGAGAACTGCAGGCTCACGTTGTCGACCCCGAAGCCGTGGGTCATCCACTGGAGCATCTGCACGCTGCCGGGGCGGAGGGTCTCCCCGCCGTTGGGGCTCTCGAAGAAGAGGGCGTCGTGCTGCATCCCGTCGGTGGTGACCTTGAGCTCCAGGTCGAAGGACAGGTCGCTGGAGCTGGCGTTGGCTTGCTTCACCATGACGGCCAGGGTGTTGTCGCCCATCACGAAGCGGGAGGCGGGGAGGGTCGTCTGGCTCAGGTTGTTGTCGGCGCAGGCCCCATCCGCGTAGGAGGCGTGGGCCGGGTTGGAGATGAGCCTCGAGTAGACCTGGGTGCCATTGAGGAACACCGCCACGCCGTCGTCGTGAATCAACTGGAGCGTGGCCTTCTCCACCATGCCGTGGATGGTGAACTTGCGGCGGAAGTACACGGTGGGCTGGGGAGGCGTCGCCTTCGTCAGCACGGTGCGCTCGTCGGCCTCGCCGTAGCCCAGCTGCGCCGGGCCCTTCTTCCACGCGGCGTCGTTGAAGCCGGGCTGCATCCACGTCGGGCCCGGGTCGACGTTGCGGTCGTCGTACTTCCACTCGGCGCCGAAGGCCACGGCGGTGAAGCCCGAGTCGGGAGGCGGCTCGTTGGGCGTGGGCGTCGTGCCGTCACCGCCCACGCGGATGATCTTCGCCACCGAGGGGACCTTCTGCCCGTTGAGCAGGAACAGCATGTAGTGGCCGGGCGGGGCCACGTTGGCGTTGGCGGGCGCGGTGATGGTGAGGCCCCCGTTGCTGGCCGTGAAGTCCAGTCGCATGAAGCGCTGGTTCTCATCGAAGGCGTGGGTGACGGAGCCCAGGCGGATCCACGTCGCCTGGGTGATGCTGGCCGCGTCGGGCGTGGTGACGCGGAAGTTCGCTCCGTACGCGATGGCGCCGGGCGCGGAGGTGATGGTGGGGCGGGCGCCTCGGAAGAGGTACGGCGGGGAGAAGACCTGCATCGTCTTCACGTTCTTGCTGCCCGCGGAGAGCACCCGGCCATCCGGCAGCAGCACCGTGGTGGAGTGGTAGCCGCGATACGCGGAGGCCGGCGCCAGCTCGGTCCACTTCTCCGTGGTGGGGTCCCAGAGCTCCGTCTCGTAGCGAGGGAACTTGGGGTTGTCCGTGCCGGGACCGCTGTGGCCTCCCGTGACGAGCACCGTCCCGTCCGGGAGCACCGTGCTGTTGTGCTGGCGGCGCACGTAGCGCATGGGCGGCACCGTGCGCCACGTGGGCTTGGAGTTGTCGAGGTCCAGCACCTCGACGTTGTTGGTGGGCGGGTTGTCGCCGCCGGTGAGGAGCACCTTGCCCTCGTCGTACATCACCGCGCTGCCCGCGTTGCGGCTGTGCGCGTAGCTGGTGCGAGGCCCCACCGACCAGGCCCCCTTGCCCTCCGTGTCCAGGTAGCGCGCGGGCTTCCAGTACCCCGCCATGAACGTCTTGCCCTGGGGCGTGACGAACATCCAGGGGTAGTACATGAGCTCCAGGCTGGCGTCGCTCAGGTTGCGCCACGCGTTCTTCGAGGGCTGCCACACCTGGGGAATCAGGTTCTTCGAGCGGTCCTCCTTGGCGCCGCCAATCACCAGCATGTCGCCGTTGGGCAGGGTGGTGACGGTGGGGTACCACCGGCCCGCGTTCATGTTGGGGATGCGCGTCCAGGTCAGCTTGAAGGGGTCGAAGATGGTGGCGTAGGGCAGGCCCGAGTCATCCATGATGTGGCCGCCGGCCACCAGCAGCCGACCATCCGCCATGAAGGCGTGGCCCGCGCAGAAGATGTTGAAGCCCGCCTTGGGCAGCGCGGTGAGCCCGTTGGTCTGCGGGTCCCAGAGCATCGGGTTGTCGCCATCCCCGAACTCGGAGAAGAACATCACCTTCCCGGTGGGGAGGACGTGGGTGTGCACCGCGGAATAGGGCCACTTCTGAACGGGGGTCCATTGGCCCACGGAGGCCAGGTCCGGGGTCTGGGCCTGGGCCACGGAGACTGCGGCCCATGCGGCGAGGAAGGCGACACGCCAGGAATGCAACATCACGCTGCCCCTTTGTGGGTCTGGTCGAAAAGCCGGGCAACGGTAGGCACCCCCTGGGTGGGCCACATCGTTCCCTCGTCCGTGGGCAGTGACGTGGGGTGGACCGACGGGGGCACTCGGGGCGGGGCTTGAACCCCGGGTGAGGGCTCACCTGTTGGATTTCCCAGCGGACGCCAAACACTCCCTGCTTTAGAGTCGCGCGCGTGATGGCCACCCCTGAAACCCAAGCGCCGCTTGCCGCCCTGCTCCCGAAGAAGGGAGAGCCCGCGCTCGACGCGGACAGCATCCTGGACCGCTTCGTGGGCTACGTCTCATCGAACGGGCTCAGCCTCTATCCCGCACAGGAAGAGGCCATCCTCGAGATTCTCGCGGGCAAGCACCTGTTCCTGAAGACGCCCACCGGGTCTGGCAAGTCGCTGGTCGCCACCGCGTTGCATTTCAAGGCGATGGCCGAGGGCAAGGTCTCCTTCTACACCTGCCCCATCAAGGCGCTGGTGAACGAGAAGTTCTTCGCGCTGTGCGAGGCCTTCGGCGCGGAGAACGTGGGCATGCTCACGGGCGACGCCAGCATCAACCGCGACGCGCCCATCATCTGCTGCACCGCGGAGATTCTCGCCAACCTCGCGCTGCGCGACGCGGGGGCCCGGGTGGACTACGTCGTCATGGACGAGTTCCACTACTACTCGGATCGCGACCGCGGCGTGGCGTGGCAGATTCCGCTCATCGCGCTGCCCGACGCGACGTTCCTCCTGATGTCGGCCACGCTGGGCCCCACGCACATCATCGAGGAGAGCCTGCGCAAGCTCACCGGCCGCGAGGTGGCCACGGTGCGAAGCGCGCAGCGCCCGGTGCCGCTGGACTACGACTACCGCGAGTCCGCGCTGCACGAGACCATCGAAGACCTGGTGGCGCGCAAGAAGTACCCCATCTACCTGGTGAACTTCACGCAGCGCGCCGCCGCGGAGCAGGCGCAGAACCTCATGTCCGTCGACTTCTCCACCAAGGAGGAGAAGGAGGCCATCCGCGTCGCGCTGCTGGACGCGCCCTTCGACACGCCCTACGGCAAGGACTTCCAGCGCTACCTGCGCCACGGCATCGGCATGCACCACGCGGGCTTGCTGCCGAAGTACCGGCTCCTGGTGGAGAAGCTGGCGCAGGGCGGGCACCTCAAGGTCATCAGCGGCACGGACACCCTGGGCGTGGGCGTGAACATCCCCATCCGCACGGTGCTCTTCACCCAGCTCTTCAAGTTCAACGGCGAGAAGCTGGCGACGCTGAGCGTGCGCGACTTCCAGCAGATCTCCGGCCGCGCCGGCCGCAAGGGCTTCGACAACGAGGGCAGCGTCGTCGCGCAGGCCCCCGAGTACATGGTCGAGAACATCAAGCAGGCCGCCAAGGAGGCCGCGGGCAAGAAGAAGGCGCCCAAGGCGAAGCCGCCGCAGAAGAACTTCGTGCAGTACGACAAGAGCACCTTCGAGCGCCTCCAGACGGGCATGCCGGAGCCGCTCGAGTCGCGCTTCACCGTGTCGCACGGCATGATTCTCAACCTGCTCCAGAGCGACCACGTGCGCGGCACGGGCGGCTACCGGCGTCTGGTGGAGTTGATTCAGCGCTGCCACGACTCGGACTTCTTGAAGCGCCGCCACCTGAACAACGCGGCGCGCGACTTCCGCACGCTGCGCGGGGCGGGCATCGTCGAGCTGGTGCGAGGAGAGGGCGGCTCGGGTGCCACGGTGAAGGTGGCCCAGGAACTCCAGCAGGACTTCAGCCTCAACCACACGCTGTCGCTCTACCTGCTGGAGACGCTGGAGCTGCTGGACCCCACCACGGAGTCGTACGCGCTGGACGTGGTGACGCTGGTGGAGTCCATCCTGGAGAACCCGGACGTGGTGCTCTACGCGCAGCTGAGCCAGCTCAAGGGCGAGAAGATCCAAGAGCTGAAGGCGCAGGGCATGGAGTACGACGACCGGATGGACGAGCTGGAGAAGCTCGAGTGGCCCAAGCCCAACCGCGACTTCATCTACGGAACGTTCAACGCCTTCGCGCGCAAGCACCCGTGGGTGGGTGAGGAGAACATCCGCCCCAAGGCGGTGGTGCGGGACATGTTCGAGCGCTTCATGTCCTTCCACGACTATGTGCGGGAGTACGGGCTGCAGCGCAGCGAGGGCGTGCTGCTGCGCTACGTCAGCGACGTGTACAAGACGCTGGTGCAGACGGTGCCGGACCGCTTCCGCACGGAGGAGGTGGAGGACTTCATCGACCACCTGCGCGCGACGATTCGCCAGGTCGACTCGAGCCTGGTGGACGAGTGGGAGCGCATGCGCAATCCGGAAGCCGTCGTCGAGGCGAAGCCGGAGGTGTCGCTCAAGCCGAAGGAGCTCACCGAGGACCCGCGAGCCTTCGCCGCTCGCGTGCGGGAGGAGCTGCACCGGATGCTGCGTGCGCTGGGGCAGAAGCGCTACATGGACGCGCTGGCGCTCCTGGACAACCCGCTGGGGGAGTGGACCGCGCCCAAGCTGGAGCAGGCGATGGTGCCGTACCACGAGGAGCACAAGATCGTGGTGCTCACCCCTCAGGCGCGCAAGCCCGCCAATACCTTCCTCAAGGAGACGGGGCCCAGGCTCTGGGAGGTCCAGCAGCGCATCATGGACCCCGAGGGGCATGGCGACTGGATGCTCGACTGCGAGATCGACCTGCGAGACCGGCGGCTGGACGAGGGACCCATCCTCATCCTGCGCCGCATCGGACCGTAGCCGCGCTCAGCGCTCGCCCGCGGGTGCGAGCGCCTGCTGGGGCGTGCTGGTGGGCTCCTCGCCCAGGGTGGACTCCTCGACGTCGAAGTCGCCGTGGCCGTCGGGGACCAGCACCATGCGCCAGTCGTTCGTGGAGAGCACCACGTGCTCGGCGTCGCACTCGACGGCGACCTCCGCGTCCTCGACGGTCCACGAGCCCACCCAGACCGTTGTCTTGTCGGCGCACTCGATCTCTCCGCACTCCTCGGTGGCGGCGACCCACAGCCGGCCTTCCGGGGCCGCGGCGCACATCACGGGCTCGACGTGGCGCAGGCGCGGGAGCGCCATGTCATCGGGGGCGCCCGGGTAGAGTTCCACGAGCTCGGAGGCGAGGAAGTTGCCTTCGAGCGCCTCGCGGGTGGTGTCCGCCTGCTCGGTGGGCTCTTCCAGCGCCGTGGGCTTGGCCAGCGCGCCCTGCGCGGCCAGCGAGCCGCAAATCACCACCGCCTTCCACCACCGTGTCGTCCACATGGTTGCGCACTCCCGCGCGGCGTTGAGGGCCGCGTCTCTTGCCCGGCACATGTGCAAGGCATGGACCGGGCTTGGGTGCGGGCAGGGAGCCACAGGGGGCAGGCCGTGTGGGACAGCGGTCCACGCGCGCTGTCGAGCTTCTTGTCGGAGGCGGCGTCAGCCTGGCGGGAAAGCCTCCGTCTGCGCGGCGCCGCGCCGGACGGCCCTTGCCACTTCGGTGAGAGTCGCCGCCGCGCGGTCATCCACCCACGACACAGACAAGGCAGGGCAAGACCATGGGTCACTACGTTGAGCAGGCCTCGGGGATGTTCGATTCCGTTCGCTACAACACCAAGACCACCCCCGAGCTTCGGGTCGCGATGCAGAAGAAGGTGAAGGAGCTGATGGGCCGCATCGACGAGCGCGAGGCGCGGATGCGGCGGATTCGAGAGGAGTATCAGATTGACGCCGAGCGCCTGGCCACGCTGGTGATGCAGTTCCAGAAGCAGAGCCGAGGCTCGGAGATGCAGTCGTATCAGTCGCAGGGGGGCGCTTCGGGCGCCGCGCTGATTCCCGCGGGCGTCATCGCGAACATCATCCGTGAGCGCGAGATGGTCGACTCGGAGCGGGCGCAGATTCGCAAGGTGGAGCTGGTGCTCCGCAACCTCTCCGACACGGAGCTGTACAACGACCCCAAGACGGGAGAGGTCAAGTCCCGCCAGCCGCTGCATCAACTGACGGATGACGAACTCGAGTACCTCGGGTTCTGACGTGCCCGGCGGTCCCCGGGACATTGCCCGCGCGCGGGCAGGGGGAAGCGGTTAGTGTCCACGGCATATGGCTCGTGTTCGTGCCGTGGATCAGCCGCTTCGCCGTGATGTCCGCCTGCTGGGCCGACTGCTGGGAGAAGTGCTCGTCGAGCAGGAAGGGCAGGACCTGTTCGACCTGGAGGAGGACGTTCGCCGGTTGGCCATCCAGCGGCGCCGGGGCCCGATGGCGGGACGTCGCGCCTCCGCGGCCGAGCTGGCGGAGGTCCTCAAGCGGCTGCCCCTGGAGCGGACGGAGCCGGTGCTTCGCGCCTTCTCCGTGTACTTCCAATTGGTCAACCTCGCGGAGCAGCACCACCGCATCCGCCGCGCCCGCGCGTATGCCGGCGCCGAGTCACCGAATCCGCAGCGAGGCTCGCTGGAGGCGACGTTCCTCTCGCTCAAGGACGCGGGCATTCCCGCCGCCCGGGTGCGTGATGCGCTCCGCCGGATGCAGGTGACGTTGACGCTCACCGCGCACCCCACGCAGGCCGTTCGGCGCACGCTGCTGGAGAAGCTGTACCGGATGGCGGGGCTGCTGGAGGAGCGAGACCGCAGCGAGCTCACGCCGAGGGAGAGCGCGGAGAACCTGGAGTCGCTCCGCGAGGAGATCACCACGCTGTGGCAGACGGATGAGCTGCGCCGCGAGCGACCCACGGTGGGCGACGAGGTGAAGAACATCCTCTGGTACGTGGAGGAGGTGCTCGCCGAGCAGCTCTCGGAGTTGCCGGAGCTGCTGGAGTGGGCCTTCGAGCGCGCCTATGGCGAGTCGCTGGGGCCCGTGGACACGCCGGTGCGCGTCCACTCGTGGGTGGGCGGGGACATGGATGGCAACCCGCTCGTGACGCCGGAGGTGTTCGCGGACACGCTGCGGGCCCACCGCGCGCGCGGGCTGCGCTTGTTGATGCGGGGGCTCGAGCGCCTCGGTGGAATGCTCTCGCAGTCGGACCGGCACGCGAAGCCGTCGCCGGAGCTGCTCGCCTCGCTGGAGCACGACGCCGCGCAGCTCCCGGAGGCGGAGCAACGCCTGGGGCCTCGCACCGTCGGCGAGCCCTGGCGCCGCAAGCTGCGCTTCATGGAGGAGCGGCTGCACCAGGCGCTGCGCCACGTGTTGGCCCAACGCACGGGCGACGCGGGCGCGCTGCCGCCGAGCGCGTACCGCACTCCTGAGGCGCTGCTCGCGGACCTGGACCTCCTGGCTCGCTCGTTGGAGCAGGCCCAGGCGGCGAAGGCGGGCCTGCGCCAGGTGCTGCGCATGCGGGAGCGGGTGCTCGCGCTGGGGCTGTCGCTGGCGGAGCTGGAGGCCCGCGTCCCCGCCGAGGACGCGGTGAGCGCGGCGGCCTCGTTGGCGCCGGGAGGCCCCGCGCCGTCGGACGGGGGCAGGCGGCTGCTCGCGGTGCTGGACCGGCTGCGTGAAGCCCAGGCGGAGGCGGGGGAGCCCGCGTGCCGCACGCTCATCCTGAGCATGGCCAGCACGGCCGAGGATGTGCTCGCGGCCTTCAAGTGCATCCAGCACGCGGGCCTGTGGGACGAGAAGCGCGGCTGCGCCACGGTGGACGTGGTGCCGCTCTTCGAGCAGCTCGGCGCGCTGGATGCCGGCCCGGAGGTGCTGCGCACGCTCTTCGCGAACGCCGAGTACCGCCGCCAGGTCGACGCGCGGGGCGCGCAGGAGGTGATGGTCGGCTACAGCGACTCCGGCAAGGAGGTCGGACTGCTGGCCGCGAGCGCCGCGCTGTACCGCGCGCAGGTCGCGCTCACCCGCGCGGCGAAGGAGGCGGGCGTCCCGCTGCGGCTGTTCCATGGACGCGGCGAGTCCGTGGCCCGAGGCGGTGGCCCCGCGCAGGAGGCCATCCTCGCGCTGCCGCCGGGCGCGGTGGCGGGAGGCTACAAGGCGACGGAGCAGGGCGAGGCGCTGGACCACAAGTACGCCCGCCCCGAGCTGGCCCGGCGCACGCTGGAGCTCATCCTGGGCGGCGTGTTGCCGCACCTGCTCGACGCGCAGCCTCGGCCTTCCGACGAGGACGAGCAGGCGTTCCGCGCCGCGTTCGACACGCTCGCCGAGACGGGGAGGGTGGCGTATCGCTCGCTCGTGTGGGAGGACCCCCGGTTCCTGGAGCTCTTCACCTCGGCGACACCGGTGGAGGAGATCGCCGCGCTGCCCATCGGCTCCCGCCCCAGCAAGCGCAAGGCGGGGGGACTCGAGTCCCTGCGCGCCATCCCCTGGGTGTTCGCGTGGACGCAGAACCGCGCCATCCTGCCGGGGTGGTACGGCGTGGGCTCGGCGCTGGAGGACTTCGCGAAGAAGCCCGGCGGGGCCGCGCTCCTCAAGCGCATGTATCGGCAGTGGCCCTTCTTCAAGGCCGTCATCGACAACGTCACCATGGTGCTGGCCAAGTCGGACATGGCCATCGCCGGGCGGTACGCGGCGCTGGCGCCCGCCTCCACGCGTCCGCTGTGGCGGCTCATCCAGCAGGAGCACCGCCGCACGCGCAAGCAGGTGAAGCGGCTGACGGGAGAGCAGCGGCTCCTGGACCACAACCCGCAGCTCCAGCGGGCCATCTCCCTGCGCAATCCCTACGTGGACCCGATGTCCTTCCTCCAGGTGGAGCTCCTGCGGCGCAAGCGGGAGGGCGCGAGCGACTGCGACCGGCCGCTCCTGCTTTCGCTCAACGGTATCGCGGCCGGCATGCGCAACACCGGTTAGTCTTTCCCCCGAGGAGGTGACGGATGGCCCAGGACACGTTCACGGTGGAGGACGTCAACCCCAAGCACGGCTTCGCGCGGCTGCGTCCGGCCTCGGGGGAAGGGCTGCTCAACGCGCCCCTCTATCCCGAGCCCGAGTCCGGGGCGCCGCCCTTCCAGCTGCGCGTGGGGGACACGGTGTCGGGCGTGCGCCGGGGCCAGTCCGTGGCGGACCTGGCCTGGGTGACTCGCGTGGAGCCGCCCTACGCGCTGGTGGAGCGCATGGGGGAGCTGCTCGCGAAGCTGGAGCAGTGGGAGCTGAAGGTGCCGGCCACGGCCCTGGAGCTCGCGGAGCACCACTGGCGCGACAGCCGCGAGGACCCGCTGCGCGCCGAGCTGGCCTCGCAGCTCCCGTCGTTCTTCGACTGGGAGCTGGCCCATCCCTACGAAGACGGCGCGCTCCTGGAGCGGCTGGAGGCGGCGATGCAGCCCTACCTGCCGGGCTTCGCGGTGAAGCCGCTGCAAGGCCGCAATGCGTTCGTCGTGGACCCGGGGGGCGTGGAGGTCGAGGCGGGGGAGGGCAACTGGGAGGCCCCCGCCACCACCTTCGAGCCGCTGTTCCGTCAGGTGAACGCCGTGCTGGAGAAGGCGGGGGCACCGGTGCGGTGGGTGCCCTCGGAGAACGACTGGCTCTTGTCGCCTCCGGGGCTGGCGGAGCTGCTCGCGCTCCACGGCGTGCTGGGGCCGCGCGGCTGAGGCTTCGGGGCGCTACAGCGCTCCTCGCTCGCGCAGCACCCGCGCCACCTCGGTGGCGATGACCCGATGTCCCTCCGTGGTGGGGTGGATGCCGTCGGCCGTGAGCCCTGGCAGGTACAGGTGGACGTTGGTGGGCCTGCGCGTCACCGCCTCCAGGTCGATGATGCCCGCGCCCGCGCCTCCCGCGCGCAGCCAGGCGTTGAACTCCAGCCGCTGCGACTTCACCAGGTCGTAGCTGCCGTAGTTCGTCTTCTCCTTGGGCAGGAGCGTGCTCACCCAGACGCGGCAGAAGGGCTCCAGCCGCTGCACCAGCAGGCGCATGCGCCCCTCCATCTGCTCCTCGGCTCCCGCTTCGCCCAGGTCATTGGTCCCCAGGAGCACCAGGCAGTCGGTGACCCCCTTCACCGCGAGCACCTCGCCGTCGAGCCGCATCAAGGCGTCATAGAAGCCCTGGCCGCTGACGCCCGCGTTGACCACGGGCACTCCCAGTTGTGACTCCACCAACGCGGGCCAGGCGTTGCGCGCGTCGTTGCGCTCGTCCACGTAGCCCTCGGTGATGCTGTCGCCCACCGCGAGGAAGACCCGGCCTGGAGGTCCTTCCACGGCCACCGTCGCCACGCCCACGGAGCGCTCGAAGGTCTCGCCGCTGAGGGTGCCCGACGACATCGCGTGTGTGCCCGGGCGGATGGTGCTGCCGGGGAACGCGTTGATGGTGCTGGCCGCCAGCGCGCCGCGCGCCTCGAAGGTGATGGCCAGCTCCTCGCGGAACTTCACCGGGAAGACGACGGGGTCCGAGGCCACCAGCGTCCTCGGCCCGGACGTGAAGCCCGGCTTGCCGCCGAAGGCGAGGGGCACGGGCGCCGACAGCAGCGTGCCGTCCGGCCCGGCCCGCGCGACGCTGGCGCGCTCGAGCGTGAGGCTCCCGTCCCCCGCTCGGAACGTCACCTGAAGTCGCTCTCCCGCGCGGGCGATGGGGATGCGCAGTCGGAAGGTGGTGACGCCGCCCACGGTGAAGTTGCCGCGCAGCGCTTGATGGAAGCCCGGCTGGAAGCCAGGAACCGGCGCCGGTGGAGGCGTGGGGCGTACGCCTCCATCGTCGTTGAGCACGAGCGCGGGCGCGACCTCCAGCCCTTCGGCGGGCATGCTCGTGACGGAAGAGGACTCATCCTGCTCCCAGGCGCCGGAGGACTTCCCGTCGCTGGGTGTGCATGCCAGCTGCGTGCTGCCCAGACACGCCAGGACTCCGAGCCACGTTCGCCACAGTCGCATCGTCGCTCCCTCCCGACGACGGAGGATGCGCACCCCGCGGGCTCACGACGAGCGGTCCGCCTCGCGCAAGCCCCGCGGCCCACGACGCACGTCTCCCCGGCCCCTGAGCAAGTGGGGGCCGGTGCTTCCCAGTCGAGGCGCGTGGCCTGCCCCGGCGGTGGCTCGCGATATCCCGGCGTGGCGAAAACGCTGCCCCACGAGGGAATCGTCCTTCACGGCACGCACGCCCCCACGCCTGGATTGTCATTCAGTGGACGACACGTTCCCGCGGCACAGGCAGGCGTGCCGGAGGGGCGACACAAGGGCTGGCAGCGCAGGGCCTGCCCCGTGTTCACACACGTGCTCCCAGGCGCGCACTGGTTGCTGAAGTCACAGGTGTCACCTGTCTGCCGCGTGCCCCTGCCCGCGCACACGGGGCCCGACGCGGAGGGGTAGCAGCTCAGCGGCGCCGCGCAGCCCTGCGCGAACGGGTCGCACGGCGGCGAGCGAGGTCCACACAGCAGGGGCAGCTCCGAGGTGCCCGGCAACCGCAGCACCGTGTTGCACTCCTCCGAGGCGCCACACTGCGGCGTCGCATGACACAGCCGTCGGCAGAAGAAGCCCGTGCCTCCATCGCCCAGCCGCTCGTCCTTGCAGAACAGGCCCGAGGCGCACGTGTCGAACTCGACGCCCGCATCCGTCGGCGCCAGCGTGCACCGGGTGCCCTCCGTCGCGGCGCCCGCCTCCACGCACCGCCGCTCCGTCACGCCGCCCGCGCTCACGTAGGTACAGCGCTGGCCCTGTGCGCAGTCCTGCCGGACGACGTCGCACGCCGCCGCGAAGCACTGGCTGCCAGTTCGACCTTCCGAGAGGTCAGCGAAGTGGCAGCTCTGGCCATTTTCACAGCCTTCTTGTCTGGCGACGTTGCATGCGAAATCAGAGTCGGGGCCGCCATCCACGGGAGGCATGCCGCCATCGGGGTGTCCCGGCACCCCCGCGTCATCACCTCCATTGGGCCCGTGCGGGTTGTCGTCACTGCACCCGGGTGTCCCGAGCACCAGCAGGAGGGTTCCCGTCAACACCGCGAGCCACGCACGCATCCCTTGCTCCCGAATCAAAGTCCGGGAGCACTTATCCGATGGAGCCCATTCGTGGGGGGCCCCTTGAATCAGGCCTGGAAAGCAGCGGACACTTGCCAGACGACCGATGCCCAAGGGGCGGCTCGGCGCGTCAGAATCCCGTCGGTCGTTGGGAAGGCGGACCACCGCCGGCAGCGGACTGGGGGTAGCGGGTGCACATGACTAGCAAGGCGGCGGAAGCGGAGATGACTGGAGACTCAGCCGCATACGCGAACCGGCGCGCCGATGAGCGTGTCACCGCGAAGTTCGCGGTCCGCTTCGAGCAGACGGAAGACGCCGCGCGGGCCCTGCGCGTGTTCTCCATCAACGTCTCCGCGGGCGGCCTGTGCCTGCGCACGCGCAAGGCCTACGACGTGGGCGCCCAGGTGCGGCTGTCCATGGACATCGCGGGTGAGGAGTTCCACCTCACCGGCATCATCGCCTGGGTGCGCGATGAGCAAGAGGCCATCGGCGTGCGCTTCACCGACGTGAGCGACGAGGACCGCGAGCGGCTCCAGCGCGTCGTGGCGAGCTTCAAGCGCTGACACGGCAGTCGCGACGCGAAGCCCGCGGGACGGGGGCCGCCCTGGCTAGCGGCGGCCTTCGGTCTCCAGGTGGCGGAAGACGCCCGCGTCCACCTCGGAGAAGCCGCAGGCGGTGTAGAAGCTGCGCGCCTCCGGCGTGGTGGCCATGGGCGAGACGAGCTGGAGCTGCCGCGCGCTGAGCACCTTGCAGCGCTCCAGGATCTGCTTGATGAGCGCGCGCCCCACGCCTCGGCGCCGCCAGGTCTCCGTCACCACCAGCTCGTCGATGGTGGCCACGCGTCCGCGCAGCCGGAGCTGAGGACGGTGCGAGAAGGACAGCATGCCCACGGGCCGGTCCTGCGCGTCACCCGCGACGAAGATTTCAATCTCCGGATGGCTCACCACCCAGTGGACGGTTTGTTGATCCGTCCCTTGGGGATAGCCGAGCTCGCGAAGGAGCAAGGCCATGGCCTCGGCGTCGCCCCGACGGGCTCGGCGGATGCGGAAGGCGGGGGCATCTGCGGCCCCGGGGCTGACGGTCCGGACGATTGGCTGTGACAAGGCAGTTTGGATTCTAACGAAAGGGCCGCCGCTCCTCCAAAGAGGAACGGCGGCCCGAGGTATTCCGTGGGGACGGACCCACGGGGTATTTGTGGGTGCCGCGCTTACGGTTGCTCGCCGGCGAGGGCGCGCAGGGCCGTGGTGACGTCGTTCTGCTGGGGCACGGAGGCCATCTCCAGCGTGTCGGCCAGGCCGATGCCGGGCACGAACTTGCCGGCCAACAGCCGCGGGGGCGCGAGCAGCGAGTAGAAGAGCTCGTCCACGGTGCGGCGCACCAGGTGCTCACCGAAGTTGGTGACCTCGGTGTCCTCGTTGACGAACAGGACGCGGCCCGTCTTCTGGATGGAGGCCTTCATCATGTCCCAGTCGTAGGGCCACAGCGAGCGCAGGTCGATGACCTCCACGCTGATGCCCTCGTCGGCGAGCGTCGCCGCGGCGCGCGCGCACAGGGGCAGGGTGCGGCCGTAGCTGACCACCGTCACCTGGCTGCCCTCGCGCACCAGCTTGCCCTTGCCGATGGGCACCGCGAACGCCTCCAGCGCCTCCGGCCACTGGGGCTTCCACTGCGAGCGGTCTCCCAGCGGCGCGTCGATGAGCTTCGACAGGGTGCGGTCGTCGTCGGGCTCGCCCGGGATGCGCTCCTCGCCCTTGACGCGCAACAGCGCCTTGGGCTCCAGGTACATGACCGGGTTCTGCTCCTTGCACGCGGAGATGAGCAGGCCGTACGCGTCCAGCGGGTTGGAAGGCATGACCACCTTCCAGCCGGGGATGTGCGTCATCGTCGCGTCGAACGAGTGCGAGTGGTAGATGGACCCGCGGATGCCGCTGCCCACCGGGGTGCGCACCACCATCGGCAGGTTCCAGTCGCCGTTGCTGGACCAGCAGGTGTTGCCCGCCAGCTTCAACAGGTCGATGGTGTTGTAGACGTAGTCGCAGAACTGGATTTCGGCGACGGGGCGTCCGCCGCCCATCGCGATGCCCATGGCCGCGCCGATGATGCCGCGCTCGTCCAGGGGCGAGTTCCACGTCGTCTTGAGGCCCTGCGTGCAGGTGAAGACGCCGCCCAGCGGGGCGCCCACGTCCTCACCGAAGATGTCCGTCACGCCCAGGTGCGTCTCGGCGTAGTGGAGGGCCATGCGAATGGCCTGTGCCATGTTGGCCATGGGTTACTTGTCCTCCGCGAAGATGTGCTTCCAGATGCTCTCGGGCTCCGGCAGCGGCTCGTCCCGGGCGATGCGGGCGGCGGCGGCCATGTCCTCGGTGTAGCGGTTGCGCAGGTCGTCCATCTGCTGACGGGTGAGCACGCCGTCCTGCTCCAGGCGCTTCTCGAAGTCCTTGAGGCAGTCGACTTCCTCCGTCACGTAGTTCGCGCCGGACGCGGACGAGTGCCCGTACAGGCGCGACACGTTGGCCTCCAGGAGGAACGGCTTGCGCTCCGTGCGCACGTACTCCATGGCCTCCTTCAGCTCCAGGTAGGCCTCCACGGGGTCGTTGCCGTTGATGGTCTTCGAGCGGATGTTGAACGCCTTTCCGCGCTCGCTGACGCGCGTCTCGCCGTGCTGGCCTTCGCCCGCGGTGGAGATGCCCCACTTGTTGTTGGTGACGATGATGAGCACCGGCAACGGGTTGGCGGGGCGGCTGCTCCACACGAGGCAGGTGGCGAAATCACCCTCGGCCGTGCCGGCGTCGCCGCCGGTGACGATGGTGATGCCGTCGCCGCCCACGCGCTTCTGCACCATCGCGGTGCCAGGGGCGATGGAGTACTGCACCTCGATGGGCGAGCTGACGGGGGCCACGTTGTACTTGCGCAGCGAGAAGTGGCCCGCGAAGTTGCGGCCGCCGGAGTACGGGTCCGACGCGGTGTTCTTCATCTGCCGCAGGGCGCCGATGGGCTCCTCGCCCAGGGCGAGCAGCGTGCCGGACTGGCGGTAGTGCGCGTGGAGGTAGTCGTACTCGGGGCCCTGGCCCTTCTTCATCAGCAGGCCCAGCGGGACGTTGAACGCCTCCTCGCCCGGTCCGCCAATCCAGAAGTAGCCGTGGCCCTGCTTGTACATCTGGATGAGGCGCTCCTCGAGGACGCGCGTTTTGACCATCAGGTCGTGGATACGAACCAGCAGCTCCCTGTCGAGCGGGAGCGGCGCGGATGATTCTTTGATGAGTCGGGGTCGAGACACGCGCGGGCTTCCTCTGGCTGGAGGGGACGCCCCTATAACCCGGATGAGGCCCCATGTCTCAAGCACCCAGATGCCGGGCTGTTGGCCCCTCGCTCAAACGGGGGCCGGTGGCGCGGCGCGGCAATCAGCCTCGCTCATCCGACTTAGGAGCCCGGGTCTGTCGCGCGAGTGTGACGCGGTCCGTTAGCCCCGGGTCCTGGCCCGCCCTGGCGGAGATGGTGGACAGGGTCCCCTCGGACAGGTGCGCCGCGTGGGGCCCGGACAGCAGCGCGCACAGCTCCGCGGTGCGGCCCGCCTCCAGCAGCGCGAGGACCAGCGCGTGGCCCGCGTGGGCCGAGGGCTCCCGGTCGAAGGCTTCTTGAAGCGGGCGCACCGCCAGGGCCGCGAGCCCGCTGTCGAGGAGCAGCTGGCCCACCGCGGCCGAGTCCGGCGGCAGCTCGGGTTCCTCCTGCTCCTGGCGGGCAAGTCGCTCCTGCACGGAGGAGGCTCGGGGGCCTGGCGGCCTGGCCTCCCCACCGCCGGCCGGGGCGCTGGCGCCGCGTCCCAGCAGCTCGTCGAGCGTGACGGCGCCCTCCGCGGAGGGGCGCTGCGAGGCGATGCGGCGGACGGGCGCGGGGCGGGGCGGGGGGAGCCGTCGAAGTTGCCGAACGTTCAGCCATCCCAGCAGCACGGCCAGCAGGCCCACCCAGACGGTGCGGCTCCAGAGGGCCCCGCCGAGCATCACCGCCGACGTGCCGATGCCCAGGATGCGCAGCGCGCGCTCATGGCGGGAGCCCGCACGGGCCCGCACGAACGACGCGAGCGCGTCTCCTCCATCCAGGGGCTGCACCGGCAGCAGGTTGATGAGCGCCCAGCCCAGGTTGACCCAGAGGACCTGCCGCGCCACCTCGTGCGCGAGGCCTCCCGCTTCCGGGGCCGTGGCGCGGGACACCGTCCACGCAAGGCCGCCCAGCACCAGCCCCATCGCGGGGCCCGCGAGGCTCACCCCCACGGCCTGGCGATGGCTCACCTCGCGGGTGCTCTCGGTGGTTCCGCCCAGCCCATGGAGGGTGATGCGGGCATCGGCGCCGAACCGCCGCAGGACCCAGCCATGCGCGCACTCGTGGAGCAGCACGGAGACGAACGCCACGCCCATCCACAAGGCCCACCGCTCCGGCGCGAGGCCCACCCCCCAACCCGTCGCGAGCGCGGAGAGGAAGAAGAACGGGTGGACGCGTACGGGAAACCCGCCGACGTGGAAGAGGGGCTTCATGGGGTTGGGATGGTAGTCAACACCGTGAGGCAAGGTCTCGCGAACCCGGGGAAGTGCGCTAGAGTCGGCCCCCTTCCGCAACCGCCCCCAGGCGTTGTCTTCCGGGTGTGTCCTTGTCCTCCAGCACGAACACGCGTCTGAACCCCGAACCCGAGCCCGGAACGTCCCCAGGAACAGCCTCTTCGTCCGCGGAGCGGACGGGGACCCGGGAAATCACGGGTACGACCGAGTCCACCTCCACGCGCCTCCACGGCGGCGTGGGCCTTCCCCACGCGGAGTCGACGAGCACGCTCATCGCGCCGCTCGAAGCGGGGGAGCTGCCCAACGTCGCGGCCATCCGTGGCCCTCGGCTGGACCAGATCCTCCTGCTCACCACCACGGCGCTGGTGGTGGTCATCGTCGGCCTGCTGGCCGCGCTGTCGGTGGCCTCCACCCAGTCCCAGTTCGAGGAGACCGCTCGCCGCTCCACCGAGCGCATCCAGGAGCAGGCCCGCGAGCTGGGCCGGACGGTGGGCCAGACGCTGGCGCTCACCTCCGTCACCAACCTGCGCGACAACAACTACGCCTTCCTGGAGGGCGTGGCCGGCTCCATCGTCTCCACCAACCCCAACATCCTCCGCGTCCAGATTCTCGACCCGGAGGGGCTGGTGATGGCGGACAGCGAGGAGAAGGTGGCGGGAGCCCCGGACGCCGAGGCGCCCAATCCGCGCACCGCCGAGCAGCGCCTGGTCCAGGCCTTCTACCGCAACCAGGCGGTGTACGAGATCCAGGAGCCCATCGACTACGGCTCCAGCAGCGGCAAGGGGCTGGTGGTCATCAGCTACTCGCTGCGCTCGCTCCAGGAACAATTGGAGGTGCTCGAGCGCGACAAGCAGGCCACGGTCAGGGCCAACACCCTGCGCATGCTCGTGCTGGGGCTCGGCTTCGTGGTGCTGGCGGGAGTCGTCGCCGCCTTCCAGAGCCGACGAATCACCCGTCCGCTGGGCGTGCTCACCGGCAAGGTGATGCAGCTGGCCGCCGGGGACCTGGCCGCGCGCACGCAGACGGCGCCGGGCGCGGGCCGCGAGGTGCGCACGCTGGGCGTGGTGTTCAACCACATGGCCGAGCGCATCAAGGTCCTCCTGGATGACGTGCGCGCCAAGGCGCAGCTCGAGCGCGAGGTGTCGCTGGCGCGCACCGTCCAGGAGACGCTGCTCCCCGGACGTGACGCCGTGCAGGTGGGGCCGCTGCGCATCGCGGGCCTCGTCGTCACGGCGGACGCGTGTGGTGGCGACTGGTGGTTCCGCGCCGCGCTGGACGCGCAGCGGGTCGTCATCGGCATCGGCGACGTGACGGGCCATGGGCTCTCCACGTCGCTCGTCGCCACGAGCGCCACCAGCGGCTTCGCCTCCGCGATGACGCTGCGCGAGCCCTCGGAGGTCGACGCGCGGATGCTCATCACCGCGCTCAACGTGACGCTGGCCAACGTGGGCCGCGGCGAGCACCAGATGTCCAGCGCGCTGGCCGTCATCGACGTGTCCAACGGCTACATCGACTACGCGGCGGGAGGGCACCCCAGCCCGCTCGTCTACAACAAGCACTCCGGCCAGACGGCGTCGCTGCCTGCGCGAGGCCCGCTGCTGGGCGCGTCCGTGTCGTCGCAGTTCACGTCCCGCCAGGCACAGCTGCGGCCCGGCGACATCGTCGTCTGGTACACGGACGGCCTCACCGAGTCGCGCGATGGCTCGGGCCGCCTCTATGGAACGCAGCGCCTGGCCGCCGCGGTCCAGGCCCACGCCCACCTCTCCGCGGAGGCGGTGCGTGAAGCACTGCTCGCGGATGCTCGAGCCTTCAGCGCGGGACTCCCGCAGCGCGACGACATCACCGTCGTCGTGGCCGAGTACAGCCCCGTCTGACCTTGGACGAACCGCATGCGCCGCCGCACACCCCTGTCCTCCCCGCGACGCCTGACGTCGGTGCTCGCGCTGCTGGCCTCGCTCTCGGGGCCTCCCGCACTGGCGCAGTACCGGCCTCCGCCCATGTCCGAGTCGCAGCGGCTGGTGAAGGAGGGCGAGTCGGCTCAGGTGTCCGCCAGCGCGGCGAGCGCCTCCGGCGACAAGAAGGACGCCGAGGAGAAGTACCGCAAGGCCCTGGGTCTCTATGAGCAGGCGCTGGCCGCGGAGCCGGGCTCCATCACGGCCGCCGCGGGGGTGGGCGCCGTCGCCAACGCGCTCCAGGACTGGACGCGCACGGTGGAGCGGATCAAGTCCGTGCAGGCCGCGAACCCGTCCGAGCTGTCGCTCGCGTATCCCCTGGGCGTGGCCCTCTTCAAGCTGCGCCGCTTCCCGGAGGCGGTGCCGCTGCTGGAGCAGGTGTCCTCGGCGGACCAGGCCGAGCACCTCATCGTCCACTACTACCTGGCCAGCTACTACCTCTTCGCCCAGCAGGGTGACGCCGCGGTGACGCGCCTGCGGCGCTACCTGACGCTGCGCCCCGCGAAGCTCTCCGCCAACGACCACCAGATTCACGAGCTGTTGGGCCGCGCGCACGTGCTGCGCCGGGACGTGGCGGCCGCGCGCGCTTCGTTCACCCAGGCGCAGGCGGGGCGGCCGGAGTCGGCTTCCGTGCAGCTGGGGCTGGCCAGCGTGCTGGAGCTGGAGGGCAAGCCGGCCGAGGCGCGCACCTTGTTGGAGGGCGTGACGACGCGCTTCCCGCAGGTGGCCGAGCCCCGGGAGAAGCTGGCCCGGCTGTACCTGGCGTCGGGCGAGCTGCCGCGCGCGGAGGCGCAGGCGGTGGCGGTGGCGAAGCTGGGCGCGACGCCCGCCGCGTACCTGCTCCTGGGTGACGTGCGGCTGGCGCAGAAGCAGGCCCCGGCCGCGGAGGAGGCCTACCGCAAGGTGCTGGAGCTCCAGCCCGGACTGGTGCTGGGACAGATGGCGGTGGGCAAGGCGCTCCAGGCGCAGGGGCGCCACGAGGAGGCCATCCAGTTCCTGGAGGCCGCGGTGCGCTCGGGGGCCAGCAGCGTGGAGCTGTGGGCCTCGCTGGGCTCCGTCAACCGTCGCGCCGGCCGCTTCCAGCGCGCGGTGGAGGTGCATCGCCGCGTCGTGGAGATGGTGCCCCGCCAGGCGCTGGGCTGGATGCTGCTGGGCGCGGACCACTTCGCCACCGGACAGTGGGACCAGGCCATCGAGGACTACGGCAGCGCGCTCGTCGCGGAGCCGGACCACGCGGGCGCGAAGCAGTGGCTGGCGCGCGCGCTGGCCCACCGCGCTCGAGACCGGAGCGGGGCGGGGCGGGCGGACGATGCGGTGCGCGACCTGCGACGCGCGTTCGACCTGGACCGGAGTGTCCTCATGGCCCGTCGGTTGACCGCGGCCCTGATGGAGACGCGGGCCTATGGCGACGCGCGCAAGGTGATGGAGCAGGGCGCGACGCTTCCGGGCGCTACCTGGCGGGAGCAGCTGTTGCTGGGCTACTCGCGGCTGGGGGCCGGGGACGCGCAGGCGGCGCTCGAGGCCTTCGAGCGCTCCGGGAAGCAGACGGAGGAGCCGGACCAGCAGGCGGAGGCGTCGGTGGGCGCCGCGCTCGCGGAGGTGGAGTTGGGGCAGGTGGATGCCGCCGTGCAGCGCCTCACCGAGGTGGGCCCGTCGCGCTCGGCCGCGGGCGTGGCCCAGGCCAACCTGCCTCGCGTGCTCGTGCGTCGCGCGCTGTCCCGGCTGGAGGCCGGTGACATCGAGGGCGCCGACCGGGACCTCGACGCGGTGGACAAGCTGGGCACCGGCAAGCGCTCGGACCTGGCGAAGCTGGTCCTCTTCGCTCGCGGCCTGACGCGCGCGGAGTCGGGACGTCACGCCGAGGCCAGCGCCGCCCTGAAGAAGGCCCTCACGCCCGCGCAGCCCTGGGCCTGGCCCAACACGCGCGCCCTGGCGGACGCCTTCGCCCTCTACAAGAAGGGACAGGTGGCCGCCGCGCGCAAGCAGCTGACCGCCGCGGCGAAGAAGCCGATGCCCGGACAGCCCAAGTGGCTCGTGTCCATGACGGGCGCGCTCCACCGCCGCGAGGCCTCGCTGGCCTACTCGGCTGGCAACATGAAGGGCGCGGAGAAGGCGCTCAAGGCCGCGCTCGCCACCGAGCCCGAGGACGCGGTGCTCCAGCACAACCTGGCCTGCGTCGACTGGCGCAAGGGCAAGTCGGCGGACGCGCTGGCCACGTGGCGCAAGCTGGAGTCGTCCGTCGCGGTGGCCTCGCTCAACCTGGGCATCGACGCCCAGGAGCGCCGCCACGAGCCCGCCGAGGCCGTGGACGCCTGGCGCCGCTACCTCGCCTCCGGCTCCGGGCCGCGCATGGCCCAAGTGCGCGAGTGGAAGGAACGCCTGCAGAGCCTCCATGGTCTCGCCGAGCCCGCGGGCTCCTCGGCGGCGACCGGAGCCACCGTGGAGGACACCACCCCATGAAGATGCCTCGCTTCGTCCTGGCCGGCCTCGCGCTGGCCCTCTGTCTGAGCGCTCCCGCGAGCGCGGCCCCGGCCCCGAAGAAGACGACCCTGGGCGTCTTCCTGGCCACCACCTTGAGCGACGGCCAGGAGCGCTTCCAGTACGCGGAGGCCCTGGCCGCGAAGCTGACCGAGTCCATGGGACGCCCCGTCGCGGCCAAGAGCTTCGGCCGCTACGAGGACTTCTCCCGCGCCATCTCCGACGGCCTGGTGGACTTCGCCGTCGTGGAGGGCTGGGCCGCCGTGCAGCTGGGCGCGCGCGCCACACCCCTGGCCTGGGCCTCTCGCCCCGGTGAGTCCCAGCAGCGCTGGGCCATCGTCTCCACCCAGCGCGGCTCCGTGAAGGACCTCGCCGGCAAGCGCCTGGCCCTGGTGAAGGGGGCGGGTCCGACGGACCCCAAGTTCGTCACCCACGCCGTCCTCGGGGGAGACCTGGACGCCCAGCGCCACTTCAAGCTGGCCCCGGTGCCCAACGTGGAGTCCGCGCTGAAGATGCTGGAGGCCAAGGGCGCGGAGGCCGCCCTGGTGCCGGTGTCCCATGTCCCCAAGGACAAGGACGTCCGTGTCCTCTTCCGCAGCTCGCGCCTCCCGGGCGCCGTCCTGGTCGACCTGCGCAACCACCGGGCGGCCCTGGACACGGCCCTGCCGGGCGTCGGCGCGGTGGCTCCGTTCGAGGCCTTCGCTCGCATCCAGGGCAAGGAGTTCGAGGACTTCCGACGTCTCGTCACCCAGGGGCCGCCGCGCCGCCAGCCGGTGTTCGCGGACGCGGCCGATGCGCGCGTGTCCACCCAGGCGCTGGTGCGCGCGGAGGAGCTGGGTCCGTCGCTGCCGTCGTTCGCGGGGGACCTGGCTGTCTCGGCTGAGCAACCGGATGACTGAAGGGGTGGGCCTTGCTTTCGTAACCTGGGAATCGGCGGCGACGTACACTCTGAAGGGTCCCGCACTCTTGATTTTCAGGGTCTGAGAATCACCGACTTGGCCCAGCAAGGCCTCTGGGGTAGCTTGCCTCCTGACGGCGCGTGCGAGCAGGTGGGCGGATTCGTCCCAAAAGACCGATTGCCCTGGCGCCGCGCCCGCCACCCGGGGCGTACAGGACCGCGAGGGGCCCCTCCCATTCGCGGATGAGAGAACGATGCACTCGAATGTGTCTGGTGAGCCGCTGCGAGGTGCGGTGGGAGTTCACGCGGGGCGCCGAGGTCCGCGCGCGATTCTTCCGTGGTCCATCCTGCTCTGCGCACTGGCGGTGGCCCATCCGTCGCTGGCCCAGGCCCAGTCCTCCACGGCCACGTCCGAGTCCGCGCCGAAGGTGAAGCGCAAGAAGCGCGTGGCGACGCCGGGAACCAAGCCCGCCGCCACCGCGAAGCCCGCGGGGACGAAGCCCGCGCGCACGGCGAAGAAGCCCCCGAAGTCGCGCAAGGCCCCCAAGGTGGAGGAGGCCCCCGCCGCGTCGGAGATTCCGGTGCTGGGCGCAGGCCCCGAGACGAACGACCCGTCCCTCTCGCCCAGCGAGCCGGTGGTGGCCGAGCCCCCCGTGCCCGTCGAGCCCACGCCGATGGTGGAGACGCAGCCCACGCCGGCTCCCGCCGCGCCCGTGGCCGCCCCGGTGCGCACCGCCCCCTCCACCGCCAGCACCCTGGACGTGACGGCCCCCGCGACGGGCTCGCAGAGCGCGGTGCTGCCGGCCAGCCCGACGCCCGCGCCCGTCGCCCGGGACAACGTGCCCATCAGCGCGCCGTTCGCCGAGCCCGCCATGGACCGGCCGCTGCCGCCCCCCTCGGGTCTGGCGAGCCTGGACCCCACCGCGGGCGCCGATCCGCTGGAGGAGTCCGTCAACCGCGTCCTGAGCGAGGCGGTGGTGACGACGGCCTCCAAGCGCAACCAGCGCATCGCGGACGTGCCGCTGACCGTGTCGTGGATCCCCGCCGAGGAGCTGGAAGGCACGGGCCAGTTCTCGCTCTGCGAGGCCATCCAGTACTTCCCCGGCATGGAGTGCCGCCGGGGCTCCATGCGCAAGGCGGCGGTGAGCGCGCGCGGCCTGGGCTCCAACTACCTGTCCAACCGCCTGCTGCTGCTCAAGGACGGCCGCCCGCTGACGGACCCGTGGACGGGCCAGTTCTACGCGGATGAGACGACGCCGCTGGTCAACCTCAAGCAGGTGGAAGTCATCCGGGGCCCGGGCTCCTCGCTGTACGGCTCCAACGCCTTCAGCGGCGTCATCAACATCATCGAGCGTCAGCCCGCCGACCTGATTGCGCCGGGCCGCAACGTGGGCATGGAGGCGCGCGTGCTGGCGGGCCAGGACCAGACGTGGCGCGTGCACGGCACCGCGGCGGGCCGCGGCGGGCCGGTGGAGGCGCTGCTGGGCTACTACGGCTACGGCTCCGACGGTCCGCAGCTCTTCAACGACGCGGCCACGGGCCTGGTGGACAAGAACCAGGACTCGATGGTGCACCAGGTCAACGGCAAGGTGCGCGTGGGCCCGCTGGCGCTCGACGCGGACTTCACGGACGCGAGCATCGGCCGGCCGGGTGGCACGCACGGGCAGATCTCCACCGTGGGCAACTGCGGCCGCTGCCACTACACGCCCAACGACGAGGAGTCCGTCCAGAACTTCAACGCCTCCGCCCAGGTGGACCAGCAGGTGACGGACAACCTGCGCGTGTTCGGCCAGGCGTACGGCTTCTTCAAGCGCCGCGACGTGCAGATGGAGAGCGCCTTCGGTGGCGAGCCCACGCGCGCCTTGGGCAAGCGCCGCCGGTTGGGCGGTGAGGTTCGCGCGCTGTACTCGGCGGGCCCGGTCTCCGTGACGGTGGGCGGCGACGTGAAGTTCGACAACGTCAACGTGCCCAACGTGCTGCCGGAGCTCACGCTGGACGACACCAAGCAGACCATCTACGGCGGCTTCGTGGACGCGGAGTACCGCCCGTTCGAGCGCCTGGTGTTCAGCGCGGGGGCCCGCTACGACCGCTACGCGATTCCCGAGAAGGTCTGGCGTCAGCGCACGGACCAGATTTCGCCGCGCGCCAGCGTCGTCTTCCACGCGGTGCCGGAGCTGCTCACGCTGCGCACCAACTACGGCCGCGCCTTCCGGGCGCCCACGCTGGCGGAGCTCGCCATCAACCAGCAGATGTACGCGTCCACCCTGATGGGCAACGCCGACCTGCGCGCGGAGACGCTCGACACCTTCGAGGCCGCGGTGGACTTCTGGCCCTTCGACCGGCGGGTGCGCCTGACGGGCACGGGCTTCTACAACGTGGCCAACAACTTCATCAATCAGGAGCTCGTCTTCGGCTCGGTGTCCCAGTTCCGCAACCAGGGCAACGCGCGCATCGCGGGCTTCGAGCTGGAGGCGGCGGCGCAGATTCCGTCCATCAACTCCTCCTTCGACGTGGCCTACCAGTTCCTCGACGCGAAGAGCGTGCCCTACGACACCGAGATGCCGGAGACGCGGCTGGACTACGCGCCCACCCACCGCATCTACGCGCGCGGCCGCACCAACATCGGCAAGGTGGCCTTCGCGGAGCTGTACGCCCTGTTCGTCGGGCCGCGCTTCGACCCGGGCTTCCAGGTGGATGAGACGACGGGCCTGCCCACCCAGCGCGTGGAGCTGACCGGCTACATCACCGCCAGCGCCCGCGTCGGCTTCAACGTCTACGACGGCATCTCCGTGTCCTTCCTGGGCTCCAACCTCTTCAACGCGGCCTACGAGGAAGCCCACGGCTTCCCCGCTCCGCCCCAGTCCTTCTTCAGTGAAGTCAAGGTTCGCTACTAGGCACCCTGTTTGAGTACCACGTCCCACTTGGAGGCCGGGGGCCTCCTGCTGATTGCCGATGCCTCACTGCCCGCGGCGTCCCTCGAGCAGGTGGCGCCCCTGTTGGCGCAGGGCGTGGCGGGCCTCCCGGAGGCCTTGGGGGCTCCGTCGAGCCCCCGGGACGTGGTGCTCTTCGACGGCGTGCTCAAGCCCGAGCACGCGCAGTGGCTTCACCGCGAGCCGCCCGCGCTGCTCCTGGCGACGCGCGAGCGGGACGGCGGCCCTTCCCAGTGGGAGGCGCGGCTGTTGGGCGTGCTCCTCCGCCAGGGCTCCCTGCTGCCGGAGCGGGCGGAGGTGGTGTGCCACCCGCTGCGTGGGGTGGTGGACGTCCAACTGGCGGCCACGGCGGTGGGGATGGCGGTCGAGGCCTCGGAGGGCAGCCGGGTCGCCGCGGGGCTGGCGGCGGATGTCGCCCACGAAATCGCCGTCAACGCGCTTCTCGATGCGCCAGTGGATGCGCGGGGGGCTCCTCGTTATGCACACCGTCGCACCGAGGTGCGCGAGGTGGAGCCCGAGGACGCGTGCGAGCTGCGCTTCGCGGTGGAAGACGGACGGATATGGCTGGAGGTCGTGGACCGTTTCGGGGGACTGCGTCCGGGTCCATTCGCCCGGGCGCTGGAGGGGTGGGGGCGGAAGGTGAAGGTGGACGCGTCGGGCGGCGGCGCCGGTCTGGGGTTGCGGCGCATCCTCGAGCACAGCGACGCGGTGGCGGTGAGGGTGGTGGTGGGGCGGGAGTCGCGAGTCGTTTGCGTGGTGGACCTGGGAGACGCGCGGCGGCGCGCGGCCCAGCCCAAGTCACTGATGTTCTGTTTGCATGAGGTCAGGGTCGGTGGATAGCCAGGGTTCCAACGCCATCATCAGCCGGCTCCGTGTGGGTACCATCACCCACGTACGGATTGCCGGTGTCATCGACGAGACCTTCCCGCTGACGTCGGCCACGCCAGAGCTCAACGGGCTCCTCGTTGTCGACCTGGGGCGGGTGGACCGCATCAGCTCCTTCGGTGTCCGCCGGTGGATTGAGTTCGCGGCGAAGCTGCCCCCGGGAGCGCTGGGCCTCTACGTGGTCCACGCGCCCCCCGTCGTCGTCGACCAGCTCAACATGGTGGAGGGCTTCGCCGGCGTGGCCCGGGTGCTCTCCGTCCTGGCCCCGTACTCCTGCTCCACCTGCGGCGAAGACCGCATGCGGGTGGTGAACCTGGTCGACGACGCGCAGGTCCTCGCAGAGGGGCTCGCGCCGGCGCACCGCTGCCCGGTGTGCTCCAACCCGCTGGAGTTCGCGGACCAGCCGGAGGAGTTCTTCGACTACGGGCGCCGCCAGCAGTTCGGCACCGTGGACCCCGTGGTGATGCGCTACCTGCGCGCGAGCATGCCCACGGAGCAGCCGGAGCTCCCGCAGCACCTGAAGATCGTCCAGGACGACATCACCTTCGTCACCCTGGCCAGCGCGCTGAAGGGCGACCTCAACGTGCGCCGCCTGGCCTCCGGGTTGGAAGGCCGCGTCGGCTTCGACTTCAGCCACGTGAGCAAGGTGGAGCCGGAGGCGCTGGCGAAGCTGGAGCAGGTGCTGGACACGGCCGCGCAGGGCGCCCAGGTGGTGCTGTGCCGCGTGCCCCCGCCGGCGCTCGCCGTGCTGTCGCGCTCGGCGAAGCAACTCCCGGCGCGGCTGTCCACGCTGTGGCTGCCGTGTGAGTGCCGCAACTGCGGCCAGGTGAGCCACCAGCGCATCCTGGCCGCGGACTACCAGGCGCGGCTGCGCTCGCAGCAGACGGGCATGGCTCGGGAGTGTCCCATCTGCGGCGGCACCGCGCAGGTGCCGCACATGCCGCAGTTCCAGGGCTTCCTCGCGCGGGTGCAATTGACGGACAGGCCGCTGGAGGACCTGGAGGCGCTGGAGGCGCGTGCGCTCAGCCAGTACCTGTTCGGCTCCGCCAACGTCGACCCGCAGGCGAACAAGGGCTCGCCCACCGACCTCTCCAACTCGCTGGGCAATACCAAGCTCACCATCATCAAGCGCCTGGGGCAGGGCGGCATGGCGGAGGTCTTCCTCGCCAAGCAGGTGGGCGTGAAGGGCTTCGAGAAGTTCGTGGTGATGAAGAAGGTCCTGCCGCAGTTCGCGCAGAACCCCGAGTTCGTGGACATGTTGTTCGCGGAGGCGCGGGCCAACGCGCGGCTGACGCACCCCAACGTCGTGCAGACCTTCGACGTGGGCGTGTCCGACGGCGTGGCGTACATCCTGATGGAGTACGTGCGCGGGCCGGACCTGAAGCGGCTGGTCGTCGAGCTGCGCCGCAAGGGCCTGGGGCTGCCGCTGGAGCACGCGCTGCGCATCGTCGCGGAGGTGGCGGCGGGCCTGCACTACGCGCACGCCTACGTGGACCCCGCGGGCACGCCGCACCCGGTGGTGCACCGGGACGTCAGCCCCCACAACGTCCTCATCTCGCTGGACGGCGCCATCAAGCTGAGCGACTTCGGCATCGCCAAGGTCGCGGGCGAGGACAACACGCAGGCGGGCGTGCTGAAGGGGAAGATTTCGTACATCTCCCCGGAGGCCGCGTCCGGCCGGGCGCTGGATGCGCGCAACGACGTCTGGGCCCTGGGCGTCGTCCTCTTCGAGCTGCTCACCGGGCAGCTCCCGTTCCGCCGCGAGCACGACGCGGCCACGCTCAACGCCATCGTCCGTGAGCCGGCGCCCGTGCCCTCGCAGCTGCGGCCGCACGTCCCCCAGGACGTCTCCGACCTCATCCTCCGCGCCCTGGTGAAGGACCCTGCGCGCCGCACGCCGTCCGCCGCGGCGATGCGCGAGGAGATTGAAGCGGTGATGGCGCACCACCGCCTGAACTCGTCTCCCGCCGCGGTGGCGCAGTTCTTCAAGGACACGCTCGGCGACCGCCTGGTGGAGTATGCGCCGTCCTCCGGCACGGGGACGGGAGAGCACTCCAAGCCCATGCCCACGGGGACGGGCAGCGGCGATCTGGCGGCCCCCGTCGATGGCAGGACGCCCAACAAGGGCTCCATCGTCGGCGGCACGCCTCGTCCCACGGGCAGCGGGAGCATGTCCGCGCCTCCCGTGGCGGGAAGTGCCCCGCGCCCCGCGCCGGCGGCATCCCGTCCGATGACGCCTCCACCGGTGGCGGCGCCGCGTCCTCAGCAGCCCCCCGCGCCCGCCGCCGCCCGTCCTCCGCAGCCTCCCGCGGCGCCGCGTCCGGCGCCCATGCCTCCTCGCGCGCCGATGCCGCCCGCGGAGTCCGACCTGGACACCGTGGAGCGGACCGAGGTCCTGGTGGTGTCGGGCGGCGGGCTTCCTCCGCACATGGCCGAGGCCCGTCCGGCTCCGGCGCCCCGCCCCTCGACGGCGGGACAGCCCGTCGTCGCCGCGGCCCCGCGCCCGTCCACGTCGGACTCGCAGGCGCTGGGGGCACCCCCTCGGCCGGCCCCGGCTCCGAGAGCCTCCGCTCCCTCCCACCCGAGCCCGGTGCCGGCGCCGCGTCCTCCGGCCCCCGTGCCCGAGGCTCCCGTCGCGCCCACGCCGGACAAGAGCTCGCCGATGAAGTGGGCGGCGCTCGGCGCGGGCGTGCTGATGGTGGTGGCCGTGGTGGCCGTGGTGATGCTGCGCGGCGGTGGCTCCCCGTTCGTCAACCTGGAGGATGGCGAGCACGTGTACGTCGGTGGCGTGCGCATGGAGCCCGGCACGGCGACGCTGGAGGTGTCGCCGTCGGGCCCGCTGCTCATCTCCACGGCGGTGAACGGGCGGCTGCGCCGGTTCGGCACCACGCAGCAGCGGGAAGGGATTGACGTGCGCACGCTCGCGGACGCGATGCCTCAGCCTGGGACTCGCGGCACGTTGAGCGTGTCGAGCACCATGCCGGGCTGTGAGGTCAAGGTGGGTGGAAGCCCGCTGCCGCAGCGCACGCCGCTGACGAGAGCCGCCATCGAGGCCGGTCGGGAGCTGGAGGTGGAGGTCGCCTGTACGGGAGCCGCGAGCAAGCACTGGGTACTGGCGGTGCCGGGGCAGGAGATTGTCGTGATGGTTCGGTAACACGATGCGAGACCTCGGGGCCCTCGCGTCGGGGGCCCCTGGAGGTCGAAGGGCATGTGACCCATGAAGGGCTGGACCCTGTTCCCTCACCTCGTCGTGCGCACGACGGGGTTCCCGTTCGACTGGCTGGAGCGGCTGGGCTGCCCGGAGTCGGCGGAGTGGGCGCGTCGCCTCGAGTCGGAGCGGCGCGGGTTGGTGGCCTTGAGGGAGCAGGGGCCTCGGGTGCGGCGTCCCTCGCGCGAGCTCCTCTCCGCGCTCAAGGCGGGGCGCCCCGTCGACACCGAGGGGATGGAGTCCCCCGAGCGCTTCGCGGATTGGAACACGCGCGCGGCGGCGGCGCAGGAGGCGGAGGCGGGCCTCGCGGCGGCGCTGGAGCGGGAGCTTCCGGCGGTGGAGTCGCAGCTGGCCACGCTGTGCCGTGAGCCGCGCTTCCTGGAGGCGGTGGCCAGCTCCAGTCCCCCCGTGGCCAAGGACCTGCTCGCGGGCCGAGGCGGCTCCCGGGTGCGCAGGCAGGTGGCGAGCTACCTCCAGCGGCTGTGCGCGAAGAACGAGACGATGGGCTTCTTCGGCCCCATCAACTACGGCCAGGTGGACCCGGAGGCGCCGACCGGCGTGTCGCTGAAGTGGTCGGGCCCCGAGACGCTGGTGGGCCGCAACACCTTCGCGGCGTCGTGGTGGGTGCAGGGGGTGGCTCGCGCGATTGCGTTCGACCCGGACATCGCCTCGTGGCTGGTGCCGCGAAAGAAGGCGTTCGCGGAGATGCCCGCGCGGAAGACGGGCGCCATGCCGGTGAGCGCGGAGGACTTGCTGCCTCGGCTGGTGGAGCTGGCGGATGGGACGCGCACGCTGGCGGCGCTGGCCTCGTCGCTGGGGGTGGCGCCGGGACTCGCGCGAGAGGCGCTGCGGCTGGGCTGTGACAAGGCGCTGCTCACGCACCAGCTCGAGGTGCCGACGGCGGTGCACCACCCGGTGGATGACCTGGCGGAGCGGGTCGCCGCGCTGCCGGGCGCGGGGGCTCGGCGGCATGTGGAGGGCTTGAGCTCGGTGCTGGCGTTGATGGCCCGCTACGGCGCGGCGGACGCGAGCGGGAAGATGGCGCTCCAGGACGCGTGCGCGCGGCGGGTGAAGGAGCTGTGGGGCGTGGTGCCTCCGACGGAGCGAGGGCCCGCGTCGGAGTCGCACAACTTCTACCAGGACAGGCTCGCGCTGCGAGAGGAGTGCGGCGGAGACCTTCGCATCGAGGTGAGCGGCGAGCGCGCGCGTGAGCTGGAGACGCGCCTGGTGCCCGCGCTGGCCTGGATGGCGGAGGCGGGGTGGCGCACGCGGGAGGCCGCACGCGCGGCGGTGGCGCAGCGGGTGGGTTCTCGCACGGTTCCGTTCTGGAAGGTCGCGGCGACCACCGCGGACGTGCCGGTGCCGTTGGACGCGTCCGTGGCGGAGCTGCTCGCGAAGGCGATTCCCGATGCGGGGGCGGCCTCGGTGGAGCTGGGGAGTGTGGAGCGCCCGGCTTGGGATGCCTCGCGGACCCTGCCGCTCATCACGTCGGTGGACCTGCTCGTGGGCGCGCGCGACGTGGAGGCGTGGGGGCGGGGTGAGTACACGTTGGTGATGGGGGACATCCACGACACGGCGCTCGTGTGGGGCTGGGCGCTCCAGTTCCATCCCTCACGCGCGAAGGTGGAGAGCGCGATGGTGCGTGCGATGGGCGTGCTGCCTCGCGCGGTGCCCTTGGTGACGGTGCTTCCGTCGCGGCGCACGGGGCTGCTGCCCTCGGAGTTTCCGGGGCCGGTGGTGGAGCTGGGGGGCGTGAGCTCGCGTGCGGCCGCCTGGAGAATCCCGCTGGACGACCTCTTCGTGGAGAGCGACGGCAGGAGCGCGCGACTGGTGTCGAAGCGGCTGGGCTCCGAGGTGTGCCTCTACAACGGCGAGCTGGACAGCGCGGTGCATACCGCGTTCTCGCTCCCGCGCATCCGCTCCCTGCGGGTGTCGATGGGCGACCACACGCCTCGGCTGACGCTGGGCGGCGTGGTGGTGCAGCGCGAGCAGTGGCGGCTGGATGCTTCGGCACGTGACGCGCTGCTGGCGTGCAAGGACGACCGAGCGCGGCTGCGGGTCGCGGTGAACCTGTGGGACGCACGGGGCCTTCCCACCTGCGTCTTCGCGAAGTTCAAGGGCGAGCGGAAGCCCGTGCTCGTGGATGTTCGCAGCCCGCCCTTGCTGCGCGTCTTCCTCAACCTGCTGGAGCAGAAGGAAGATGTGCTCCTCTCGGAGATGTTGCCCGGGCCGGAGCAGCTCTGGCTCCGAGGGCCCCAAGGCCGGCACACGGTGGAGCTGCGCTGCACGTTGATGTGGGGCGGTCCTTCGATGAGCCCTCGTCTGGAGCCGCTCCCATCTCCCGAGGAGGAGGCATGAAGTGGTGGGTGTTGCCTCCGCACCGGGATGTGACGCTGGTTCCTGAAACACCCGAGGGGTGGCAACCCCTGGACCTGGCGAGAGGCTTGACCCGCCGGGTCTTCGCCGCTGAAGCCATCGAGGCCGAGGCCCAGGCTCGCGAGGGCGCTCCGCCGACGCCGCGGTCGATGCGAGAGCTGCTCCTGCTGCGTGTCGCGCAGGGCCTCCGAGCACGAGGCCCCCTCGCGGAGCTGCGCGCCCTGGGCGCGGTGCTGACGGCGCTCTCGAGCCCATCCCACGGTGTCCGGCTGCGGTTGGATGACGTGGAGCTGGAGACAGGCACCACGGAGCGCAGCGCGGATGTCGAGCGCGCGGCGACCCTCTCCACGCCATACGCCCCTGAAGTGGCCACCTTCGCCGCGCGAGTCGCGGGGGCCGAGCGCGTGCGGTTGTGGCTGGAGCGAGACCTCCAGCTTCCCGCCGCCGTGGCGCTGGCGCAGGTGTGCCCGGCGGAGGTGGCGCTGGAGGTCGCGGGGCCTTTCGCGGAGACCCATCGCGACGCGCTGGCGCGGATGCCCTCGTTCCAGCGAGCCACCTTTCCGGAGCACGTTCCTCCACTGCGCTGGCGGGTCGTGCCGCTGGAGGCGGAGCCGAGCCGAGAGGCCATCGTCTGGCTCTCCGATGCGCGGCGCCTCGAAGCTCGTGAGGCCTCCCTGCTGGAGCGCGCTCGAGCTCTCACGGGCGGCGCACGGTGGGCGGGGCATGTGTCGCTCAACTCACTGGCGACGCCCGACGTGCTCGTGGAGAGCGGCTGTCACACGGCGGTGGTGGAGTTCTGCGCCATCACTCCGGAGCACGTGGTGGACATCGACCACCAGCGGATTCCCCGGGCCCTGCTTCACCGTGGCTTCGAGCGGCTGCAGGTGGCCGGAGTTCGCGTCGTCGCGGAGTGGTGGGTGGGGGCGCCTGGGATGGATGCATCGGTCCTGGACTCCACGGCGGCAGCGCTCGAGGACGAGACCTCGTCGTTCTTCGACGCACTGGCGGGAGTGCGCCCGTTCCACCTCTCCGTGGAGCGCCTGGCCCGGAACAGCGAGGTCGTGCGCGGGTGGGGTGTGCCAGGGACGCCTCCGGTGGACCGCGACCTCCGCCGCTCGGTTCCCATCGAGCGCCCTGGGACGATTTCCGCAGCACAGTTGCAAGAAGTGCTCACCTCGCTCGCGGGGCGTCTGTCGAGCCGAGCGCCGCTGAGCCCGGGCCGGGTCGCGGGCGCGTTCCTGGCGCTCCACTCCAGGTGGGAGCGCGGGCCCGCCACGCACCTCCGGCTGGACTCGGACTGCGCGGTGGTGCGGCTCCCGGCCTCTCTCGAAGGGGGGAGCACGCCGTCCTGGTACGCGGCGAACCTCCGCACGGGTGTCGTGCTGGCGATGGACGCGCGGATGGCGCCCGAGCTGTCCCGGCGGACCGAGCCCGCGCCGTTGGCCGAGGTGTTGTCGATGGTGCCCGAAGCGCGCCGCGCGAAGTGGGCGGAGACGTTGGTGTCGAAGTCCATCCTGGAGAGGACTCGCGGATGAGCGAACGCTGGACCTTGGGGGACGTGTTCGTGCTCCGGCACGCGGGCTTCCCCTTCGATTGGCTGGAGTCGCTCGGGGTGTCCGACGCGGTGGTGGAGGAGGCGAGGCAGTTGCTCGTCGAGGAGCGCGCGTTGGTGGACGCGGTGCGCGCACACGGTGACGACTCGGGGAGCCAGGCACTCCAGGACGCGCTGGAGCGAGGGCTTCGTCCCGCGCTGAAGCCCCGGCATGACCCGGCCCTTCGTGACTCCCTCGAGCGCTACCTCGCGAGGCGCGAGTCCCTCCAGGCGCGCTACGCCCAGGAGCGGGCAGACCTCCGCCCCCGGTTGCGCGAGCGCGCGGCGGACCCGGCCATCCAGGAGGCCGTGTTCCTCTCCAGCCCGGCGATGTTCGACAACGTCTGGGCCCGCTACCTGCGCGGAGACGCGCGCAAGGACACCTCCGATGCGCGCAGGGTGGAGCGGCAGGTCTACACGTACCTGCAGCGCTTCTGCGCGAAGAACGAGACGACCAGCTTCTTCGGCCCCATCTCCTACGGCGAGCGCACGGAGGAGGACGGCTTCGACGTGCGCACGGTGCCCAGCGGCGACACGCGCCGCCGCACCTTCTTCTCCTTCTGGGCGGTGACGGAGCTGGCGCGCGCGGTGGGGCGTGAGCGCTCGGTCCGTGCGCACCTGCCGCTGCGGCTCAATCCGCTCTTCACCGTGACGCCCGGCCGCGCCGCGTGCGAAGCGCTGAAGCTGGAGGTGCCCCTGTCGGAGTCCGCGGAGCGGCTCCTCGCCGTGCTGAAGGAACACCCCACGCCCACCGCCGCGGCGAAGGTGCTGGGGGGCGCGGTGGAGGACGTGGAGCGAAGCGCACTGCCGCTGGTGAAGGGCGCGCTGCTGCTCTGGGGCCTGCCCTTCCGCCCCAATGACTTCACCACCTTCGAGAGCGTGCGCGACGCCGTGGCCGCGCTGCCGCCGGAGCTGGAGGCGCGAACGCGGTGGCTGGAGCGGTTGGACACGCTCGCGAGGCTGAAGGCCGAGTTCGAGTCGGCGGACCTGTCGCGCCGTCGGGTGTTGTTGCTGGAGCTGGAGTCACACTTCACACAAGCCACGGGCAAGCCCGCGCGGCGCGGTGACGGGCAGGTCTACGCGGACCGGCTCATCCTCTACGAAGAGGCCAGCTCTCCGTTCCGCCTTCGCTTCGGGCGTCGCTTCACCGAGGAACTCGAGGCCGCGCTGACGGGCCCGCTCGAGCTGTCGGCCGCCTATGGCGAGAAGGTCCAGCGAGGCTTCCGCGAGCAGGTGCGCGACGCACTGGGCTCGGACGAGCGGCCGCTGGACTTGCTGGACTACGCGGTGCGCCTGCGACCGGACCAGGTCTCCGGAAGCCGGTTCTCTCCCGTGCCGCCCGTGCTCCTGGATGAGGACGCCGCGCGCCACCGCGCCTTGCCCTGGGACTTCCTGGGCACGTCCACGCCGGGAGGCCGGTACGCGCTGCCGGATGTCTGCCTCGCCGCGAAGCAAGATGGCTCCGGCTTCGAGGTGATGCTGGCACGCGTGCACCACCACCTGCTGCTGCGAAGCTGGCTGAGCGCCTTCTTCCCGTCGAAGGAGCGCTACTCCGCGGTGGCCTCGCGTTGGCTGGAGGCGGACCCCGCGGCGCGAGGACTCGTCGGCCTGTCCATCCGCCGCCGCAACAAGGGCTTCTACGTCTTCCCGGGCAGGCGACTCGTCTACTCGGTGTCCGACGTGCTCGACGTGGAGGAGGGCGCCCTCACTCCCTCGGACGTGAAGGTGGTGCCCACGCCCCAGGGCCCGCGGCTGGTGGATGGCCACGGCGAGCGGCTCCACCTGTACCTGCCGCTGGACGACTTCTCGTCCTATCCGCCCTTCGCCGCGCTGGCGCATCCCCAGGTGCTGCATGCCCCGCTGCGCACGAAGGGCAGTCACCTGCCTCGGTTGAGCGTGGGCGGCGCGGTGTACCAGCGTGAGCGCTGGGAGCTGTCGTCGGCGCGGCTGGCGAAGGCCACGGGGTTCGACTTGTTCCTCGCCGCGCAGCGCGAGCGGAACGAGCGAGGCTGGCCTCGGTTCGTCTTCCTGCGCAGCTCGAAGGAGCGCAAGCCCTACCTCATCGACACCTCGAGCCCCTTCGCGCTGGACCTGCTCTCCCACCTGTCGCGCGAGGCCGAGCGCCTGTCCGTGGAGGAGATGTACCCGGCCCCCGAGCAGCTCTGGCTCCAGGACGCCCGAGGCCGCTACACCTGCGAGCTGCGCATGCAGCTCACCCGCTGGACTGCGGTTTCCCCTCAGGTCTTCCAGGGAAAGGCGCTTTGACACGAGGGGGGCGTCCGCGAGCAGAATGCCGCACCGCACCGAAAGCCCGGTTTCAATGGGCTTCTGGGATGGCGGGTACCTGGAGAGAACCATGTCCGGAGAGAACACGGCCGAGCCCAAGAAGCTGCGGCGTCCCGTCGCGGAGCTGCGCGCGGAGCTGCTGGAGAACCCTGATGTGAAGGAGCAGGCCCGGCTCCTGAAGGTGGATGTGGCGGCCTATGTCGAGAAGATCCTCGACTACGCGCAGCACCCCGACAAGCCGGCCCAGCTCACCATCACTCCGGACGAGGAGCTGAAGGCCGCGTACCCCGACGCTCCCACCGTGGACGAAATCGCGAACCACATCGAGAAGCTCCGCACCGGCGAGGTGGCCATCAGCCGCGCGCACCAGCGGGACGGCTTCAGCTCGGCGGAGGGGGATGAGCGCTTCAAGTCGGCCCTGGCCACGGACGCGGCCCAGCTGGGAGCCCCTGAGTCACGAAAGAACCCGGCCTCCGCCTCCACTCCCGGTAATTCCGAGAAAAAGGTGGGTTGAGCCGACGCTGAAGCCGTGCGCCGCTCCAACCGCTTGTTTCCAGAGGCTTTTCCAGGCTCCAGAACAATCGCTCGGGCACCACGGAACTTCTGCTGCGAGTCTCCGATAACTCCACTGTCAGGCTTACTTTGGCGGCCCAGCCGCCCACGAAAACCACTTTCTTCCGTCAAAACCTTAGGAGGCTACGACCATGGGACTTCTCGGTAAAATCCTGAATGTCGGTAAGCAGGTCCTCTCCGCCGTCAACCCCATCGCCGGCGCGGCGCTGGGCTTCGTGGAGAAGCTCGCCAAGGGCGAGAACCCGCTGAAGGCGGCGCTGAGCTCCGTCACGGACCTCATCCCCGGCGGCGGCGCGCTCAAGAACATCCTGGGCAAGTTCGCGGGCAAGGGAATGATGGACGGCGCGGGTGGCAACTCGCTGCTGGACGCGGGCATGAAGATGGCCACGGGCCAGGGCAAGGTCACCGACCTCCTGGGCGACCTGTTCAAGGCCAACAAGCAGGGCTTCTCGCCGCAGGGCATGGGCAACGTGGCGGAGCTCGCCGCGCAGCAGATGAGCAAGCTCATCAACTAATCGAACGCCCTTCGCTTCGATGAGACCTGGCGCCGCGCTTCGTTTGAAGTGCGGCGCCGGTTTCGTTTTGGAGAGTCGGTCTGGTACTTCAGTCCTCGTGAACCCTCCGCCGCTCCCGTCCCCTGGAGTTCCGCGATGAGCACCGGCTTGGACGTCCTGGTCCTGGGCGCGGGGGTCGTGGGCCTGTCCGCCGCGAGGCGCCTTTGCGCGACGGGTGCTCGCGTCACGGTGCTGGACGCGGTGGACCCTGGAGGGCGCGGCTCGCGCGCGGCGGCGGGGGTGGCCATCCCCTCGGTCCGCCTCTATGACGACCCGGTGATGCTCGAGTTCTCCCGTGCGGGGCGGGCGGCCCTGACGGACGACCTGGGCTCGCTGCCCGAAGGCGCGTTGCTGCGGCGAGGGCAGGGCATCCTCCGCATCGTCGCCGACGCGAAGGGGCAGGAGGCCCTGGCCCGCAGGGCGAGCGGCTTCCCGGAGGAATTGGGCACCTGGGTGGATGCCGCGCGGCTGGTGGAGCTGGAGCCCGCGCTGGAGGGGACGCCGCTGCTGGGCGCCTTCGAGTCGGCGCGGGGCCACATGGTGGACACGGAGGGCTACGTCAACGCGCTCCTGGGCGCCGCGGCGCGCGCGGGTGTCCGCTTGCGACTGGGTGAGTCCGCCCGCTCCGTGGAGGAGACGGCGCACGGCCTCGAGGTGCGCACGGACCGCGAGGTGCTGCGCGCCGACCAGCTCGTCGTGAGCGCGGGGCCGTGGTCCTCCACGCTCGCGGGGCTGCCCGCGCTGCCGCTCAAGCCGGTGCGGGGACAGATGCTCGTGGTGCACCAGCCCGGCGTGTCCCTGTCGCGAGTCGTCTCCGGCCCCACGTACCTGGCGCCGTGGCGCGCGGGCGAAATCGTCGTGGGAGCCACCGAGGAGGAGGCGGGCTTCGTGGAGAACGTGACGCCCGCGGGCCTGCTGCACTTGAGCGCCACGGTGGCGAAGCTCGCGCCGCGTCTGCGCGAGGCGCGCTTCGTGCGCGCGTGGGCGGGGCTGCGCTCGGTGACGCCGGATGGCCGTCCCTACGTGGGGCTCTTCCCGGGGCTGCGGCGCACCTTCGTCGCGACGGGGCTGGGAGGGCAGGGCATCCTCACGGGCGCTCACACGGCCCAGGCGCTGGTGGAGCTGATGGCGTGGGGGAGGGGAGAGCTCGCCGCGCCCTTCTCGCCCGCGCGGATGGCGTCGCGACCGCCTGTGGGTGAATAGTCGCGAGGCATCTCACGACGGGCTCGAGGCCGGAGCCGTCGAGGGGGACTCCGCAATGAATGACGACATGGCTCGCACGAATCCGCCGTCCTCCGGGGCGAAGCGCCTGCGCCTTCCGTTGCTCCTGGTGACGGCGGTGCTGTCCATGGGCAGCGGCATGGGAAACCCAGGCTGTGGCGACGACGAGCGGCCCACGACGTGTGAGCGGGGTTGCGCCGTCAGCGGCACGTACGTGATGCGCTTCGAGGAGACGACTTCGCTGGGCCCCGACTGCGGAATGGCGGGAGTCACCCTCCCCGAGGGTGAGAAGCTCGTCCTCGAGCGCGAGGGCCGCAGCCCCACCGTCATCGCGAGGTTGGGGAGCATCGGGCTCATCGGCGAGTACTTCGGGACGGGCTACTCCAACCTGTCGCTGAGAGGCGGCGTCCAGGTGCGTGGCCGGGAAGAGCCCGTGTCGGAGCTGGAGTACGAACTCGATGGCTACTTCGACCACGGCCCCACGCGAGAGGACGAAGCGGTGCGCTTCGTCGGGACCTTCTCCGTCTCGCGGGTGAACGTGCCCTCGGGCGCTCCGGGCTGCGTCGTCAGCCGCCGGTTCACCGCGACCCGCTAGTAGAGGCTGACCGAGTCGAACGGGCGATTGAGCTTCGTCCGGGGACGCGGCATGAGGGCGTGGATGGCCGCCGCGTCGCCTCGGGCCAGGGCATCCACCAGGGCCCGGGTCTGCTTGGGCCAGGTGGAGCTGGCCAGGGCCCGGCGCAGGGGCTCCGCCCAGTCGGTCCGCTCGGCGGCGAGGCCCATCCCAGCCAGGCTCTCCGCGGCCATCAAGGGCTCGCCGATGTCGCGTGCGTGCTGCTCGGCGCGCGCGAACCAGTCCACGGCGGACGGCATCTGGCCCGCGTCCAGGAACACGCGCCCCAGCTCCGCCGCGATGACCTGACGATGGAAGGAGTCGCGCAGGGCCTCCGCGCTGACGTAGGCCTGCTGGAAGTGCTCGATGGCGTCCTGGTGCGAGCCCGCGGCGAACTCCAGCCCCGCCAGGCGGTAGCGGTGGTGCTTGGCGAAGTTGACGCCCCAGCGCTCGCTGATGCCCTCGAAGCGCCGCCACGTGTTGATGGCGTCGGTGAACTGCCGCGCCGACTCCTGGAGATAGCTGGCGTTGGAGATGAGGTTGATCTTCAAGTGCGTGGCGCTGGCGTCGTGCAGCTCGCCCACGCAGCGCATGGCCTGCTTCTCCTCCACCAGCGCCTTGTCCAGCTTGCGCTCGAGGAACCACGTCAGCGCGCCGACGTTGCGCAGCCAGCCCTCCTGGAGCGCGCGGTCTTCCGCGGTGCCTTGCGCCAGCGCGGCCAGCCCCGCGGCCACCTCGGCGCGGGCCTGGGGCAGCTCGCCCAGGCGCTTGGTCATCGTCAGCGCGCGGAACATGTGCAGCCGTGCCCGCATCTCCGGAGCGACCTGGCACTCCAGGCCCTTGGCGAACGAGGCCAGGGCCTCGTCGTGGGAGCCGGTGAAGACCTGCACCACGCCGATGCTCCGGTGGAACAGCGCCTTGAGCTCCTCCAGGTCACCCAGGCTGCTCCGGTCGATTTCAATGGCCGGGGTGACGAAGCCCGTGTCCAACGACTCCCAGGCCTGGGCCACGCGCGAGGCGAGGCGTGCGTCCGGGTCTCCCTCCATGAGCCGCAGCCCTTGCTCCGCGGCCAGCAGCGCTCCCTCGTAGTTGGTGGTGAAGAAGCAGCTCCGGATGCCGTGGATGGCGGCGGCCACGCGCGTCGCTCGCTCCTCCGCCGCGTCCACCACCAGCCGCAGGTATCGCCCCTCCAGGTCCACGGCGGGCTCCACCTCGCGCGAGGACCGCGTGCACGTGCCCTCCGCGGTGGGCGCGCGCAGGCGCTTGCTCAGCGAGTCCAGGTACTCGCGCCGCCGGGCCTCGAAGACGGTCGCGCAGTGGGGCCGCCGCATCTGCCAGCCGGTGAACAGCAGCGTCCCCTTCAGCCCATCCAACCGCGCCCACTCCGCCGCGCGCATCATCCCGCGCAGGCTGACCAGGTCGCACTCGCCCGCGCCATGCAGCACCAACGCGCGCCCGGTGGAGCGCAGCGTCTCGACGATGGCCCGCGCGGCCACGCTGAGAATCCAGTACGTCTGTTCGGATTCACGATGGAGCCTGCGCTCGGAGGGCGAGAGCGCCAGGTCGCCCAGGTCCGCGACGCCCTCCATGCTGCCCGGAAACAGCCGGTTCCACTCCGACGGGTGGGCATCCGCGACGGCGCGCACGACGCTGGGGGCGCTGTCCTCGCAAGCGCGCAGCACCTTCCTCAACCCACCGAAGGCGATGGGCAGCGCCACCCCCACGTCCACCTCGATGGCCCGCTCGGGGAGCGTGGTGGGGAGGGCCTGCTCCACGGACACTGCGAAGAGTGCTCCAGCCACAGCGGACGGGGGAGTCACGAAGGCCTCACTCGAGATGGGAGAATCGAGGGTGCGCGTCCGGGAGGTGCCCGCGACGGCGGTGCCGCATCTTCACAATCTATGAGCAGCCAGGCAATTGACGGAGGGTCTGGGACCGGAATGTTTCGGAATGTGTTTCATGCACGGCTCAGGGACGTGACTCGGCGGAGGCGGGTGAGGAGCTCCCGGGCCAAGGCCACCGCCAGAACGACAGGTCCTCCCTGGCGAATGAGATCTCGTTGGCCAGCGCAAATCCGGCGACGTGTTTCTGCAGGTACCTTCGCGGAAGGGATTGCAGCCCTATGGGCACCCACCCGCCCTCCTCGCTCATGACGTAGGCCAGGTCGAGGGTGGCTCCGCGTTGCGACACTCTCTCGAACAGGGTGGTGCCGCAGGGGGTCGAGAGCTCCTCGGCGAGCGCGGCATAGGCCTGAGGATGGAATGGCTCCAGCAGGGGTTGCAGGAAGCGGTTCCGATTGCTGGCCTCCACCAGGGCGATGCAGCGGGTGATGCCAGAGCCGCAGGCGCGTGCCCGCCGTCCGATCGCCACGGGGGTGTAGATTCTCGAGTAGTCGACGCTTGTCCAGATCGCCTCGCGCAGTCGCGCATTCTGTTCGGGGCTCTGGGGGCGCCACGCCGCCGGGGGCTCCTTCATCAAGGCATGGGCCTGTTGCTCGGTGTCCAGGACCCAGGCGGCGCGCTTCGCGCCGTCGACCAGGTCCGTCCGATACATGAGCCACGCGAGGTGGCGCACATCGCGGGCTGCCTCGAGTGCCTGCCCTGTCCGGATGCCCTGGATGAGCCGGAACTTCGTCCACTCCGAGAGCACCGTCATGTGAGGCGACGGGTCGTTGAGCAGATCGTAAGGCTCTGCTGGCTTGATGGGGCGGTTCACCAACAGGTCCCAACGGTCAAAGCGTTGGAGGTCGCGCATCCAGCTGAAGTCCAGCATGGACAGGTCCACGTCCGAGGCGAACCACTCCTGCAGGGATTTTCTCTCCTGCAGGTGGGCCGGGAGCTCCAAGGGCGAGCCCTTGGGCAGCTCACGGCGCTTCTCGCCCCAACCCAGCCAGGAATTGAGCAGGGGACCGGCATCTCCCGGGGAACGGGCCTCATGAAACCAGGGGTCCAGGGCGACCTCTGCTTGCAGCGCGCAGTAGGCGTCCAGACCCTCGGCGAGCTCCTCCTTCTTCGCGTCGAGCTCGGGTTCATACCGGCGAATGAAGAACCACTCGATCAAGACTCCGGCCGCCAAGACGAGGACGCTCACGCCACTGAGCGCCCACAACAAACCCCGCAGGATGCTGCCGTGCGCGGTATTCCCGCGAGTGTTCATGCGGACGAGTCTAGCAAAGCCTGTTGGGCTTGTTTTTGACAGTCCCCGTCGCCCCGTGCGGGAAGGTGCGAGCGGTGTGCGCACGTGCTGTTGACGTCCGAGCGGCGGGTGGCCCGCCCCTCTGGACAGAACCCCGCCCGCATCATCCGTTAGAGACTTCTGGATTGGAGAGGACGTCGCCCAGGGGTCGTGATGCTGGAGCTGCCCGGCTATCAGGACGTGCGGAGAATCTATCGCGGTCACCGCTATGAGGTGTTCCGCGCCTGGGCGCCCGGGGGGGAGGCTCGGGTGCTCAAGGTCGTCCGGGAGGGGCCGCTCGCGGAGAGCAGTTCTGGCCTGCTGCGGCATGAGCACCTGATGTTGAGTGAGCTGCGCGACATCTCCGGCGTGGCGCGGGTGGTGGGTCTGGATGTGATCGCGGGCCTCCCGGCACTGATTCTCGACGACGCCGGGCCCCACGACTTGCGTGAGTGGCTGCGCCGCGGCGCGCTGGACGTGGACATCTTCCTGGAGCTGGCCATCGACCTGGCGATGTCGCTGGGCGCGCTGCACCGCCAGCATGTCATCCACCGGGATCTCAACCCCGCCAACCTGGTGGTGGCCCCGGGGGGCCGCCGCCTGGTGATGATCGACTTCGACCTGGCCACGCGGGTGCAGGGCCTGGTGCGCTGGGCGGGCATCCCGGGGGGCTTCGAGGGAACCCTGCGCTACATCGCCCCCGAGCAGACCGGGAGGATGAGCCGGAGGGTGGACCACCGCGCGGACCTGTATGCGCTGGGCGCCACGTTCTACGAGATGCTCACGGGGGAGCCGCCCTTCGTGTCGGCCGATGCCGCGGAGCTGGTGCACGCGCTCCTCGCGCAGCCGCCCGTGCCGCCCGTCGACAAGAACCCCAACCTCCCCGTCCTCCTCTCGGACGTGGTGCTGCGGCTGCTCGCGAAGGTGCCCGAGGAGCGCTACCAGAGCGCGGAGGCGCTGGCGGAGGACCTGCGGGAGATCCAGCGCCGCTGGCGAGGGCCTGGAACACCCATGGCCTTCGAGCTGGGCCGGTATGACCTGGCGCGCGAGCTGGGGCTGCCCGACCGGCTCTATGGCCGCGAGCGCGAGCGGGCCCTGGTCGACGCGGCGCTGACGCGGGCACGGGCGGGCGCGCGGGAGTGGGTGATGCTGGCGGGGGCCTCCGGGAGCGGCAAGACGTCGCTGGCCCTCTCGCTGCGCGAGCAGGTGGGGCCGGGCCGGTTCCTCAGCGGCAAGTCGCCCGAGCTCAAGGGGCAGACGCCGTATGCCTCGCTGGTGGAGGCGGTGCGCGGGCTGGTGGTGAGCGTGCTGGAGCAGCCGCCGGACGCAGTGGACGCGTGGCGGCAGCGGCTCCAGGCCGCGCTGGGCACGCAAGGGCGGGTGCTCACGGAGCTGGTGCCCGAGCTGGAGCGCCTCATCGGTGAGCAGCCGCCCATCGTCCCGCTGGGCCCTCGCGAGGCCGGCAGCCGCTTCCTGCTGGTGCTCCAGTCCTTCTTCCGGGACCTGGCCACCGCGGACGAGCCGCTGGTGGTGTTCCTGGATGACTTGCAGTGGGCGGACGCGGCCACGCTGGAGCTGCTCACCCGGCTGTCGACGGACGCGGAGCTGCACCACCTCCTGCTGCTGGGCGCCTATCGCCCGGGGGAGTGGGGCCCCTCGCATCCGCTGGCCCGCCTGCTGGCGTCGCTCTCCGATGCCGGTGACGGTCCGCGCAAGGTGGAGCTGTCCCCGCTGGACCTGCCCGCGCTGACGGCGCTCTGCTCGGACACGCTGCGGTGTGACGCGGAGCGGGCGCGTCCGCTGGCCAGCCTCGTGCTGGAGAAGACCGCGGGCAATCCCTTCTCCGTGGGCCACTTCCTGCGGCACCTGCACCGCACGGGGTTGCTCACGTACGACCTGGAGGAGGGCTCGTGGTCCTGGGACCTGGCGCGCATCGAACAAGCGGAGGTCACCGACAACGTCGTCGAGCTGATGCTGGACTCCATCCGCCAGCTCCCCGGGCGCACGCAGCGGCTGCTGACCGTGGCCGCGTGCATGCGAGGGCAGGTCGACCTCTGGCTCCTGGCCCGCGTCGTGGGCGCGCCCGTGGAGGACACGGCGGGGGCGCTGTGGAGCGCGGTGCGCGCGGGCCTGCTCGTGCCGGAGGGGCGAGGGCCTCGCTTCCAGCCGCCGCACCCGGAGCCGACGCCGGAGGGCCTCACGGTGCGCCAGGCCACGTACCGCTTCGCGCATGACCGGGTGAGGCACGCCGCCTACTCGCTCTTGTCGGAAGAGGAGCGCCAGTCCCTGCACCGCGCCCTGGGACGCCACCTCTGGGAGAGCGCCACGGGGGCGGAGGCCGAGCAGCGCGTGTGCGAGGTGGCCGACCACTTCCACCTGGGCGGCGACGTGGTGTCGTCCGCGCGCGAGCGCCAGTGGCTCTCCGAGCTCAACCAGCGCGCGGGGCGCAAGGTGCGGGATGCGTCCGCGTTCGAGGCCGCGCTGGCCTACCTCATGCGCGCGCGCTCGCTGTTGCCCGAGGACGCCTGGAGCACGCAGCCGCGGCTGATGATGCGCCTGCACCAGGACGCGGCCGAGTGCGCGCAGCTCACCGGAGACCGCCTGCTCTCCGAGCGCCTCATCGACACGGCGATGGCGCACGCGGTGTCGCCGCTCGACCGGGCGGACCTGTACGTGCTGCGGATGAACGCGAGCATCCTCGCCCGGGACCACACGGCCGCGCTCCAGCACGCCCGCGAGGGGTTGCGGCTCTTCGGTGTCGAGCTGCCGGTGGGGGATGCGACGAAGGCGTGGCAGGCGGAGCTTCCCCAGGTGGAGGCGCGGTGGAAGGCGTGCTCGGAGGAGGAGCTGCTGTCCCTGCCGCTCATGAGCCAGGAGTCGGACGTGGGCTGCATGCGCCTCTTGATGAACGCGGGCATCGCGGCGTGGTTCTCCGACCCGCCGATGTTCTCGTTCATCTACACGCGGATGCTGAGCCTGACGATGAAGTCCGGCAACAGCGTGTACTCCGCCTTCGCCTACGTGTGCTTCGGCCTCATCTCCGGCGAGGCCCGGCGCGACTACGCCGCGGGCCACCCCTTCGGCCACCTGGGCATGGAGCTGAGCCGCCGCATCGCCGACCCGCGGGAGGAGTGCCGCGTCCTGGCCGCGTTCCTCTTCTACATGCGGCACTGGCGCGAGCCGCTCCGCTCGGCGATTCCGCTGCTGCGCAGAGGCATCGCCGCGGGCCTGGAGAGCGGCGAGCCCCAGTACGTGGCGTATCTGCTGGCCAGCACCAGCTTCACGCGCCTGCGATTGGGCACGGAGCTGGACCGCGTCCACGCGGAGGTCGAGGCGGCGCTGGCCTTCGACCGCAAGAGCGGCCAGCGCGCCATGGCGGACCTCCAGCTCGCCGTGCGTCAGGCCGTCCGGTGTCTGCAAGGCCGCACCCGCGAGCGGCAGAGCTACGACGACGCCACCTTCGACACCTGCGCCTTCCTGGAGCAGGCGAAGAGCGACCCGACCATCCTGGGGCAGTACTTCATCCTGCGCCTCCAGACGTCCTATCTCCTGGGGGACCTGGCCGGAGCGCGGGAGATGCTGCGCGCGGCCGAGCCCCACCTGCGCTTCATGCCGTCGCTCTTCAACGTGACGGAGCACGCCTTCTTCGGCGCGCTGGTGCAGTCGGCGGGAGGGGACAGCGGCACGGAGGTGGAGCGGCGCGCACGCCGGGCCCAGGTCGAGGAGGCGTGGCTGCGCTTCCGACACTGGACGGCGAACTGTCCGGAGAACTTCCGCCATCGGCACCTGATGCTGTCCGCGGAGCGCGCGCGCTTGGATGGCCACTTCACGGAGGCCGCGGAGCTGCTGGACGAGGCCATCGACCGCGCGCGCGAGGAGGGCTTCGCGCAGGACGAGGCGCTCGCCAACACGCTCGCGGGCCGCCTCTACAGCACGCTGGGCCGCAAGCGCGTCGCCATGCTGTACCTGCGCGCGGCGAGGGAGGGCTATGCCCGCTGGGGCGCCAAGTCGGTGGTCTCCGCGCTCCAGGAGGAGTTCCCGGACCTCCAGGTCGTCGAGCCCGGCCTCTGGGACCAGGCCGTCACGCCGACGGGAGATGACTTCCGGGGCGCGTCGCTCGACCTCTTGAGCATCCTCAAGGCCGCGCAGTCCCTGTCCGGAGAGGTGGCGCTGGAGCAATTGCTGGAGAAGCTGATGGCGGTGTGCCTGGAGGTCGCGGGCGCGCAGCGGGGCGCGCTGGCGCTGGAGGAGCAAGGCACGTTGCTGCTGGAGGCCGTGGGCGTGGTGGGGGAGCCGATGGCCCGGCTGCACGTGCCGCTCGCGGGCTCCGAGCAGGTGCCGGAGTCGCTGCTCGGCCACGCGTACCGCACGGGAGACGCGGTGGTGCTGGGGGACGCCGTGCACCAGGGCCGCTTCGTGTCGGATGCCTACGTGGCGAAGCACCGGGTGAAGTCGGCGCTGGTGGTGCCCATCCGCCGGCACGCGCGCACCATGGGCGTGCTCTACCTGGAGAACAACCTGGCCACGCACGCCTTCACCCCGGACCGGGTGCGCGTGCTCCAGTTGTTGTCCTCGCAGATGGCCATCTCGCTGGAGAACAGCCTCCTCTTCGAGGAGCGCAAGCGCGCCGAGGAGGCCGTGCGGTTCCTCGCCGAGTCGAGCGTCGTGCTCGCGGAGTCCTTCGACTTCGAGGCCACGCTCACGCGCCTGGCGCGGCTGTCCGTGTCCTTCCTGGCCACGGTCTGCTCCATCGACGTGGTGGAGACCTCGGGGGGCATCCGCCGCCTCTCCACCGCGCACGCCGACCCCTCCTTCGAGCGAGTCGCCCGGGAGCTCCAGGAGTCATACACCCCCCACTGGGACTCCTCGCAGCCCGCCACCCAGGTGCTCCGCACCCGACAGCCCTTGCTGATTCCCGTGCTCACCGACGAAATCCTGGAGCGGCTGTGTCGCGATGCGCACCACGTCGGGCTCATCCGCGCGATGAAGGCACGCACGTTGATGGCGGTGCCGCTGATTGCGCGAGGCCGGATGCTGGGCGTCATCACGCTGGTCTCCTCGGTGCCGGGCCGGCGCTATGGCCCCGCGGACCTGGAGCTGGCGCAGGACCTGGCGCGCCGCGCGGCCATCGCCCTGGACAACGCGCGGCTGTACCACGAGTCCCAGGAGGCCATCCGGCTGCGCGATGAGTTCCTCTCCATCGCCGCGCACGAGCTCTACACGCCCATCACCGCGCTCCAGCTCTCCGTGCAGGGACTGGCCCGGAGCGAGGCGCCCACGCGGGACGCCGTGCAGCGCACGTCTCGGACGACGCAGGCGCAGACGCGAAGGCTGGCGCACCTCGTCGACGAGCTGCTGGATGTGTCGCGCATCCAGACGGGGCGGCTCCACCTGAACCTGGAGCCGGTGGACCTGGGGGCCGTGGTGCGGGACGTGATGGAGGGCCTGAGCGACGCCATCCGCCGCGCCCAGTCCGAGCTGATTCTCAGGCTGGCCCCGGACTGCACCGGCCGGTGGGACCGCGTGCGGCTGGAGCAGGTGGTGACGAACCTCATGTCCAACGCGCTCAAGTTCGGCGCGGGCCATCCCATCGAGGTGCGGCTCTCCCAACGGGAGGGGCGGGTGTCGATGGACGTCATCGACCAGGGCATCGGCATCCCCGCCGAGCGACTGCCCCACATCTTCGGCCGCTTCGAGCGCGCCGTCTCCTCCCGCGAATACGGAGGGCTGGGCCTGGGCCTCTACATCGTCCGGGAGATCGTCGCCGCGCTCGGAGGCCAGGTCCGCGCGGAGAGCGTGCTGGGCGAAGGCTCGCGCTTCACGGTGGAGCTCCCCAGCGAAGGCCCCGCGGACGCGGCCCGCCACGCCAGCGCCAAGGCGCCCTGAGCCGGACGCGAAGCGCTCAGTCGTGGGTGCCGATGTGCTGGTCGCCGTGCCGCTCGCAGACCCAGTGGAACGCGCACGAGCACGCCACCGCGCGGGCACTGGAGCAGCACCTGCCACCGAAGTGCTCTGGCAGCGGAGTCTCATCCTCGGAGGGCGGGTCCGGCAGGAGCAGCGGCGTGCCCCGTCCCGACTCCGCGGGCTTCGCGCCGCAGCACCCTCGCGCCATGCAGCGAGGACACAGGGACAGCTCACAGTTGGCGCACCAGTCGAAGATTTCACCGGAGCTTCCGCGCCGCTCACATCCACCACAGGTGTCGAACAAGGCCGACCTCCAGGCTTGACGTGAAGCAGGGTAGGGCGGGGGTCTGACAGGGAGTGCCGCGGGAGGTGGGCTCGGGGGTGTCCGCGCGCCGTCCCGCAAGTGTCCATTGCGCCTCTGTCCGAGGGTGGATCCTTCCGCCGGTGAACGGCAAACGCGACGCCTGTGGGGCACTGAACGGTTGCTCCGGGTGCGTCGGACGCACATGGAAGAAGCTTGCGGGTAGGGCCAGTCACACGCGGAAGGAATGGGCCTTCATGAGCAGGGAACGGCACATCATCGGAGTCTTCGGTTCAGGCCAGGAGGAGCACCTGGAGCGCGTCATTCCGTTGGCGCGGTGGATTGCCGAGGCGGGCTTCGACCTTCTCACCGGCGCCGGCAGCGGCGTCATGCGGGCCGCGGCGGATGCCTTCGTGCGCGTCGTGGGCCGCCGCGGCATCTCCATCGGCATCGTCCCCGGCACCGTGCGGGACGGCGACTACGTGCCCCGAGCCGGTTACCCCAACCCCGGCGTGGAGCTGGCCATCTACACCCACCTGCCCCTCAGCGGCGAGCAAGGCACGGAGCCGCTCAGCCGCAACCACATCAACGTGCTCACCCCCCACGCCCTCGTCTCGCTCCCCGGCGGCGCGGGCACCGCCTCCGAGGCCGCCCTGTGCTCCCGTTACGGCAAGCCCATCATCCTCTTTGGTCCCCCCGACGCCTTCCGCCGCTTCCCGGCCGACATCGAACGCACCGACTCGCTCGAGCGGGTCACCGAGTTCATTCGCGCCGCCATCCACGAACCTGCTCGCCTCCACGCCCATTGAACACAGTAAGCAAGAAAAACTTGGATTGGTGGGTCGTGCTCGAAGACGGGGAGAAAGCGACTAGGATGGGGTGCTTGGGGGGCATGTTCCGCTCCGCGTTGAAGACCCGGGTTCCGCGTCGTCTCTCGTGCGTCGACATGATTAGCGCCGACTATCCACTGGCAAGCTGGTTCCTGGCCGTCTCGACGACGTTCTTCCTGCTGGTCTTCGCGCTGCCGCTCCTGCTGATGCCGCTGCGCTGGGCGCGGTGGTTCGGCTGGGCGCCGGTGGAGGGGAACACGGACCTGACGGTGTACTTCGGACGGTGCCTGGGTGGGGTCGCGCTGGCCATCATCCTCACGACGGTCCGGTACATTCCGGACCCACGGGGCCAGCCGGCCCTCTTCGAGCTCATCGGCTGGGTCTGCGTGGCCATGGTGGGGGTCCACGTGTGGGGGGCGCTGCGAAAAGCCCAGCCTCCGCTGGAGACCGCCGAGACGTTCCTCTACGCCGGGGTAGGCGTGGTGGCGCTGTGGATTCGTTTCCGGATGTTGGGGTGAGGGCGCCTGCATGTTGGCGGACATCGACCTGGTCCTATCCTCGCTGCGCCCCTACATCCCCGGCGCGCTGATTCGCAGGCTGGCGCACACGGAGGCGCATGCGCTGCCGCCGGTGGAGCCGGTGCGTGGCGCCATCCTGGTGCTGGACATCGCGGGCTTCACGCCCATCGTCGTGGGGCTGAGCGGCGAGGGGCCGCGCGGCATCGACGCGCTCCAGCACCTCCTGCGCAGCTACTACACGGAGATGATCGACGTCGTGAAGTCGCACGGCGGGGACATCTACCAGTTCGCGGGTGACTCCATCCTGGCGTGCTTCGAGCCCGTCGTGGACGAAGGCGAGGTGGAGGCGGTGACGCGCGCGGCGCGGTGCGCGCTGGACATGCAGCGCAGGCTCTCGCGCTTCTCTCGGCTGGAGCTGCTGGGGCAGCGCTTCGGCGTGTCGTCGCGCATCGGCGTGGGCGTGGGCGAGTCGCACCGCATCGTCCTGGGAACCACGGGCATGTGGATGCACCCCGCGCTCATCGGCCGGCCGCTGGAGCAGGCCGTGGCCGCGGAGAAGCGGGCGCGCGTCGGTGAGGTGCTCCTGAGTCCGGAGGCGTGGGCGCTGCTGCCGGACCTGGCCCGCGTGGGCGAGGAGCGCGACGGCGCCTTTCGCCTGGAGCCCTCCGTGCCGCTGGAGGCGCGCACGCTCCCGGCCGTCTCGCCTCCGGGGGGCGAGGAGCTGGTGGGGCGGTGCGCGCTGCTCTTGCATCCGGTGCTCTTCACGCGCATCACCAGCGCGCACCAGGAGCTGGGCGGCGACTTCCGCGACCTCACCTGCTTCTTCCTGCGCTTCAAGACGGACCACGCGCCGTCGGAGGTGGAGGGCTTCACCCGCCAGCTCAACGCCTTCTACGAGTACGTCCAGCGGGAGAGCGCGCACCACGGCGGCGTGCTCCTGATGACGGACTTCACGGACAAGGGCAACGTCCTCTACGTCCTCTTCGGCGCCCCGACGGCGCTCCAGAACAAGGAGGTGCTGGCCAGCAAGCTCGCGTGCAAGATCCTGCGCGAGCGCGAGAACTTCCCGTACGTGCGCGAGCTCCAGATCGGCATCGCCACGGGGCACGCGTACTTCGGCGACATGGGCTCGCCCTTGCGCAAGGGCTACTCCGCGCTGGGCGAGGTGGTGAACCTGGCCGCGCGGCTGATGACGTACTCGAGCGCGGTGGGCATCCACATCGACGCGCACACGGAGCGCAAGCTCCAGCAGGGCGGCTTCACCACGGAGTTCGTGGAGGACGCGACGCTCAAGGGTGTCTCGCGCGCGGTGCCCGTGTACCGGCTCAAGGGCGAGGTGCGCCGCAGCCTCACCGTCAAGGGGCGGGGCAGCCTCATCGGCCGCGTCCGCGAGCTGGGCCTGCTCCAGCTCGCGCTGAAGGAATCCCGCGAGCTCACGACGGGCCGGCTGTGTGTCGTGTCGGGCGAGCCGGGCATCGGCAAGTCGCGCCTGGGCGCCAAGGTGGTGGAGGACGCCGAGTCGTGCGGCGCCCGGTGCCTCTACGGCATCTGCTACTCGTACGAGATGTTCACGCCCTTCTTCCCCTGGAAGGAGGTGCTCGTGCAGCTGTTCGGCCTGCACGAGGGCGATGACGTGGACACGCAAGGGGTGCGGCTGCGGCAGGGGCTGGAAGGGTTGGAAGGCGTGGGCCCGGAGTGGGTCCCGGTGATGGCCAACCTCCTGGGCATGGCCATGCCGGAGGACGTGTCCACGGCGGCGATGGACGCGCGCCACAAGAACCAGAAGGTCTTCCACATCATCTTCCAGCTCCTGGAGAAGCACTCGCAGAAGACGCAGCTGCTCCTCTTCTTCGAGGACCTCCACTGGGCCGACAACATCTCCATCGACCTCATCGAGTACGTGGCGACGCGGTTCACGTCGCTGAAGCTGACGCTGCTCGTGACGATGCGGCCGGGGGACTCGCTGCGCAACGTGGAGAGCCTGCCGTCGCTGCGCAGGTTGGAGCTGTCCAGCCTGGAGGACGAGGACGCCCGGGCGCTCCTGCGTGTCCACCTGCGCATGGACCCGCCGGACATCATGCTGGAGGACCTGCTGCTGTCGAAGGTGCAGGGCAATCCGTTCTTCGCGGAGTCCATCGTCCAGGGCCTGGTGGAAGGGGGCTACCTGGGACCGGTGTCACCCGGGGCCCAGCGGCGCGAGCTCAAGCGGGGGCTGCAGACGCTGGTGCTGCCGGACTCCATCCAGGACGTGGTGCTCGCGCGCATCGACCTCCTGGGCGAGACGGAGAAGCTGGTGGTGAAGGTGTCGTCCGTCATCGGCCGCATCTTCTCGCTCGACGCGGTGGCGGCGCTGGCGCCCGGCTCGCTGTCGCGCCAGCGGCTGCGCAAGGCCATCGACACGCTGACGAACCTGGGCCTCATCCTGACGGAGGTGGAGGAGCCGCTCACCTGCATCTTCAAGCACATCGTCATCCGCGACGCGGCCTACAACACGCTGATGGTGTCGGCGCGGGAGGACCTGCACCGGCGGCTGGCGCGCTTCCTGGAGGCTCGGGCCGGGGAGAACCCGGTGGCCTCCGCGGGTATCCTCGCGTTCCACTTCCTCGCGGGCAACGATGAGGTGAAGGGCCTGGAGTACACGCTGCTGGCGGCACGCAGCGCTCGGGACCAGTACGCCAACGACGACGCCGTCCACCACTTCAACAAGGCGATCGAAATCCTGGCGACCACGGTGTCGCTGGACCCGGACGAGGTGCTGGTCAAGACGCGCCGGGTGATGCAGGAGCTGGCGGAGACGCTGCTGCAAGCGGGCAACTACGCGGGCGCCATCCACATGTTCGAGCAGTGCCTGGCGGACGAGGACCAGCAGTCGCGCCGCGCGGAGCTGCACCTGGGGCTGGGACGCGCGCACCAGGAGAAGGGCGAGTCCAAGCGCGCCATCCAGGAGCTGGAGCGCGCCATGGTGCTGATGGGGCTGCGCCTGCCCAGCGGCCTGTTCTCCGTGGTGTCCCGCACGCTGCTCGCCTTCGTCCTCCACCTGCTCTACGGCGTGTTCCCCTGGCTCGCGAGGCCGCTGGGGCCCTTGCAGCCGCTGTACGAGCGGCGGCTGTCCACCATCATCGCGCTCATCAAGATCTACTACTTCAAGGACATCTCGAAGCTCACCTGGGCCACGTTCGTGGCGGTGTGCCTGGCGGAGCGCACGCGCTGGGAGCGCGGCATGAGCCTGGCGAGCAGCTCCTATGGGGCGCTGCTGTTCGGCTCGGGGTTCCTGGGCTTCTCGAAGCAGTGGTGCCTGCGGGCGCTGGACTATGCGCGCCGGGCGAAGGACTCGGCGGCGGAGGGGATTGCGCTCAGCCGGCTGGCGACGCTGGCCGTCTTCACCAACGACTTGTCGGGCGGCACGTACTACGCGGAGCAGGCCATGGCGCTGCTGCGCCACGTGCGAGACATGTGGGAGGTGCAGACGGCGCTGATGATGCTGGGCGCCAGCCACTTCTTCTCGTCGCGCTTCGAGAGCGCCGAGAAGATCTTCGTGGAGATGGGGAAGACGGGCGCGGACCTCCACGCGCTGATGCACCAGGGCTGGGCGCACTCGTGGGTGCCCATGTGTCGCTACCTGCGCGGCGAGGGCGAAGTCGGCGAGCTGTGCGCCGAGCTGGAGCAGGGGCTGCGCATCAGCATCGAGGTGCAGGACCTGGCCAACCAGTGCGCAAGCCTCAACCACCTGGTCAACGTGACGGTGCTCGAGCACCAGGTGGAGGAAGCCGGACTGATGGCGGTGCGCGCGGTCGAGGCCCTGTGGCGCTATCCCGTCCTGGTGCCCTTCCTCCAGATTGGCCTGGTGGGCGCGGCGGAGGGCGCGCTGTTCGCGCTGGAGCAGGGGGCCATGGCGGTGCCGAAGGAGACGCTGTGGCGCATCGTCCAGCGCTGCCTGTTCAAGGCGCGCCTGCTCGCGCGGCGCTATCCCTACCTGAAGGGGCCCGCGCTGCGTGTGACGGCGCGAGCGCTGGCCTTGCGCAAGGGCGTGCACGCCGCGGAGCCCTTGTTCCTGCGCGCCATCGCCTGCCTGGAGGACACGCCCAACCGCTGGGAGACGGGCGTCGCGTACCACGACGCCGCGGTGGCGCTGCCGCACCGGCGCGAGGAGTTCCTCGCCCGCGCGCGGGACATCTTCGAGTCCATTGGCGCGCGCGCGGAGCTGCGACGGCTGGACCGGTTGGAGGCGGAGCAGCGACGGGTCCCGGCCACCGCGGACTCGCCTCGCGCGGTGGCGCATCTCAGGTGAGGCGAGCCGGGGTGCCCGAGTGCACGGGCCATGCTGGGTGCGGTCGCTCTTACCGCGGTGTGGCCGCGGCAGTGGGCGCGCGGCGTGCTTCTGCGTGAGAAGCAACGCTGCATGGCGCCTCCGGTCGCCCGGAGGGGAGCTACCTTAGGACCGTAAGTGAGCGTGTCGGACCCGTACGGCCAGACACCCCGGCATCACTGAGTGTTTCGACGAGACCGCCGCATCCGACGCCACGCCCCACCTGTCCTGACATGGCGCTGGCGCTCTCGGTCAGCGTGCATTCACTTCGTGTCCTGCACGTGAAGCGTCACGAGAATTCGCCATGCCTGGTGCGCGCATCCTTCCTAGGATGAGGGTCCCCCTCGACTCTTCCTCTGCGAGCTCCCCCATGCCCGTGACTGCTTGGACCATCGACCCCGCGCACTCCACCGTCCTGTTCATCGCCCGCCACATGGTGGTGGCGCGGGTGCATGGCCGCTTCGAGCGCATCGCCGGTGTCCTGCGCGTGGACTCGGAGCACCCCACCCAGGGAGAGGTCGAGGTGAGCGCCGACACGGCCAGCATCTACACGGGAGCACCGGAGCGGGATGCGCACCTGCGCTCGCCGGACTTCCTCGACGCGGAGGCGGCGCCCAAGCTCACCTTCCGGAGCACCGGCACGGAGGCCACGGGAGGCGCGGGCTTCCGCTTGAGCGGTGAGCTGACCATCCGCAACGTGACGAAGCCCGTGGTCTTCGAGGCGCGTCACACGGCCACGTCGAAGGACCCGTGGGGCAACACGCGGCTCATCTTCACCGCGCGCGCCACCCTCAACCGCTCCGACTACGGCATCCGCTGGAACAAGACGCTCGACAACGGAGGCTGGCTCGTCGGCGAGAAGGTGGACATCGAGCTGGACATCCAGGCCGTGCCCGCCGCGAGCTGAGCCCGTCGACTCACGGCGCGGGCAGGAAGTCGGCGACGACGGCGGCGTGGTCCGAGCCGCCGAAGCCTCCTCCGCCTTCCCGTGCCGCGCGGAACGAGCCGGGCACGTACGTCCCGGCCGCGCCGTTCGCGATGTACAGGTGGTCGATGGCCTGCCGCTGTCCGGAGTAGACGTAGGTCCAGGTCTCCGAGTCCGGCCGGTCCTTCGCCACGCGCGAGAGGCTCCCGTTGAGCTCCAGGGCGAGCAGCGGAGGTGAGCCCGGGACGTCGTTGAGGTCACCCCCGAGCACCACCAGCGCTCGCGGTGAGCGCGCGGCGGCCTGGGTCATGATGTCGCGCGTCGCGTCCGCCTCGGCGTAGCGGCGGCCGGCGTCGTCATCCACCTTCGAGCGGTAGTGCGCCGCGAAGACGATGACCTGCTTGCCCTTCACGTCCAGGTGGACCTCCAGCAGCTCGCGCGAGAAGCGCGTCGTGGAGCCGTTGGGGCGGACGAGGGTGCGGTCGCGGTGTCCCAACACCTGCGTGATGGGGTACGCGGAGAGCACCGCGACGTCCACGGAGGCCGTGGACCCGGTCTCTCCCAGCACACCGTGGGGGAACTCGGGGAGCCGGGACTTGAGTGCGTCGAGCCCCGCCTGGGTCTCCACCTCCGCGAGCAGCATCACGTCCGCGTCGAGCATCTCGATGCCTCGGGCGAGCTGGTCGGCCTGGGCGGCGAACGCGCTCGGGGAGGGAAGGGCTTCGTACTCGGAGCCTCCGCACCTGCCGGAGTCGCAGACGGTGTCGAAGAGTCGGTGGACGTTGAGCGCGGCGATGCGCACGCTGCCCTCGGGCCGGATGGCCACCTCGCCCTCACAGGGGCGGGTGGGGCACGGGGTCTCCGGGCTGGGGGGCTCGGGAGGGGGCCGCCCGTCGCAGGCAGACACGCCGGACACCAGGCCCAGCAGGAGCCACGCGCGGAGGCGTGACGTCACGGACAGGCGGACGGAGCCGCGCACGAAGGAGAGAGGCATTCGGGAGTGGACAGTAGCACCGTGCGCGGGGACACGTTCCCACCCTGGATTGCACTCACGGGATGAGCTGCTAGGTTGCCGGCGCGTCGAGTCCCCGCGCACGTCCGCTCAGTGCTGGTGCCCCGCAGGGGCTCCGAGGGACGGGGCGGCCGGATGCCATCGCGATGGGATGATGCGGCACTGTCCCTGGCGCGAGGTGCGCGTTACGCATGTCCTCAGGGGCGCTGGGCGTGCGAAGGGTGAGGTTGTCGTCGAAGGAGGCGTGACATGGTCTGGGAGATTCTCATTGGAGCGGTGGTGATGACGCTCGTCACGATTCTCGCGACGGGGCCCGGGATGTGGAGCTCGACGTGGGGGTGGAAGGACCGCGAGAAGAAGGGGAAGGACGCCTCGAAGAAGGACGGGTAGCGGGAGGGACGTCGAGCGTCCCTCCGCTGGCTCCGTCTCCGAGGCGCGCGTGTCACTCCACGAGCATGCGCTTCACCGGCGCGGGGTCCACGGCCACCATGAGCGGGCGGGTGAACTGGGTGAAGGAGACCAGCGCCTGACCTGGCGCGAGCCGCGACACGCGATTCCAGAGGCTCTCATCGATGCCACCCACCGCGCGCTGCATGCGGGCGATGACGGAGCTGTCGGTGATTTTGTGGACGATGAAGTTGTTGAGCAGCCCCAGGACCTCTTGAGGGAGATGCTGCGGGAGCTGCGTGACGAACACGAGCCCTAACCACCGCTTGCGGCCTCGCTTGGCGATGCGCGCCACCTGCTCGAACAGCACGGGCATCTGGGAGATGCGGCTGGCGGAGAGGAACTCGTGGGCCTCCTCGATGACGATGAGGACGGGCGTGACGTCCTGGCCCCTGGCGCTGGCGCGGGTGTAGCGGGCCTCCTGGGTCTCCTGGAGGCCGCGGAGGATGTCCGCGATGACCAGGTTGTTGAGCTGCGGCGAGTCGGTGTCGGACAGGTCGATGACGGAGACGCGGCCCGGCGTGAGCATCGCCTCGTAGTCGACCTTCGGCGTGTTGCCGACGTCGAAGATGTTGAGCCGGCGCAGGCGGTGGAGCTTGCTGGCCAGCGCCCTCCAGCTGATTTCATTCCGGCTCGTCTGCGCCATCACGCGCGCCATGACGCGCCCCGGGTTGGCGCGGAACTCGCTGTAGAGGGTGGGCCCTCGAGGCACTGGCTCCTCGCTGGGGGCGGCCTCTTCGGCGTCCCTGCGGGAGCTGCGGGAGCGACTCCGGGTCTCCGTGCGGCCTTCATCGCTGAGGCTGTAGAGATAGGCGCTCACGACGTCCAGCACGTGCTGGATGGTCATCCGAGGGTAGCCGGTGGAGAGCTCGTCGACGTCGAGCGCCGCGCGGTGCTCCTCGGGCGTGGTCGGGAAGATGTTGAAGTCCTCGAGCAGCATCTTCGTGACGTCGTAGGCCTTGAGGAAGCGCTCCTGCTGCGCGTCGGACATCTCGAGGATCTCGGCGAGCGCGTAGGGAGACAGGCTGGAGAAGGCGAGGGAGAAGGGGCGCAGGTTGCGGTGGCGAGGGTTGAGGCTGGAGCGGCCCGTGAGGTGGTGGATGTGGAGGTCCTTGACGCCCTCGGCCCGTTGGCCGCGACGTCGGAGGGCCTCCAGCATGGCGGGGTGCTCGGTGGGGCGGTCCACGTGGGTGTACTCGCCCTCCACGTCGAAGATGATGGTGGCGATGCCTTGCGTCTGCGCGCGGTGGATGAGCGTCGCGACGGTGGTCGACTTGCCGCCACCCGTGGTGCCGATGATGCCGGTGTGGCGGGGCAGCACGGCCTTGTCGCGTGGATGGATGCGGGCCTCCATCTTGTTGTAGCCGACCACCATGCCCATGCTCAGCTCGCCGCCGACACCGAGCACTCGGGCACTCTCCTCGTCATCGAGCTTGAACACGGGACTCTGGGGGCGGGGGCGGAAGCGAGGCGGCTCCAGCACGCCGCCCCCCGTCTCCTCGCCGAGCAACTCCACCTCCGCGCGCCCGTGGTAGTCGAACGTGTAGGTCATCCGCTTGCCCTGCGTCACCACGCCGATGGCCATGGTGGAGCCCGCGGGGACGGCGTTGGGTTCGGCGAAGGGGCCTCTGACGACGACGCCCAGGTAGCTGCGCTGGTCCTCGCGCGACTTGATGCGCACGAGTGTCTGCGAGGCCAGCTGTGGCAGGTCCTCGCGGGTGATGAGGAGGGTGATGAGGTTGTCCTCGCTGGAGGAGGTGTCGAAGTGCGTGAAGGCCACGGCCTTCATCAGCTCCTCTTCCTCGGGCGAGGAGGGCTTCACGGTGAGCTGCAGGGACTCCAACTCCTCCAGTGCCTCCGGCGGCGTGGGACGCACGACCGGGTTGTCGCGGGACTCGGCGGTCGGAGTGGGGGCCTCGGCGGAGGGAGGCTCCTGTCGGGCCACCTCGTTGGAGCGTGCGCTCGTGGGCGGGGGCCGGGACTCCGGGCGGGTCGCGGGAGGCTGTGGCGCCCGCTGGGGTGGGTCATGGGGGCGCGGGGGCGTGGGGTTCGACCGGGCCTCGGCTGGAGGGGGCGTGGTGGAGGCGTCTCGCTGGAGCGCTTCGATGATGCGGGCGCGCGCGGGCTGCTGCCGTGGGTCCGGGCTCGGCTCGTTGGCGCGAGGACCCGCGGGTCGAGACGAGGGCGGGTCGAGGAGCGGAGACTCGCGACGGTTCGAGTCGGGGGGGCGTGTGTTGACGGGAGCGGGGGTGGCCGTGAGGCGAGCCGCGGGAGTTGAAGGGGCTCGCTGGAGCACTTCATTGGTGCGCGGACTGGCGGGAGGAGGACGGGCGGGCTGGCGCGAGGTCAGGCCCGGGTTCTCGGGTGCGGTGGCCTGGCGAGGGGGCTCCTCGAGCGTCGCGGTCCGGCCTCGCGTGGGGCTGTATCCCTGCGGGTTGCTCACGCCGTTGAGCGGCCGGGACGCGGGTGCCGAGGCCGAGCGCTGGGAGGAAGCCTCCCACGGGGCTTGGGTTTCCGGGTACCTGGGCGGTTTGCCGTTGCCGTTGCCATTGCCGTTTTCTGACATGACTCCCTCCACCTACCTTCGAGACCTTGAGTCGTTGAAGAACTGCAGCCCCGCGCCGACCTGGGAGTAGGCGTCCTGGACGAGGCCCAGGAAGCCGTCCTCTCCGAACGCGCTCCGGCACGTCATCTCCGCCATGTCGAGGAGCATGGGATAGCCGCGCTCACGTCGGAGCATGCTGTCCGCAATCGCGATACGCGCCGCGACATGGACGTGCTCTCGATGCGCGAAGAACAAACGGGGAGGAGCCTGAGGCGACGTCCGGAATACGCCGGTGAGCACCTCCGGACTGCACTCTTCCAGGAAGTCGGTGACGAGCTGTCCGTTGTCCAGGTCGTATTGCCATCGTTCGATGACCTGATCGCCGAACTCCGCCATGGTTTCGATGACCGCGTACTCCCCGGGCAGGAGAGAGCTCCCGAGCGTCAGCAAGCCGCGGCCATCCAGGATGGGGCTGACGAAGACGAACTTCTTGTGCTGCAGGACGAGTCGCCGCAGCACATCGAGCGATGCATCGAGGAGCCGTTGATAGCCCGAGCCTGTCAGCATGTCGTATGAGAATGGGTTGCCTTGACCGATGCGCCACTCCGCGCGGGCCTTGTCCACCAGGGCTGAGCGCTCGGCGAAGGCGCGGATGCCGCGCCGGGCGAGGCGAGAATAGGGTGCCCGGCGCGCGGAGCTGGAGTTGTCCTGACGTCGTTGGATGCAATCCAGGACGTCCTGGAGGAGGTTGTTGTGCTTCTCGGCCACCTCCTTGCGAAACAGTCGCTGCGAGAAGGTTCCCTGCGTGCCGGCGTACCCCACGATGGCGATGCCAATCTGGGTGATGCCGAGGGGCACGCTCTCGTAGGAGGAGAAGCTCCCGTTCACTGCCTCGACGCGCCCGGAGAAGAGCAGGCCTTGATAGATGGCCTCCAATTGAGCGGGCTCGGCCACGTACACGCCTGCCTCACGCGGAGCACCCGTGAGTCCGCCAATCTGGGGGAGGACCTCCGCGCGGATGATGCTCCGGAGCTTGTCTTCCGTGCGCACGGCTTGCGCAATCTCCAGCCGGAAGCGGCTCATCACCTTGTCCAGGGCATGTTCAGGCAGCCACGTGTCGAGGTTGAGCGTCCTCCCCATGTCCTCGCCGTAGTCCGCGAGGAAGTCTGCGTCGCCGTGAAGCTCTTCGTAGTCTCTGTCTGGCCTTGAACGGCTCATTGTCCCCTCCCATCCGTTCCCAGCATCCGTACGAGCGAGAAGCGCTCCGGACGCCGAGGACGGACCAACATCCGGGCGTACTCGTGCGCCGCGCGCCGCGTGAGCCCGAAGCGGGTGGCGAGCGCTTCCACTCCGTCGTCTTCGGAGTGCTGGCTCAGCGTCTCCATCGCCAGTGCGGCGGGGGCCAGGAACTCGAACGCCAGCCGGTCCGCGCGACGTTCGGCCTGGAGCACCTTGGCGGACTGGATGGTCCCAGTCTGGTTCCGGTCCATGAGCTTGACCTGCACGCCGATGGGAACACGGCTGAAGTGGGACGAGATGAGCTCGTGGGGCGTCGGGTCGCGGAGTCCATCCAGCACGGGCCGGATGGACTCTCCGAACATTCTCAAGGCCCAATCGCGCGGCACGAGGTGGTCCAGGACGAAGTGGGCCACCTCATGCGCCAGGGTGAAGCGCTGCTCCTCGAGCGAGTCCTCGCTGTCCATGAGGAGGACCGCGCCGCCGGCGTTCGCGACCATGCAGCCGTGAAGCCGCCGAGGGGCTTCGTCCTCGTGGTACTCGAAGTCTCGCCAGCCCAGCCAATCCCTGACACCGTCAGTGGTCAGCATGGGCAAGAACTCCATGCTGACCTTGAGATAGCTATCGACCTCGGTGGCCAGTTCCCTGGGAAAAACCTGGGGTGTCGGCAACTGGGATGCAGCCACTGCCTCATCCAGCCAGTGTCCTGTCATGAGTTCTTCTTGTCCTTAGTGGAATGGTCTCTCGCCGCAATCAGGACGGTGACCTTCCGGGTTCCCTTTCCGCCTGCCTTCGCGCGGCGCAGAGCTTCCATGACCTGCACGCGTCGGAGAATCCGGGTCAGCTGCCGGAGATCCACTTCATAACGTTTCGCGAGCTGGGCCACTTGTTCGGCGAAGCCCTCGTCCTGGGGGCAGTGGCAGAGCGCCATCCATTTGACCTGCTCTTCTGTGCAACCCAGTTCATCGGCGAGCTGCTTCGGGGTGCGGCTCTCCAAATCACGGTACCGCTCAAAGGTATGACCCAGTGTCCACGGCTCGAGTGAGCTGCGCCGCGCCGCCGCTTCAAGCCAATCAGGGGATGACATCGACTGCCTCCCTTCCGTAACGCGCAAGGCGTTTTTTCAGGCGGTCCTGGTGGCGTTTGACTTCTCGCTGGCGTTCCTCCTTGGACATGGGGGCGAGGTCGAGGGCCTCTGCGAGGCGCTCCGTGGAGCTCTCGCCTGTGAATGAGAGCCAGAGGAATTTCTGCTCCTTCGGGGTGAATCCCCATGGCCCCAGTCGTGCTGCGAACCGATGTGCTTCCACCGTGGCCTCCGGATCCCCATTCGGAGCCGGGCCCCCGAGTGCGAAATCCGCCGCGTATTTCTGCTCGCGAATCTCCATTTTCGTTCGTGTTCTCAACCGGTCCCGCGCCCTTTGCTTGGCGATGTGCGTCAAGTAGGTGGACAAAGGGCCGATACGGGCGTCGAAGCTCTTGGGCTCCTTCAGATAGGTGATGACCGCGTCGACGGTGGAGTCGATGGCTTCGTCCTGGCTGCAACGGAGCTTGTCGCGCAAGACACTGATGATTTTGTCGTTGAATGCACGGTGGACATCATCGGGAGCCGTCGGGTCGGCACGGCCTTTGAGGACCCTCGCGTGAAGTGCCTCTTGCTCCGCCCTTGTTGGATAGCGCATCCCCACACCTCGCTGAGAGCTCATGGCTCCACTTCTGGAATGACCGCGTCGTGTGTGCTCATTCGCCACCATTCCATGGAGTTCGACGCATGCGCGAGTGCGCATCGCCTTCCGAGGTTGTTTCCAGACTCGTTGTTTGTCTGTACCTCCTGGGTGGTATGCCCGGCAGGGAGGGTGACACGCGTTGGCGCACTGTGCACTCCGGCTCCGAATGAGACAAATGAAGGCGATGCGACCCACCACGCCTGAACCCTCTCGCGGTGAGAGGACCCATGTCAGTCATGACCTGCCGAGTCGTGCCCACCTAACGCAAGCGGGATGACGCGGTCCGCATCCGCAGGGCTGTCTTTGGCGGAGAGCTGCGATTGCTGTCCGGTGTGGAGGCGCGAGGTGATCACCGCGCACCCGGTGATCCGCGCGGACGATGATCCAACGGCCACGTCTCGTTTGATGTTGCCCGATCTGGCGATGGCCTCCGCGATGAGAGAGTATTGGGGCCGTGAGCTGGATCAGGAGCTCGACCTGGGAGGTCTTGGTGGACAGGGGTTTCTGATCCCGGAAGGCACAGGGCTGGATCCTGAAGCGCCGACGCCGCTCCGAGGCGAGGGTGTCTGACGAGAGCCGTCGCCGCGGTGTGTCGCATGGGATTGTGTTGGCCAGGCTGGAGACGGAGGACGCGTGGCGGATCGTCGAGGTGGCTTCGGACCGGGGCTGGCTGACCCCACTCTGGGCGCACATCCCTGGGGCCTCTCACCCGCACGCGGTGCCGTTCGTTCTGGCACGAACCTGGAGCGGGCCCGCGCGAGTCAGGAGCGACTCGCGGAGCCGCGGACGCCTCCGGTGTCGTCACTGGTCGCCCCGACGACGGGGCGCGCCTCGCTCCCATGCGGGCTTCCCTCGGTTCGCTCGTGGACCCGGTCCGCACGGGCGCGCCCCTTCACTTCAACCCGTGACAACCGAGCCTCGCGGGGCTCGGGACAGGAGACAGACGTGCAGACCCAGAAGAGGGACGTTTCGAGGACGGACTGGGTGGTGGCGCTGGAGCGCGAGGTCGCAGTGCTCGAAGAGGTGCTGGACGCGAGCACCTCGGCTCGGCGCCTCTTCGAGGGACGGATTGACTCGGAAGGGTATGCCCGCTTCCTCGCGCAGACGTATCACTACGTGCGCTGGACCACGCCACTGCTGGAGATCGCGGGGACGCGGATGCGGCAGTCCGGCCTGCATCCGGCACTGGCGGAGCTGCTCGTGAGCAAGTCCGCGGAGGAGCGGGGGCACGAGCGATGGTTGCTCGCGGACCTCCGGAACCTCGGGTGGCCCGTCGAGCGAGTCGAGGCCACGCCGCTCTGTGGCGCCGTGAAGGCCTATGTCGCGTGGAACCAATTCACGACGCAAGAAGGAGTGCCGACGGCATTCCTCGGCACGGCCTATGTGTTGGAGTCGCTGGCCGTGCGACGAGCAGGGAGCACGGTGGATCGCCTCATCTCCGCGGAGAGGATTCCCAACATCCACGAGGCGGTGACGTTCCTGCGAGGCCACGGCGACGTGGATGGAGACCACGTCGGGGCGCTCGCGGAGGTGCTTCGCTCGCTGGACGACCCGGAGGAACAGGAGGTGCTCATCCACTCCGCGCGGACCACCCGCCTGCTGTATCCCGGACTCTTCCTCGAGCGATAGACGCCGGAAGCTACCTCCTTGGGGGGAGAGACCGTCGCACGGAAGCAGCGCATCGTGCAGGGCGAAGGCGGGGGTCCAGGAGAGGTTCGGGAGGGAAGGGGAGCCTTGGCGCCCCGCCTTCATTCGCCCCGCACACAAAGGAGCGTCATGCTGCGCTACATCACGGCGGTTCACCTGGAGGGTGGTCTCGGGCTGGAGCACATCGCGGAGTACAAGTGGGACGAGCCGCGGACGCGCAAGAAGGGCAGCAGTGCTCCTTCCGCGATGGTGGAGTGGGTCCGGTCGCAGGGGAACAACGCCTACGTCCGCGCGAAGACAGGGGACGTCCGGGTCGCCGTCGTGAATGCGAATCCGCCCTACCTCCGGACCGAACCCGATGCGTTGAAGCAGGACAACCTGCTCGCGCTGCCCCGGTTCTGAGCGCGCGCGCAGGAGCTTGAACCACCGCCAGGGGGCGTGGTGCCTGGCCACTTGGACGTGGGCAACCAACCAGGCAGGGCGTTCAAGGGGCATCACCGCAACCACCTGTGAGGTTACCGGGGGATGTCAGAGTCGAAGTGTATGGATGAAGCGTCATGGACTTCGCGACGCTGGAGACCTTGCGGCTGAAACACCCCGCCTGGCGGCTGTTGGTCGCGGGCAATGCCTCGCTCATCGCGAGCTTCCTGCACCCGGTATTCGTGGCATCGAATGCCCGCGCCATCCCGCGGCGGGAGCTGGTGTTGCGTCTGGAGGACCACCTCCACGCCCTCCGCGAGCAGCGAGGGGAGACGGCCTTTCCCCGAGCCGCCCACGTCTATCTCGACGAGTGGGCCGCCGACAGCGCGGGGTGGCTGCGCAAGTTCTATCCCCCCGACACCGATGAGCCACACTTCGACCTGACCCCCGCGGCGGAGCGGGCCCTCCGGTGGCTGAGTCAGCTCACCGAGCAACCCTTCGTGGGCACCGAGTCCCGATTGCTCACCGTGTTTCATCTCCTCCAGGAGATGACGGAGGGAACGGAGCCGGACCCAGGCGCGAGGCTCGCGGAGCTGGAGCGGCGCAAGGCGGAGGTGGAGGCGGAGATGGCTCGGGTGCGCGCGGGCCACCTGGACCTCCTGGAGGAGTCCGCGCTCAAGGACCGCTTCCAGCAGATGTCCGACACCGCGCGCGGATTGCTGTCCGACTTCCGAGCCCTGGAGGACAGCTTCCATGCGCTGGACCGCCGGGTGCGCGAGCGCATCGCCACGTGGGAAGGCACGCGGGGGGCGCTGCTGGAGACCGTGCTGGGAGAGCGAGACGCCATCAGCGGCTCGGACCAGGGGCGCAGCTTCCGAGCCTTCTGGGACTTCCTCATGTCCCCCGAGCGCAAGGACATCCTCACGAAGAACCTGGAGCGCATCCTCGCGCACCCGGCGATTCAGTCGCTGCAGCCCGACCCGCGACTCTTGCGCATCCACTTCGACTGGCTGGAGGCGGGCGAGCACACCCAGCGCACCGTGGCGAGGCTCTCCGGCCAGCTCCGCCGCTTCCTGGATGACCGCGTGTGGTGGGAGAACCGCCGCATCCTCCAGGTCCTGCGAGGCATCGAGAAGCACGCCCTCGCCCTGCGAGCGAGCCCGCCGGAAGGGCCCTTCATGGAGCTGGACGACCTGGCGCCCACGCTGGACCTCCCGCTGGAGCGCCCGCTGTACGCTCCGCCGTCGCGCGCACGGATGGTGGACGAAGAGGTGATGGATGCGACGGAGGACGTGCCCTCGGACGCGCTCTTCAACCTCGCGTACATCGACAAGACACGGCTGCGCTCGAACGTCCGTCAGGCGCTCCTGGACCGTGAGCAGGTCTCACTCGCGGACCTGGTCCGCAGCCATCCCCTCGAGCACGGCCTCGCCGAGCTCGTTGTCTACCTGAGCCTTGCATCGGAGGACCGCAAGGCCTCTGTCGACGAATCGCGGACGCAGGAACTCTTCTGGACCGATGCGCGAGGGCTCCCTCGCCGCGCGACCCTTCCCCTGGTGCTCTTTCTCCGATGACCGCTCCCATGTCTCATGTCGCCGAAGCCCCGGATGCCCTGTCGCTGGTGGTCGTCTCGCTCCTGAAGGGCGTGGTCTACCGGGAGGAGAACCCGTCGCTCTGGCAATCCCTGCTCAAGCTGCATGCACGGGTCAGTGACCACGTGTCCGTGCTGGGATTGGGATTGGCTTTGGATGAGCCGGAGGGCTACGCCTTTCTCCGCCAGCGGGCGGAGGGAGAAGGAGCCGGGGAGCTGCCTCGGCTCGTCGCTCGGAGGCCGCTGGGCTATGGCTCGAGCCTGCTGCTCGCGCTCCTGCGCAAGCGCCTGGCGGACGCGGATGCCGCGGCGGGAGGAACGCGTCTGGTGATGCGCCGCCATGAGCTTCAAGACCTGGTGCGGCTGTTCCTCCCGGAGGGCACGAACGAGGTGCGCTGGGGGGAGCGCGTGAATCAAGACATCGAGCGAGCGGTGGGCCTGGGGTTCCTCAAGCCCCTGGCCGAGGAGGACACCTTCGAGGTCCGCCGCATCCTCAAGGCCTTTGTCACCGCCCACTGCCTGGAAGGGCTGGAGCAGCGGCTCGCGGCCTATCGCGCACAACTCATCGAGGAACAAGGAGGTCGGGAATGAGCACGGTACGTCCTCTCCTGCAGGCGGACCTGTTGGACGTCGGCACCCCCAACGCGCGAGCGGGGTTCCGCCTTCGTCGGTTCGAGGTCTTCAACTGGGGCACGTTCCACCAGCGCTCATGGCACCTGGACCTGCTGGGGGAGAGCGGGCTGCTCACGGGGGATATCGGCTCGGGCAAGTCGACGCTGGTGGATGGGTTGGTGACGCTGTTCGTCCCGCCGCAGAAGCTGGCCTACAACAAGGCCGCGGGGGCGGAGGCGCGTGAGCGCACGCTGCGCTCCTACGTGCGAGGCCAGTACAAGTCCGAGCGAGGAGAGACGGGGCAGGGGGCTCGGCCCGTCTTCCTGCGCGATGCGCCGACCTACTCGGTGCTGCTCGCTCACTTCCACAATGAGGGGTACGGACAGGACGTCACGCTCGCGCAGGTGATGTGGATGCGCGAGGCGGAGGGACAGCCGGCGAAGCTGTACCTCGTCGCGGATGGGAAGCTCTCCATCTCCGAGCACTTCTCGCGCTGTGGCTCCGACCTGAATGCGCTGAAGAAGCGCCTCAAGTCGCTCGCTCGGGAGGTGCATGAGACATTTCCGCCGTATCAAGCCGCGTTCCGCCGGCGCTTCGGGCTGGAGAATGAGCAGGCGTTGGACCTGTTCCTCCAGACGGTGTCGATGAAGTCCGTGGGCAACCTGACGGACTTCGTGCGCCAGCACATGCTGCCGCCCTTCGATGTGGAGTCCCGGCTGGCGGCGCTCATGGGCCACTTCGACGACCTGCACCGTGCCCACGAAGCCGTGCTCAAGGCAAAGCGGCAGGCGGGGATGCTCGAGCCGTTGGTGGCGGACCACGAGCGCTTCACCACGCTGTCCGCGGAGCTGGAGGACCTCAAGGGGGGCCGTGAGGCCCTGCGGCCGTGGTTCTCCGCGCGGAAGGCGGGGCTGTTCGAGGCCCGGCTGGCGGAGCTGGAAGGGGAGCGCGAGAAGCTGCGCGCGAAGGCGGAGCGAATCCAGGAGACACGAGCGCGGCACCTCGCCGACAGGGAGCGGCTCCGTCAGTCCATCTCGGACAACGGAGGCGACCGGCTGGAGACCGAGAAGGCGGAGCTGGTCCGGCGCCGGCACGAGCGGGACGAGCGCATGCGGAAGGCGGACCAGTACGCGCGAATGGCCCAGGCCGTGGGGCTCCCCGCGGCGACGGAGCTGGAGGTCTTCGTGGCCAACACGCGCGACCTCAAGCGCGAGCGCACCCGCACCGCGAACGAGCTGTCCGAGGCCCAGAACTCGCGCACCGAGCTCGCGATGCGCCTGCGTGACCTCGAGAGGGAGCACGAGACGGTCTCGGTCGAGCTGGAGGTCTTGCGCCGCCAGCGCTCCAACATCCCCGCGCGCTTCCTTCACCTGCGCGCGAGGTTGTGCGCGGACCTGGGCCTGCCCGAGGAGCGGTTGCCCTTCGCGGGGGAGCTGCTGCGAGTGCGCGATGAGGCGCGGGACTGGGCGGGCGCCATCGAGCGTGTGCTGTACCCGCTGGGGGTCTCCCTGCTCGTCCCCGACGACGACTATGCGCGGGTAAGCCAGTGGGTGGACCGCACGCATCTGAATGCGCGCTTCGTCTACTTCCGCGTCCGGGAAGAAGCCGCGTCCCGCGGGGGGGCGTCGCGGCCAGAGTCGCTGCTGCTCAAGCTCGCATTCAAGCCAGGTGCCCCGCAGTCGGCCTGGTTGGAGACGCATCTGGCCCGTCAGTTCGACTACGCCTGCTGTGAGACCTCCGAGCAGTTCATGCGGGCACGTCAGGCCCTCACCCGGATGGGTCAGGTGAAGACAGGCGGGGACCGGCATTCGAAGGATGACCGGAGCCGCATCGACGACCCGTCGAACTGGGTGCTGGGCTGGACGAACGACACCAAGCGGAAGGTCCTGGAGTCCGCGGCTCGCTCAAGGGAGCTGGGAGTCCAAGCCGCCTCTGCCCGGTGGGCGGCACTGGAGCAAGAGTGTGCGCGATTGCAGCTGCGGACGGAGCAGCTGGGACAGCTCGGGGTCTTCGAGAACTTCAGTGAGCTCGACTGGCGTCTGGTGGCGGGTGACATCCATCGGCGCGAGGAGCGGCTCAAGGCGCTCCAGGCGGAGTCCGATATCCTCCAGGGGCTCTCGCGGCAGCTCGACGCGGTCGAGAAGGACGTGGCCACGGTGGAGACGACCCTGAAGGCCGTGGAGAAGGAGCAGACGCGAAACGAGGAGCGAGAAGCGACGACACGAAAGCTCCTCCTGGCCTGCCAGCGGACCGTGAGCGAATGCCCCGACACGCTCCGGTCTTCCTTCCCGCGAGTCGCCCGGTTCAGTGAAGAGGTGCTCGCCGGGGCGGCCCTCGAAGCGGACACGTGCGACGAGCGCGAGCGGCAGGTGCGAGACCGTCTCCAGGCGCGAATCGACGGGGATGGGCGCAAGCTGGAGCGGGTGCGGGACTCCCTGCTCGCGGCGATGCACGCCTACCGCACCGCGTTCCCCTTGGAGTCCCAGGAGCTGGGCGCGGGCCTGGAGGGTGCACCGGAGTATGTGACGCTCCTGGCCTCTCTGCGCGCGGACGACCTGCCGCGCTTCGAGGCGCGCTTCAAGAGCCTGTTGAACGAGAACACCATCCGCGAGGTGGCGAACTTCCAGGCGCAGCTCCACCGCGAGCGCCACGACATCCATGAGCGCGTGGAGACCATCAATCGCTCCCTGCGGGCCATCGACTACAACCCGGACCGCTACATCGTCCTGGAGCTGGTGCCCACGGTGGACCTCGACATCCGTGCGTTCCAGCAGGACCTGCGCGCCTGCACCGAAGGCTCGCTCACCGGCGCTGAAGACGACGCCTACTCCGAGCAGAAGTTCCTGGAGGTGAAGCGCATCATCGAGCGCTTCCAGGGCCGCGAAGGGCAGGGGGAGCTGGACGCGAAGTGGACGCAGCGGGTGACGGACGTGCGCAACTGGTTCAGCTTCTCCGCGTCGGAGCGTTGGCGCGCGGACGACCAGGAGCACGAGCACTACGCGGACTCGGGCGGCAAGTCGGGAGGTCAGAAGGAGAAGCTCGCATACACGGTGCTGGCGGCGAGCCTCGCGTACCAGTTCGGCTTGCAGTGGGGAGAGACGCGCTCGCGCTCGTTCCGCTTCGTCGTGATTGACGAGGCGTTCGGCCGAGGCTCCGACGAGTCGGCCACGTACGGCCTGGAGCTCTTCCGCCGCCTGGACCTGCAGCTGCTCATCGTGACCCCGCTGCAGAAGATTCGAGTCATCGAGCCGTACGTGGCCAGCGTGGGCTACGTCCACAACGAGGAAGGTCGCTGCTCGCGGGTGCGCAACCTCACCCTCGAGGAGTACCAGACGGAGCGCGCGGCTCGGAGCGCCTGAGGCCCACTGGTCTCAGGAGGATTCACAACATCTGGGCGCACTTACGTGCCTCGCCGCGCCAGAGGCCTCACCCTTCGAGGACCTTCAACACCCGCGGTTCGGTGCGCGCCTCCGACGGGAGCAGGAGCACCTGGGGTATCGCTGGGTGGAAACCGCCCTGGCGCACCTGTCCTTCTGAGAGGGAGAAGCACCCCCACGGGACGGCGGTGCCGCCTTGACGCACTGGGGTCGCTTCGCTACGAAAGCGCCCATGACTACTATCGTCGGTGTCGTAGGCCGTGAGATTCTGGACAGTCGCGGCAATCCCACTGTCGAAGTCGATGTCGTCCTCGAGAACGGCGTGCGCGGTCGTGCCGCGGTTCCGTCAGGCGCCTCGGTCGGCACGCATGAGGCCGTGGAGCTTCGCGACGGCGACAAGAGCCGTTACCTCGGCAAGGGCGTGCAGAAGGCCGTCGCCGTGGTCAACAACGAGCTGGCCAACGCGGTTCGCGGGATGAACGCGGAAGCGCAGCTCGAAATCGACCAGACGATGATTGCCCTCGACGGCACGCCCAACAAGAAGAAGCTGGGCGCCAACGCCATCCTCGGTGTCTCGCTGGCCGTGGCGAAAGCCGCCGCCGCCGCGCGGGGCCTGCCGCTCTACCGCTATGTCGGCGGTGTCTCCGCCAACCTGCTGCCCGTGCCGATGATGAACATCATCAACGGCGGCGCCCACGCGGACAACGCCATCGACTTCCAGGAGTTCATGATCATGCCCGTCGGAGCGAAGTCGCTCGCCGACGCGGTGCGCATGGGCGCCGAGGTCTTCCACACCCTCAAGAAGGGCCTGTCCGAGGCCGGCCACGGCACCAACGTGGGTGACGAGGGCGGCTTCGCGCCGAACCTCACCTCCGCCGAGGCCGCGCTCGACTTCATCATGAAGTCCATCGAGAAGGCCGGCTACCGCCCCAACGAGGACATCTGCCTGGCGCTCGACTGCGCCGCCAGCGAGTTCTACAAGGACGGCGTCTACGACTACGAGGGCGAGGGCAAGAAGCGCTCCGTCGACGAGCACGTGAAGTACCTCGAGGGCCTCGCGGCGAAGTACCCCATCGTCTCCATCGAGGACGGCCTGGCCGAGGACGACATGGCCGGCTGGAAGCTGCTCACGGACCGCATCGGCAAGAAGGTGCAGATTGTCGGCGACGACCTGTTCGTCACCAACGTGAAGCGCCTGGCCGATGGCATCAAGAACGGCATCGCCAACTCCATCCTGGTGAAGGTCAACCAGATTGGCACGCTGTCGGAGGTGATGGCGGCCGTGGAGATGGCGCACAAGGCCGGCTACACCGCCGTGATGTCCCACCGCTCCGGTGAGACCGAGGATGCGACCATCGCGGACCTCGCGGTCGCCACCAACTGCGGTCAGATCAAGACCGGCTCGCTGTCCCGCGCGGACCGCACCGCGAAGTACAACCAGCTCATCCGCATCGAGCAGGAGCTGGGCAAGCAGGCCCGCTACGGCGGCCGCTCCGTGCTGCGCGTCCAGTCCTGAAGTCCTGAGCTCCTGAGGTCTTCGTCCGGCGGTCGGGTGTCTCACCCGGCCGCCGTGTTTTTTCCGCCTCGCCCACAGCCCAGGCCCGCGGTTCGACCCCGGAAGGGCGCCCCTGGATACGACTTGTTTCCGTGTCTGGCAAAGCCAGGAGTGTCGGCAGGTGTGGTTGAAGGCAATCGGGGGTGATTATTCTTCTGGGTTGGTAACCGGCTGGGCGTGTTGGTTGTGATTGCCTTCACACGCCCGTCGGCATGATGCAGAGTGCGCGCAACCCATCGTGAGGGAGCGTCCGTGAAGACACTTCTCGTCACCCAGGCGGACTTGCGACAGAGAGAGTCCATCCCCAACAAGGTCGTGGGCGACAACCCTCTCAATCCAAGGCCATACGGGGTTCCCACCATCATCGCCACGAACGGTGTGGGGTCGTGGCACCGGGCATCTCTCAGCGGGGGTGGCTGGAGTGCTGGCCACGGTGTCTGGCGAAGGCCTCCGCGCTCGCTGATGGAGCGCAGGCGCGGGTGGAGGGCGGAAGGAAGCCTCCGGCCCAGGACTCGCGTGGCCTGAGTCGCACCGTCCCTTCTTCGTTCCCGCCTCTCACGTGGAGGCCCCGCGTCCGTCGAGGACCCAGGGCTTCGCGACGACTCGAGGTCCGTCATGACGCAGCGCGAGCCCTCGCTCCCGAACAAGGTGGAGCGCGCGGGACGTCGGCCGCCGTTGGTGCACCAGCCGCATTCCGGAGTGGTGCCGCAGTCCTTCGCGCAGCAGCGACTGTGGTTCCTGTCACAGCTCGATGCGGGAGGGACCTCCTACAACGCGCCCTTCGCCGCGAGGCTGAAGGGGCCGCTGGACGTGAGCGTGTTGAAGGAAGCGTTCCTCGCGGTGGTGACGCGGCACGAGGTCCTGCGCACGACGTTCGGTGAGGAGGAGGGCCGGCCTGTCCAGCGCATCCACGAAGAGGCGGCGCTGGAGTGGCGTGTGGAGGAGGTGGGGGAAGGGGACGTGACGCGGCGGGTGGAGGAGGAGGCGAGACGCGCGTTCGACCTGGAGCGAGGGCCGCTGTTGCGGGTGCGGCTGCTGAAGGTGGGAACGGACGACCACGTCCTCGTGTGGGTGGTGCATCACATCGTGTTCGACGGGGGGGCGGTGGGGTTGTTGGAGAAGGAGGTCTCGGAGGAGTACGGGGCGAAGGTGAAGGGGGCGCGGAGGTTGGAGGTGCAGTACGCGGACTACGCGCGGTGGCAGGGGGAGTGGTTGCAGGGGGAGGTGCTGGAGACGCAGCTGAAGTGGTGGACGCAGGCGCTGGCGGAGGCGCCCGGGGTGTTGGAACTGCCCGCGGACCGCGCGAGGCCCGCGGTGCAGACCTTCCGAGGGGCCTTGAAGTGGAGGCCGCTGCCGGAGGGGCTGGAAGGGCGGCTGCGAGCGCTGAGTCGGAAGGAGGGCGTCACGCTGTTCATGACGCTGCTGGCGGGCTTCCAGGCGCTGCTGGCGCGCTACAGCGGCCAGCGGGACATCGTCGTCGGCTCGCCGTTCGGGGGCCGTGGCCATCGCCACCTGGAGGGGCTGATTGGCTTCTTCGCCAACATGCTCGCGTTGCGCACGCGGGTGGACGACGTCTCGTTCCAGGAGCTGTGCGGCCGGGTGAAGGCGATGTGCCTGGGCGCCTTCTCGCGCCAGGACGTCCCTTTCGAGCAGGTGGTGGAAGCACTTCACCTCGAGCGGGACTCCAGCCGCTCGCCGCTGTTCCAGGTGGCCTTCGTGCTCGAGGGAGCGCCCTCCGCCGCGCTGGTGTTGCCGGGGGTGGAGGTCGCGGACGTCCCTTTGGAGCCAGGGGTGTCCAAGTTCGACGTCACGTTGTTCGCACGCGAGAGCGCGCGTGGGCTCGTGACCTATTGGGAGTTCAACACGGACCTCTTCGACGAGGAGACGGTGTCGCGGTGGGCGGAGGCGTACGTGCGCGTGCTCGAGGCCGTGGTGGCGAGGCCCGAGCTGCGGGTGTCCGAGCTTCCACTCGTGAGCGAGCCGGAGCGCGCGCGCCTCCTGGGGGCGTGGAACGACACGCGGGCGGCGTATCCACGCGACGCGAGCATCCATGAGCTGTTCGAGGCGCAGGCGGTGCTCACGCCGGACGCCATTGCGGTGGAGTTCGAGGGGGCACGCCTCACCTTCGCCGAGCTGAACCGGCGAGCGAATCAGCTGGCGCATCACCTGCGTCGCCAGGGGGTGGAGCCTGGAAGCCGCGTGGGACTCTTCACCCGGCGCTCGCTGGAGATGGTGGTGGCGACGCTCGGCATCCTCAAGGCGGGAGGCGCCTATGTGCCGCTCGACCCGTCCTATCCGGTGGAGCGACTGTCGTTCATGTGTGAGGACGCGGGGCTGAAGGTGCTGCTCGTCCAGTCCTCGTTGCGCTCGGTGCTGCCTCCCTTCGGCGTGGACGTGGTCGAGCTGGAGCCCTCGGGGAGGGCCTGCTCGGGCGAGAGCGAGGAGAGCCCCGCGGTGGGGGTCCCCGCGTTGGCGCTGGCCTACGTGATGTACACGTCCGGGTCGACCGGCCGACCGAAGGGCGTCTGCATCCCGCATCGCGGCGTGGTGCGTCTGGTGAAGGGCAGTCGCTTCGTGGCGCTGGGGCCCGGAGAGGTCTTCCTCCAGCTCGCGCCCATCTCGTTCGACGCGGCGACGCTGGAGCTGTGGGGACCGCTGCTCAACGGCGGGAAGCTGGTGGTGTCTTCCGAGCAGGCGCCCACGGTGGAGGAGCTGGAGGCGGCGCTCGTGAAGCATGGCATCACGACGTTGTGGCTGACGGCGGCCCTCTTCGAGCAGGTCATGTCGACTCGCCCGGAGGCACTGGCGGCCGTGCGGCAGGTCCTCACCGGGGGCGATGTGGTGTCCCCGGCGGCGGTGCGCGCGCGGCTGGAGCGTGGCGGGAAGGTGGTCAACGGCTATGGCCCCACGGAGAACACCACGTTCACCACGACGCAGGTGCTCGAGGAGCTCGGGCAGGTGGACGCCCCCTCGCTGTCCATTGGAAGGCCCATCGCGAACACGCAGGTCTACGTGTTGGATGCGTCCCTCGCGTGTGTCCCCGTGGGCGTCTGGGGCGAGCTGTACACCGGCGGCGATGGGCTGGCCTGGGGCTATCAGCGCGGGCCGGAGCTGACGGCGGAGCGCTTCGTCCCGCATCCCTTCAGCGCGGAGCCGGGGGCCCGGCTGTATCGGACGGGAGACCGGGTTCGTTACCGGGGGGATGGGTCGCTCGAGTTCGCGGGCCGACTGGATGGGCAGGTGAAGCTCCGAGGCTTTCGCATCGAGCTGGGTGAAGTCGAGACCGCGCTCCGGGCGCATCCCGGTGTCCGGGAGGTCGCGGTGCTCGCGCGAGACGATGGGCCAGGAGGCCGCTGGCTCGTCGCGTACGTCGTGCCGTCGGAGCGCGAGGGGGGCTCGGTCCAGGACTTGCGAGCCCACGCTCGAGCCCGGCTGCCGGAGTACATGGTGCCGTCGGCCTTCGTGTCGCTGCCCGTGCTCCCGCTCACGCCGAACGGGAAGCTGGACAGGAAGGTGCTCCCTTCGCCGAGGGCGGAGGTGTCGGGAGAGACGTCCTCGGCGCCGCGCACCGCGATGGAGCAGGTGGTGGCGGACGTGCTCGCACCGCTGCTGGGGCTGGAGCGGATGGGGCGCGAGGACCACTTCTTCGAGAGGGGGGGCCACTCACTGCTGGCCACGCGGGCCATGTCGAGGCTGCGACAAGCCCTCGGCCGCGACCTGCCGGTGCGTCTCCTGTTCGAGTCGCCCACCGTCGCGAGGCTCGCGGAGCGGCTGGGACGCGAGCCTGGACCCCACTCGACCTGGGTGGCGCTGCGAAGCGGCGGGACGAAGCGTCCCTTCTTCTGCATCCATCCGGTGGGAGGAACGGTGCTCGCCTACGCGGAGCTCGCGCATGGGCAGGAGCACGACCAGCCATTCTTCGGCTTGCAGGCCCCCGGAGTCGACGGCGAGGCGCGTCCGCTCGACACCGTGGAGGCGCTGGCGGTCCATCACCTCCAGACGATTCGCACCGTGCAGCCTCAAGGGCCCTACCTCCTCGGAGGCTGGTCCATGGGCGGCGTGCTCGCCTTCGAGGTGGCGCGGCGGCTCCGGGAGCAGGGTGACGACGTGGCGCTGCTGTTCCTCATCGACGCCTACGCTCGCCCCGAGACGGTGGACGCGGAGGAGTTGCGGCCCGAGCGTTTGGGCGCGCGCTTCTTCAAGGACCTGCTGCGCGCGGCGGGCGCGGACCTGCCGTGCTCGGAGGACACGCTCGCGCGAATGTCCGCGGCGGAGGCACTCCATGCGCTGGAGACCGCGGGGCGCGCGGCGGCGGCGCTTCCGGAGGCGAGCCTCTCCGCGTTGCGAAATGTGTTCGAGTCCAACCTCGAGGCCGCCTGGCGCCATGTGCCCCGGCCCTGCGCCGGTGAAGTGCTCTCGCTCGAGTCGAGCGAGTCGCCGCGCCCCCACGAGTGGGAGCTGTTGGCGGGAGGAGGTGTGGAAACCCATGCGCTCCCGGGAGACCACTACGCCTTGCTGCGTCCTCCGGTCGTCCAGCAGGTCGCGACGATTCTGCGCGAGGCCCTGGCGCGCATTCACACGCGCGGACGTCCCCGGCGCGAGTCCGCTTGAGACGCACGACGTCTCGGGCACACGTGTATCGACCCGGCAGGTCACGGCCGTGCCACCGCTGGGATTCATGTTTTGAAATAGCTGAGAAATTCGGCCTTGCTGCATTCACGTGCCTTCCCCGGCTTGTCTTGACGATGACGGGGAAGGCCCACAGACTGCACGCGCCGGCGGTTGGAGGAGGAGCAAAGGCCATGCATGCACTGACGAAGCAATCGGACTCGGCCGAGCAGGCGCGGTGCCCCACGTGTGCTCAGCCCATCGATGGCGAGGGCCGCGTGCAGGGCGAGGTGCTCACGTGCTCGGGTTGTGACGGAGAGCTCGAGGTGGTGGGGCTCAACCCGCTGCGGCTCGAAGAGGCGCCCGAGGTGGAGGAGGACTGGGGCGAGTAGCCCGAGGTCACCATGAGCGCGAACGAGACAGCGGAAGCGCCTGCCCCCTCTCCCGGAAGAGTCTTTGCCCAGGCCGTCGCCCTTCAAGGGAAGAACGCCTCGGTGGAGTTCTCACACACCATCACGGAGGCCTTCCCTGGCTTCAAGCGACGCCCGCGCATCGCCGTGCGTGGGCTGTTCAAGGTGGTGAAGGCAGACGGCGCCAAGGTGAAGTACTGGCACGAGAAGCCCCCGGACGGTCCCCTCGCGGCGTCCGTCGAGGACGTGGGACTTCGCCCCGAGGCGGCCTTCGAGTTCCACACGGACCTGGCCGTCCTCAAGCCGACGACCGCGTGGATTCAAGTCCCTCCGGCGCTGCTGGATGACCCGGAGACGCTGGCGACCTTCATCGACTTCCGCCTGCTGGTGCGGCTGTGCACGGCGGAGAACCAGGCGCTCGCCCGGGGCCGTGGGGGAGACCGCGTGCGTGGCATCCTGGAGACACCGGGCGTCGCCCGGCTCCCCGCGCGCTCGGACCCCGTCTCCTCACTCCTGGCCGCATGTGACAGGGTGGAGCAGATGGGCGGCAGCGCGGATGGCATCCTCGTCAACCCCGCGGACTACTACCGGTACTTCGTGGGGAAGGGCGGCCTGCTCGCGGACCTGACCAGCATGGGTGTGCGCATCGCACGGGCGCGCATGGTGGACCCGGGGCAGGTCATCGTCGGGGACTTCACCGCGGCGGCCACCATCTTCGACAGCGGACGCTCCTCCATCCGCTTCGCGGAAGCCCCCGCGGGCATCTTCCCGCGTCCGGGGCTGGCGGTGTGCGGCGAGATTCACGAGGCCCTCGTCGTCCACCTGCCCACCCACTTCTACGTCGCCTCCCTCGTCTGAGGTGACCGCGCGGCGGAAGCCCGCTCAGGGCTTCTCCGCGTGGACGATGGCGTACTCGTCGCAGTTGAACAGCGTCAGCCATTGGAGCTGTTCGAACTCCATCTGCCGCGCGCGCCGCACGTCCTCCCGCACCTTGGCGACCGTGATGTCGCCCGGCTTGCGCTCCGCGGCCGTCATGCCTCGCAGCGCCGCCAGCGCCGTGTTGACGGCGGGGTAGACATCCGACGCGATGGACTCCAGCCGCACCTTCTGGAAGCCCACCTCCCGCAGCTCCGTGAGGTAGCGCTGCGTGGTCCAGACATTGGCCTCCGGAAAGGCCATCCGGCCCCGCCAGTAGCGGTGCCGCAGGCGGCGGCGCAGCCCGCTGCCCGACTCGCGGTCCGTCTTCTGGCACATGTCCGCCATCACCAGACGTCCGCCCGGCCGCAGCACCCGGAAGGCCTCGCGCAGGAAGTCGCCGCGCGTCCGGAAATGCATGGCGGACTCCAGGGCGAAGGCGACGTCGAACTCGCCGGAGCCATACGGAATCCGTGTCGCCGAGCCCAATTCCAACCGCACCACGGTGTCCAACCCCGTGAGCTTGACGCGCTCCTGGCCGATGCGGACCTGGTTGGGGGTGACATTGATGCCAATGATTCGCGCGGGACGGTATTCCTCCGCCCAGAGGATGTCCTGGTCCGCATAGCCAAACCCACAGTCCAGCACCGAGTCGTGCTCGCTCAACCGCGCCGTTCGTGCGAGCAGGTGGGCCATCTGCGCCTGGGCGTCCATGAACAGCTCACCCACCCGCTCGCAGTTCGTCTCGTCCACCCGCTCCACGTCGCGCCAGTAGCCCAGGTTTATCCAGAAGGGCTCCCGGCCCGTGACGACCTGGATGTCTTGGGGTTTGGGGAGGCCGGTGACCCAGGCGCCCGTCTCGTTGGAGTAGAAGCGCTCCGGGTCCGCCAGCACCGCGCTCTTCAGCTGCCTTGCGACCTGCATGACGTTGAACATCACGAGCCTCCTCGACAGCGATGCCAGTCATTATGACTGGAAAAGCCTGGGTTGAGGAGCTGTCAGGTTTGAAAGGGACTGATAGGCAACCGCCGTGACGGGCCCTGTCGAGCCCGTCACGGGGTGGGAGTGACTACTTCAGCAGCTCGCCTCGCTCGGCCTTCTCGACGAGCGACGCGGGGGGCAGGAAGTGCTTGCCATAGCGCTCCGCCAGCTCTCGCGCCCGGAGGATGAAGCCCTTCAGGCTGGTGCCGGTGGGGCCCTCATAGCCGTTGATGAACTGGACCACGCCGCCCGTCCAGGGTGGGAAGCCGATGCCCAGGATGGAGCCGATGTTGGCGTCCGCCGCCGAGCGCAGCACGCCCTCGTCGAAGCAGCGCACCGTGTCGATGGCCTCGGCGAATAGCATCCGGTCCTTCATGTCCTCGAAGGGGATGGTGTGGCCCGCGCGGGTGAAGTGCTGGGCGAGGCCCGGCCACAAGCCCGTGCGCTTGTCGTCCGCGTAGTCGTAGAAGCCACCACCGGTGGAGCGGCCCTTGCGCCCATGTTGGTCAATCAGCGCGTCGATGACCGTGGCGCTGCCGTGCTCCACCCACGTCTGGCCGGAGGCCTCCACGGCCGCCTTCGTCTCCTGGCGGATCTTGCGCGGCAGCGTCAGCGTGAGCTCGTCCATGAGGGACAGCGGCGCGGCGGGGTAGCCCGCCTGGAGTCCCGCCTGCTCGATGGACGCGGGGGCCAGGCCCTCGCCCACCATGGCGATGGCCTCGTTGAGGAACGTGCCGATGACGCGGCTGGTGAAGAAGCCCCGGCTGTCATTGACGACGATGGGCGTCTTGCCGATCTGCACCGCGATGTCGATGGCCTTCGCCAGCGTGGCGTCGCTCGTCTTCTTGCCCGCGATGAGCTCCAGCAGCGGCATCTTGTCCACGGGGGAGAAGAAGTGCATGCCCACGAAGTCCTCCGAGCGCTTCACCCCTTCCGCCAGCTGGGTGATGGGCAGCGTGGAGGTGTTGGACGCCAGCACCGCGTCCGGGGCCACGACGCCCTGGACCTCCTGGAAGACCTTGTGCTTGAGCTCCACGCTCTCGAAGACGGCCTCGATGACCAGGTCGCAGCCCTGGAGCGCCGCCGGGTCCGAGGTGGGGGTGATTCGCGCCAGCAGCGCGTCGCCCTTCTCCTTCGTCGTCTTGCCCTTCTGGACGCCCTTCTCCACGAGCTTGACGGAGTACTGCTTGCCCTTGTCCGCGGCGGCCTGGCTCACGTCCTTGAGCACCACGTCGATGCCCGCTTTGGCGCACACGTAGGCGATGCCCGCGCCCATCATCCCCGCGCCCAGCACGCCCACCTTCTTCGCGGTGTGCTGCGGATGGCCCTTGGGGCGGCCGCCGCCGGAGTTGATGTGCTGCATGTCGAAGAAGAACGCCTGAATCATGTTCTTCGCGACCTGGCCCGTGACGAGCTCGGTGAAGTAGCGCGACTCGATGGTGAACGCGGTGTCCACGTCCACCTGCGTGCTCTCCACCGCCACGGCCATGATGGCGCGCGGGGCGGGCAGGTTCGTGCCCTTGATCTGCTTGCGCAGGTTGGCGGGGAAGGCGGGCAGGTTGGTCGCCAGGCCGGGCGAGGACGGCGTGCCGCCCGGAATCTTGTAGCCCTTGGCGTCCCACGGCTGCTGCGCGCTCGGGTTCGCCTTCACCCACGCCTTGGCCGCGGGCAGGAGCGCCTCCACGGAGTCCACCACCTCATGCACCAGGCCCACCTCCTGGGCCTCCTTGGGACGGTAGCGCTGGCCCTGGAGCAGCACCTTCATCATCGCGTCCACGATGCCCAGCATGCGCACGGTGCGCACCACGCCGCCGCCACCGGGCAACAGGCCCAGCGTCACTTCCGGCAGGCCAATCTGCGCGCCCTTCACGTCGGCGACGATGCGGCGGTGACACGCGAGGGCAATCTCCAGCCCGCCGCCCAGCGCCGCGCCGTTGATGGCGGCGACGACGGGCTTGCCCAGCGTCTCCAGCACGCGCAGCTGCGCCTTGATCTCCTGCCCGAACTCGAAGGCCTGCTTCGCGTCCTCCTTGCGGATGCGCAACAGGTCCTTGAGGTCTCCGCCGGCGAAGAAGGTCTTCTTGGCGGACGTGAGGATGACGCCGGTGATGGTGGCCTTCTCCTGGGCCAGCCGGTTCACGGTCGCACGCATGGACGCGATGTACGCGGCGTTCATCGTGTTGGCGGACTGGTTCGGGTCGTCCATCGTCAAGAGGACGATGCCGTCGGCATCCTGTTCCCAGCGGATGGTGTTCTGCTCGCTCATGGGATTCGCTCGAATCTTGTCGAAAGGGAGTCGGAAAGAGGTCAGACGCGCTCGATGAGGGTGGCCACGCCCATGCCACCACCGACGCACAGGGTGATGACGGCGCGGCGGGCATCTCTCCGCTCCAACTCGTCCACCATGGTCCCCAGGATCATCGCGCCGGTGGCACCCAGCGGGTGGCCCATGGCGATGGCGCCGCCGTTGACGTTGAGCTTGTCGCCGGGGATGCCCAGGTCCTTCTGGTACTTGAGGACCACGGAAGCGAAGGCCTCGTTGAGCTCGAACAGGTCGATGTCCTTCACGGACAGCCCGGCCAGGTCCAGCAGCTTGCGCGTGGCCGGCAGAGGGCCGGTGAGCATGATGGTGGGCTCGGCGCCGGACGTGGCCACCGCGGCGATGCGCGCGCGCGGCTTGAGGCCCATGGCCTTGCCCGCCTTCTCGGAGCCGATGAGCACCAGCGCCGCGCCGTCGACGATGCCGGAGGAGTTGCCCGGCGTGTGGATGTGCTCGATGCGCTCCACCGCGTGGTACTTCTGGAGCGCCACGGCGTCGAAGCCGCCCATCTCGCCCATGCCCGCGAAGGAGGGGCTCAGCTGGCCCAGTGACGCCACCGTCGTCTCCGGCCGCATGTGCTCGTCGCGGTCCAGGATGGTGAGGCCGTTCTGGTCGACGACGGGGACCACGGACTTGTTGAAGTAGCCCTGGGCCCAGGAGTGGGCGGCGCGAGCCTGGGACTCGGCGGCGTAGCGGTCCACGTCCTCGCGGGTGAAGCCCTCCAGCGTCGCGATGAGGTCCGCGGAGATGCCCTGGGGCACGAAGTAGGTGTCGTAGTTGGTGGCGGGGTCCATGGCCCATGCGCCGCCGTCGGAGCCCATGGGGACGCGGGACATGCTCTCCACGCCGCCGGCGATGACCATCTGCTCCCAGCCGGAGCGCACCTGCTGGGCGGCCATGTTCACCGCCGTCAGGCCGGAGGCACAGAAGCGGTTGAGCTGCACGCCGCCCACCGTCTCCGGGAGGCCCGCGGCCAGCACCAGCGTGCGCGCGATGTCCGCGCCCTGGTCACCGACGGGCGAGACGATGCCCAGCACCACGTCGTCGATGTGCTTCGGGTCCAGGTTCGGGTGGCGCTTCTTGAGCGCGTTCACCAGGCCCACCAGCAGCGACAGGGGCTTGGTGCCGTGCAGCGCGCCCTTCTTGCCCTTGCCTCGCGGAGTACGGACAGCGTCGTAGATGAATGCTTCCTGGCTCACCGGGAGCCTCCTTGGGAATCCGGTTGGACTGACCTGGGACGGACGGGCCGAGTATCCGCGAACCGGTGGGGATGGGGTATTCCTTCCTGGAGGACCCATACCCCCCGAGGAATCTCGGAGGACCATGCGCGACAGGTGTCTGGGATTGCGAGGAGGCTCTCGGTGGGAGCGTCAGAAGTGACCGCCGAGCCCCACCACGGCGCGGTCCTGGACCACGCCCATGGACGGGGCCATTCCGAGCGGGAGGCCGAACTGTCCCTTGCGAGAATCCCGGGGCGAGCGTCGGCGGCTGAACTCACCACTGAGGTCGTCGGTGTCTGAGTCGGCGACGAGTCCGAGATACCCCAACCCCAGGCCCGCTCCCACCACCAGGCCCGTGAGGATGCTTCGCTGGCAGAAGTCGTCGTTCGTGTAGTCCGCGGCGCAGGCGGTGATGCCCGTGACGAGCCCCACGCCCGTGAGGATCAAGGGCACCAACCACACATGCATGGGGATGCCGTCCTCGGATTCACCCATGTCGATGTTGAACGCACGCGAGCGGCCACCCTCGGCCTGGGCTCGCGCGGCCACGGCCGTGCGCTCCTTCAAGCGGGCCAGCAGCAGCCCCTGGGTGAAGTCGAGCGCGCGGGGCTCCGCGGCCAGCACGGCGCCGGGCGTGGCGAGCCAGAGACAGAGTCCAAGCAGGGCAGGGACGGAGGTCTTCATGTGGGGGACGTCCAGGAGACGACGCGGTCCGGCCCCGCGCGCCGGGCGAAACGTGCGCATCTCGACAGAAATGCCGCCTTCGTATTCACCCCGACCCCCGATTTTCTGCGCAACGGGCCCGGGGAGGCCCGTGAGTTCCACGGGTTACGGCGCGCGGGCCTGGAGCGCCTGTCGCGCGGACTGAATCGTGTTCGCCAGGAGCATGGTGATGGTCATCGGGCCCACGCCACCGGGGACGGGGGTGATGGCCTGAGCGACCTGGCTGACGGCGTCGAAGTCCACGTCGCCCACCATCCGGTAGCCCCGGGGCGAGCCCGGGTCCTCGACGCGGTTCTGCCCCACGTCGATGACCACGACGCCCGGCTTCACCATGTCCGCGGTGATGAGGTTCTGCTTGCCCACCGCGACGATGAGGATGTCCGCCTGCCGCGTGAAGGAGGCCAGGTCGGGCGTGTGGCGGTGGGTGATGGTGACGGTGGCGTCCGGGCCGGGCGCCATCAGCAGGGACGCCAGGGGCTTGCTGACGATGAGGCTGCGCCCCACGATGACCACGTGCTTGCCGCGCGTGGGGATGTCCTCCCGGCGCAGCATCTCCAGGATGCCCGCGGGGGTGCAGGGCACGAAGGCGCGCGGGTCTCCGACGAAGGCCAGGCCCGCGTTGCGCGGGTGGAAGCCGTCCACGTCCTTGTCCGGGTGGATGTGCTCCAGCACGGCCTTGTAGGGCAGGTGCGCGGGGAGCGGGAGCTGCACCAGGATGCCGTGGACCGACGCGTCGGCGTTGAGCCGGTCGATGGCGGCGAACAGGTCCTCGGTGGAGACGTCCTCGGGCAGGTGGAGCGTCTGCCCCTTCATGCCCAGCGTCTCGCACGCGCGTGTCTTGCTGGACACATAGGCCTGGCTCGCCGGGTTGTTGCCCACGAGCACCACGGAGAGTCCGGGAGTGACGCCCTGGGCCTGGAGGTCCGCGACCTGCTGGGCCATCTCGGCCCGCATCACCCGGCTGATTTCGGTTCCATCAATGTTCCGCGCCATGGGGGCCTCCATACGCCATCCGTCGAGGCTTGCCGCGCTCTTTCTGGGCGGAACGCCCCCTGGAGAGCACTGTCCAGGGGGCGGGGGAGGAGGCCTAGTAGCGGTAGGTCTCCTGCTTGTACGGACCGGTCTTCTTGACGCCGATGTACGAGGCCTGCTCCTCGCTCAGCTCGGTGAGCTGGGCGTTGAGCTTCTTGAGCTGGAGGCGGGCGACCTTCTCATCCAGGTGCTTGGGCAGCACGTACACCTTGCCCACCTGGTACTTGTCGCTGTGCGAGTACAGCTCGATCTGCGCGATGGTCTGGTTCGCGAAGGAGCTGGACATCACGTAGCTGGGGTGGCCCGTGCCGCAGCCCAGGTTCACCAACCGGCCCTTGGCGAGCAGGATGATGCGCTTGTTGTCCGGGAAGATGATGTGGTCGACCTGGGGCTTGATCTCCTCCCACTTGTACTTCTCCAGGGAGGCGACCTCGATCTCATTGTCGAAGTGGCCGATGTTGCACACGATGGCCTGGTCCTTCATCCGCGCCATGTGGTCGTGGGTGATGACGCTCTTGTTGCCCGTGGCGGTGACGAAGATGTCGGCCTTGTCCGCGGCGTAGTCCATGGTGACGACGCGGAAGCCCTCCATCGCGGCCTGGAGCGCGCAGATGGGGTCGATCTCCGTCACCCACACCTGGGCGGACAGCGCGCGCAGCGCCTGGGCGGAGCCCTTGCCCACGTCGCCATAGCCCGCGACGACGGCGATCTTCCCGGCGATCATCACGTCCGTGGCGCGCTTGATGCCGTCCACCAGCGACTCACGGCAGCCGTACAGGTTGTCGAACTTGCTCTTCGTCACGCTGTCGTTGACGTTGATGGCGCGGAAGAGCAGCGTGCCCTTGTTGGACATCTCCTGGAGACGGTGGACGCCCGTCGTCGTCTCCTCCGTGACGCCCATGATCTTGGCCGCCTTGCGGGTGTACCAGGTGGCGTCCTCGGCCAGCTTCGCCTTGATGGACGCGTAGAGCTCCCGCTCCTCCTCGCTGGTGGGGTTGGAGATGACGCTGAGGTCCTTCTCCGCGCGCTTGCCCAGGTGCATGAGCAGCGTCGCGTCGCCACCGTCGTCCAGGATCATGTTCGGACCCTCGTGGTCGCTGCCCGCGGGGCCGAACTCGAAGATGCGGTGGGTGAAGTCCCAGTACTCCTTGAGCGTCTCACCCTTGTGGGCGAACACCGGGGTGCCGTTGGCGACGAGCGCGGCGGCGGCGTGGTCCTGGGTGGAGAAGATGTTGCACGACGCCCAACGCACCTGGGCGCCGAGCGCCTGGAGGGTCTCCACCAGCACGGCCGTCTGGATGGTCATGTGCAGCGAGCCGGTGACGCGCGCGCCCTTGAGGGGCTGCTGCTTGGCGTACTCGTCGCGGATGGCCATGAGCGCGGGCATCTCGCTCTCGGCGATCTTGATCTCCTTGCGTCCCCAGCTGGCGAGCGAGAGGTCGGCGACGGCGTGGTCCTGCTTCTGGTGCGGAGTGACAGCGGTCATGACAGAGGCTCCTGATTGAGGTCGCGTGGCGCTTCGTACGAGGACCCGGCGAGCCGTGGCAAGCGGTCTCACCCTCGCAAGCAGCGCGTACAGGTGAGTGCCGTTGGGACAATCCGCTTCGAGCCTGGGGCTTGGGGCCTCGCAACACTCCTCGAAGTCGCGGGCGAAACTACGGGAAGCCTCGGCGAATTTCAAAGGGAGATTGCCCCCCAGGGGAACGGGCTGACAACCGCTGGACGCCTACAGGGTGCTCGGCGGTGGGAGAAGCGGGGGGCCGGAGGGCCGCGCCGCCTCCAGGGGACGAGGACCTGGAGCGTCGGGAGGCGGCGAGCCCGCATCGATGCCCGTGGGTTCACCCCGTGACGCGGGACCACCCGGCCCCGGAGTTCATGGCAATCATTGACAATGAGAGACGGCGGCGCCGCTGTGTGTCCAATGTGTTGCATTCTTGCGCCCCGCGAGCCGTCCACCCCCGCTGGGTCTCGAAGAGGGCGCGCCGCCGCGAAAGTTCCGTGTCGGCGCGAAGCCTCCGGGCCTATCTCAAGTCTGTCCGGGTTTTCACGGTGTCCTCGGGTTCGGTGCGAATATGTATGGGATTGCTTGGGGGATGGGTGTAGAGACCTCGAGCATCGTGTTGGAGGGGGCTCCAGGGTCTGTGTGCTTTTGAAGGCAAGCTGCGAGGCACGGAATGCAAGAGGGTGCGTGTAGCGCCGAGCGGGAGGACCGCGAGTGGATGGCCCTCATTGGCCTGTCCTATCGAGCCGCCTCGGCGCCCCGTGAGGTCGACGTCTTCGATGCCCACGCCTTCGGCATCACTCCCGAGGAGGCGGGTGCGCTGGGTCCTTGGCGGCGGCTGATGCTCGAGCTGTCGTGGGAGGCGCTGGAGGATGCGGGAATCGCGCCCCGGTCCCTGCGAGGCACCCGGACGGGGGTGTTCGCCAGCGTGTCCTCGGCAGATGCCGCGGGTCCTTCATTCCAGACAGACAGCGGGAGTGCGGGCGGTCTTGTCGCCCGCTGTGTCTCCGGGTGTCTGGGCTTTGCGGGCCCCAGTCTTGTCATGGACCAGGCGCTCCATGAAGCCTGTCGAAGCATGCGGGGGGGGACGTCGACCCTGGCGCTGGTGGAGGCGGTTCCTCTCAATCCCGCACATCCTCGCCACGGCGCGGGGGTGGTCGTGCTCAAGCCGCTGCCGCGCGCGCTCGCCGACGGTGACTCCATCTACTGTGTCGTGCGGGAAGGCCAGGGGAGCGCCGATGGCGCGGTGGGCATCTCCGAGCTGATTGAGCGGGCGCTCACCCTTCGCGGGAAGCGTCGTCCGCGTGGGCGGCTGCCCGAGCGCCCGGGTGTCGTCGTCCAGGAGCACCGGCCCTCGTCGTGTCCGGTGTCGTGGCCGGTGCGGAGAGAGGCGGGGCGGAGTCCTCCCAAGGTTGCGTTCGTCTTCGCGGGCGCGGGCTCGGCCTGGTGGGGGATGGCGCGGGACCTGATGGGCACCGAGCCTGTCTTCCGCGCGAGCTTCGAGGCGTGTGATGCGGCGTTCCAGCCCCTGGGAGGGTGGTCTCTGGTGGACGCGCTCTTCGCGCCCATGGCCGGCTCGAAGCTCGACCGAGGCGCGGTGCAGCTTCCCGTCGTCCTCGGGGTCCAGGTGTCGCTCGCGGCGCTGTGGCGGGATTGGGGCATCGAGCCGAGCGCGGTGATGGGCTTCAGCGCGGGGGAGTGGGCGGCGGCGCACGTGGCGGGGATTCTGTCGTTGGAGGAGTCCTTCGCGCTCACCCATCACTTCCTGGAGGTGATGCGTGAGGCCTTCGGCGGGGTGGCCATGGCCGTCGTGGGCTTGCCGGCCGCCGACGTGGAGCAGGGCCTGGCTCCGTATGCGGGCCGCGTCGCCATCGCGTCGGAGAACAGCCCCCGCTCCACGGGGATTGGCGGAGAGCCCGCGGCGCTCCAGGAGTTGACGTCGCGGTGGCTCGCGGAGGGCGTCTTCGCCCGGAGGGTGGACATCGACGTCGCGGGGCACCTGCCGCCGTTCGAGCCCTTCCTGGCGCGCCACCTCCGGGAGTGTCCGGAGCTGAAGCCCCTGCCTGGGCGGGTCCTCATGATGTCGACGGTGACGGGGGCCGTCGCCGATGGGGCCTCGATGGGGCCGTCGTACTGGACGGACCACATCCGCAAGCGCGTGCGCTTCTCCTCGGCGGTGAAGGCCCTGCTCGAGTCCGGCCACGAGCTGTTCCTCGACGTCAATCCGCATCCCATCCATGCGCGCTCGGTCGAGGAGAACTTCATGGGCCGCTCGGACACGGCGAAGGTCCTGGCGAGCCTGCAGCGAGGAGAGGCCTCTCACGCCACGCTGCATCGCGCGCTCACGGCCCTCGCCGAGCGGGGCTGTGAGGTGCGCGAGGAGCGCGTCCGCCCACGCGCCGACACGCCCGCCACCCACGAGGGGCCCGCCGAGTTGTTCGTCCTCTCCGCGAGGACGGAGCCGGCGCTGCGCGAGCAGGCACGGCGCACCGCCGAGCACCTGCGCGAGCAAAGCCGTGCCGCGCTGTCGGACCTCTGCTTCACGGCGAGCCAGCGGCGCGACCACCATGAGCACCGGCTGGCGCTGGTCGCTCATTCCCGGAGCGCCTTGGCCGAAGGGCTGGAGGACTTCGGGAGGAGGGGGACTCCGAAGCTCCCCTGGGCCCAGGGGGTGGTGCGCCTGGGGGTGTCTCCGCGCATCGGCTTCGTGTTCTCGGGGCTGGAGGGCTTCCCGTTCCGGGAGTGCGCTCGCGCGCTGATGGACGAGCCTCGCTTCCGCGAGCACTTCGAGCGCTGTGAGCAGAGCGTCCGCGCGCTGATTGGTGAGTCGCTCATCCAGGCGGTCCAGTCCGAGCAGGTCCGCGCCGAGGTCGAGCTGCCGTTGCTGTTCGCGTTCCAGGTGTCGCTCGCCGCGCTCTGGTCCGCGTGGGGCATCCGCCCTGACGCCGTGGTCGGCCATGGCGTCGGCGAGGTCAGCGCGGCGCACCTCGCGGGGGCGCTCTCGCTGGATGATGCCCTGGCGCTGCTCGTGGGTCGCACGAGGGACCCGGCTCCCCAGGCGCTCTTGCTGCCGCTCTATTCCTCCGTTCGCGGAGGCCGTCTCTCCGCGTTGGACCTGGACTCGGCGCACTGGCGCGAGAGCCTCTGGCGACAGCGGGCCCTGTTCGAGCCGGTCATCCAGGCGATGCTCGCGGAGGGGGTCCGCGGGTTCGTGGAGCTGGCTCCGGACCCGGTGCTGTCGCGAATGTTGAGTCGGACGCTGGAGGCCTCGAGCCTCCCGGGCACCACGGCGCTGTGCTCCTTGCGCCGTGACCAGCCGCCCCGCCCGACGTTGCTGGAGGCGCTGGGAACACTTCACACGATGGGGCGCGAGCCCATGTGGAAGGGGCTCTTCCCCAAGGGGGGACACATGACCGAGCTACCGACGTATGCCTGGCAGCGCGAGCGCCTGGGCTCCCATGCCGACGCGTCTTCCTCGACGCCCGTGAAGGGCGCTCGCGTGAAGCCAGGCGGCGCCGAGCCCATCGCGGTGGTGGGGATGTCGTGCCGCTTCCCGGGCGGCGTCCGGAGTCCCGAGGACTTCTGGCGCTTGCTCGCGGGCGGTGTGAACGCCGTGCGCGAGGTGCCCTCGGACCGGTGGGACCTGGACGCCTGGTACGACGCGGACCCGGAGGCCCCGGGGAAGATGTACTCGCGGCATGGCGGGTTCCTCGACGACGTGGATGCCTTCGATGCCTCCTTCTTCGGCATCTCGAAGGCGGAGGCCCGCTCGATGGACCCACAGCAGCGGATGCTGCTGGAGCTGAGCTGGGAGGCACTGGAGAGCGCGGGCGTCGCGGTGGAGCGGCTCCAGGGCACGGCCACGGGCGTGTTCGTCGGCCTCTGCTTGAGCGACTACGCGCTGCTGGAGCTCAACGCGCGAGACCCTCGCGGCATCAACGCCTACTCGGGCTCCGGGAGCGTCCACAGCATCGCGGCGGGGCGGATCGCCTACGCGCTGGGGCTGGAGGGGCCCGCCGTCGCCGTCGACACGGCGTGCTCGTCCTCCCTGGTGGCCGCGCACCTGGCTTGCCAGAGCCTGCGCGAAGGGGAGTGTGACGTCGCGCTCGTCGGCGGCGCGAGCCTCCTGCTGTCTCCGAGGATGTCGGTCTACTTCTCGAAGCTCCGGGTGCTGTCGACGGACGGCGCATGCCGGGCCTTCGACAGCGCCGCCAGCGGCTACGTCCGAGGGGAAGGCGCGGGCGTCGTGGTGCTCAAGCGCCTGTCGGATGCGCTCGCCGAAGGAGCGCCCATCCTGGGCGTGCTGCGAGGCTCGGCCGTCAGTCAGGGCGGGCGCTCCAATGGGCTGACGGCACCCAGTGGTCCCTCCCAGGAGCGGGTCATCCAGCGCGCGCTGCGGCAAGGCGGTGTCGCGCCGCTCGACGTCGGCTACGTCGAGGCCCATGGCACCGGCACCTCCCTGGGTGACTCCATCGAGGTGGAGGCCCTCACCTCGGTGCTGGCGCCCGGGCGTCCGCGCTCGTCGCCGCTGCGCATCGGCTCGGTGAAGACGAACCTGGGGCACCTGGAGGGCGCGGCCGGCATCGCCAGTCTGCTCAAGGTGCTCCTCGCCTTGCGGCACCGCGAGCTGCCGCGGAGCCTGCACTTCGAGACACCGAGCCCCTACATCCCCTGGGCCGAGCTCCCCATCGAGGTGGTCACCGAGCACCAGGCGTGGCCAGCCCCCGAGGGCGGCTCGCGGGTCGCGGGCGTCAGCTCCTTCGGGTTCAGCGGGACGAACGCACACCTCGTCGTGGAAGAGGCGCCCGCGCGTCCCCCTCGCACGGAGGTTCCTCCAGAGGGTCCGGAGCTGCTCGTCCTCTCGGCGAGAGACCCCGAGGCCCTGCGCGAGTCCGCGGAGCGTCTCCACGCGCTGCTCGTGGATGAAGGGGAAGGGCGGGCGGCCTCACTTCGGGACGTGTGCTACTCGGCGAGCTGTCGTCGGAGCCACCATGAGCATCGGCTCGCCGTGGTGGCTCGCTCCAAGCAGGAGGCGGCGGTGGCCCTCGAGGCCTTCCGCCGGGGTGTGACGCCTCCCTCGGCACGCGCTGGGTTCGCGTCGCGAGGTGGGGCACCCGGCGTCGTCTTCCTCTTCAGCGGTGATGAGGAGCTGTGGAGCGACAGCGCGAGCGAGGCGCTCAGCGAGGCCCCGGGCCTCCAGGACCTCCTGCTGTCCGTGGATGCGGTGCTGAACCGGCTCGCGGGAGGGCCCGTCATCGAGAAGCTGCGCAAGGACCCGGGGGCCTTCTCCGCCAGCCGTGTCGAGCGGCTCGCACGCTTCTCCTTGCAGTTGTCGCTCGTGGCGCGGCTGCGCGCCTGCGGTATCGAGCCCGACGCGGTGCTCGGTGACGGCTTCGGCGAAGTCATCGCGGCGCACGTCGCGGGAGTCCTCTCGCTGGAAGACGCGGTGCACCTCCTCATGGCGGGAGTGGTGGGTGAGCGGGTGGAGGTGACCGCGCACCTTCCGACGATTCCCATCTACTCGTCGGTCACCGGTGCGCGCGCGGTGGCGGGAGACTTCGCGAGTGACCACTGGGCGCGGCACCAGGACGGGCGGACGCGCATCGAGTCCGCCCTCGCGGCCCTCGAGCAGGACGGACTCGGCACTTTCGTTGAGCTGAGCCCCGCCATGCTCCTCGCGCCCGTCGTCCAGCGGTGCGCCCGGCACGCGACGGTGTTGCCCGCGCTGCGGGAGGACGCCTCCCTGCGCGAGTCCCTGCTCTCGATGCTGGGCGGCCTGTTCGTCGCGGGTGTCTCGCCCGAGTGGCCGCGCCTCTTCCCCGAGGGAGGAGCGTGGGTGCCGCTCCCGTCGTATCCGTGGAGGAAGGAGCGCTACTGGGTGGCGAACCCCGAGCCCTCGCTCCCGCTCCCGGAAGTGGTGGCGGGGCTCGTGGCGGCGGCGCCAGAGGCCGTGCGTCCAGCGCCGCCCCAAGCCCTGCCTCCGCTCCACGAGCTGGTCCAGCTGCCGGCCGAGCAGTGGCGCGCGCGCGTCGAGACCTTCCTCCAGACGGAGGTCGCCCTGCTGCTGGAGCTTCCGGGAGGGCTGCCCGATGCGCGGCTGCCCCTCGTGCGCTTCGGCTTCGACTCCCTCATGGGGATGAAACTCAAGGCGCGGCTGTCGCAGTCGCTGGGGTTGACGGTCTCCGCCGTCACGCTCCTGAGCGGCCTGAGCCTGGATGGGCTCGTGAAGCTCGCCCTCGAAAGCCTTGCTGCCCGGCCGCCCTCGACCGAGGTGGCCGCCAACGACTCGATGGAGGAGTTCCGATTTTGAATGCCACCGAACTCATTTCAGAGCTGATGCGGTTGGGGGTGGAGCTCAGGGTCGAGGACGAGCACCTGCGCATCCGCGCCGCGCGCAACGTCATCACTCCGGACCTCCAGAAGCACATCGCCGCCAGGAAGGACGAAATCCTGGAAGCGCTGCGCCGGGCCCTGCCACGCGCCGAGGTCTCCCACGAGCCCTTCCCGCTGACGGACCTCCAGGAAGCGTACCTGGTGGGGCACGGCATCGACTTCGGAGTCGGGGGCGTCTCCTGCCACCTGTACCACGAGTTCGATGGACACGGCCTGGACCTCGGCCGCCTGTCGGGGGCCTGGCAGCGCCTCATCGACCAGCACCCCATGCTGCGCTCGGTGGTGCTCCCGTCCGGTGAGCAGCGCGTGCTGGAGAGCGTGCCGCCGTTCTCCATGCCGGTGATGGACCTGCGGGGGCAGCCCCCCGACGCGGTGGAGGCGAAGCTCGCGGAGGTCCGCCGGGAGCTGTCGAACCGGTCCACGCCCCCCGGGCACTGGCCGACCTTCGAGCTGCGCGCGACGCTCCTCGATGGTGGCAAGGCGCGCATCCACATCGACCTCGACGCCATCACGATGGATGCCGCGTCCATGATGGCCCTCTCGGACGAGTGGAGGGAGCTCTCCGCCGACCCGGACCGCCGCCTGGAGCCGGTGCCCGTGACGTTCCGGGACCATGTCCTCGCGGAGAAGGCCGCGCGGGAGACAAGCGCCTGGCGGAGCGCGGAGGCCTACTGGACCGCGCGCCTGGAGGACCTCCCCGATGCGCCCGTGCTCCCGCTGGCCACCTCGCCAGAGCACCTGGTCCGGCCTTCGTTCCGTCGCCTGCGAGGGGGCCTGGACGCGCGCCGCTGGGCGCTGTTGAAGGAGCGCGCGGCGGAGGCGGGGCTCACGCGCTCGGGCGTCGTCTGCGCGGCGTTCTCGGAGGTGCTCGCGAGCTGGAGTGAGACGCGGCGCTTCTGTCTCAACCTCACCTTGTTCCAGCGCCCTCCCATCCATCCGGCCATCGACAAGGTCGTGGGGGACTTCACGACGAACGTGCTGCTGGAGGTGGATGGAAAGGGCATGACGTTCCGCCAGCGTGCGGTGGCGCTGCGGGACCAACTGGCGCGGGACCTCGAGCACCTGGAGTTCAGCGGGGTGCGCGTGATGCGCGAGCGCGCGAGGCGGCGGGAGGGAAGCGGAGGGCTGATGCCCATCGTCTTCACCAGCCTGCTGGGGCACCGCTCCGCCCGAGCCGAGGGAGGACTCCTCTTCGGGTGGCTGGGCAAGCAGGCCTACGCCATCTCCCAGACGCCGCAGGTGTGGATCGACCACCAGGTCCTCGAGGACGACGGCGTGCTGCGCTTCTCGTGGGACAGCCCGGAGGGGCTCTTTCCGGAGGGACTGCTCGAGGATGCCTTCTCCGCGCAGGAGGCCCTCCTCATCCGGCTCGCGGACGACCCCTCGGCGTGGGACGAGGTCACGCCGGTGCGACTCCCCCCGGCGCAGTCGCAGCGGCGCGAGTCCTTCAACGCCACCGCGACGCACATCCTGGAGACGCGGCTGGACGACCTCTTCCTCGCGCAGGCGGAGCGCGCCCCCGAGCGCGTCGCGGTGCTCGACGAGGGACGCACGCTGACCCATGGCCAGCTCCGAGGGCACGCCGGAGCACTGGCGGAACACCTCCTGGAGCTGGGGGCTCGGCCCGATGAGCTGATGGCCGTGGTCCTGGAGAAAGGCTGGCGCCAGGTGGTCGCGGTGCTGGGGATCCACCTGGCGGGGGCCGCGTATCTCCCCATCGAGCCCTCGCTCCCGGACGAGCGTCGTCGGCTGTTGCTCCTGGAGGGGCGGGTCCGCGTGGTGGTGACGGACGCCTCTCGCGCGGAGCGGCTCGCGTGGCCCGATGGGATTCGGGTGGTGACCATTCCCGACGTCGCGGACCGGCGGCCGCCTCGGCTGCCTTCGCGGCGGGCGTCGGACCTGGCGTACTGCATCTACACCTCGGGTTCGACGGGGCGCCCCAAGGGCGTGATGGTGGAGCATCGCGCCGCGGCGAACACCTTGCTGGACATCAACGCGCGCTTCAGGGTCGGCCCGGAGGACCGCGTCTTCGGTCTCTCGTCGCTGGGCTTCGACCTCTCCGTCTACGACATCTTCGGCAGCCTCGCGGCGGGTGCGGCGCTCGTGCTGCCGCGGCCCGAAGCGACGTGGGAGCCTTCGACCTGGCTGCGGTGGCTGCGAGAGCAGCGCGTGACGGTGTGGAACTCGGTCCCCACGTTGATGGAGATGCTGGTGGACCTGCTCGAGTCTCGTGGCGAGCGGCTCCCGGCTTCGCTGCGGCTGGTGTTGCTCAGCGGTGACTGGATTCCCGTCACCCTCCCGGACCGCATCCGAGCCCTCTCCAGCGAGGTGCGAGTCATCAGCCTGGGCGGCGCGACGGAGGGCGCCGTCTGGTCGATTCTCCATCCCATCGGCAAGGTGGAGCGCGCGGCGCGCAGCATCCTCTACGGCCGCCCCATGGCGAACCAGCGCTTCCACGTGCTGGACGAGACCCTGTCTCCTCGACCCGAGCACGTTCCCGGGGACCTCTACATCGCCGGAGAGGGACTGGCGCGGGGCTACTTCGGTGACGAGTCCCTGACGCGCGAGCGCTTCATCGAGCACCCGGTGACGGGCGAGCGCCTCTACTGGACCGGAGACCTGGGCCGCTTCATGCCCGGTGGGGATATCGAGTTCCTCGGCCGCAAGGACTTCCAGGTGAAGGTGGGCGGGCACCGCATCGAGCTGGGCGAAATCGAGGCCGCGCTGCTCAAGCACCCGACGCTGCGAGACGCCGTGGTGGCCGCGCCGGGTGAGAAGACGCTCCGCAGGCTCGTCGCCTACGTCGTCCCGGGGGCGGGGCACAGCGCGCCCTCGGACGAGGTGCTGCGCCAGTTCCTCGGCGAGACCTTGCCGCACTACATGGTCCCAGGTGTCTTCGTCAGCCTGTCCGCGCTGCCCAGGTCCGCGAATGGCAAGGTCGACCGCAAGGCCCTGCCCGAGCCGGTCGCGAAGTCGACGGGGCCCTCGCCCGCGCTGGAGGCGCGGAATGGACTCCTGCTCGCGAAGGTCAGCGAGCTCGTCGCGGAGACACTCAAGCGTCCGCACATCGACCCGGAAGCCCCGCTGCTCCGGTTGGGCGCCACGTCGGTGGAGCTCATCAAGCTGGCGACGCGGCTGGAGCAGGTGTTCGGGAGCCGGCCCCGGATGACGGAGTTCCTCACGCTCCGGAACGTCGCGGAGATCGTGGCGTACTACGCCGAGCGCCAGCCCATGGAGTCCAAGGGCTCGTGCGCGGCGAGCGAGGCGGGGTTGATTCTGGACCTGGAGCAGCGCGAGGTCTGGAAGCGCGCCCGCCACGGCGTCCGCACCTTCGAGCAGGTGACGACGGTGGCGCTTCGAGGCAACTCGAATGAAGAGGCGCGAAGAAGGCGCGCCCTGGAGCGGTCCAGTCACCGGAGCTTCTCCTCGGAGCCGGCGACCGCGGAGTCCGTGGGGCGGCTGTTGTCGTGCCTGTGCTCCATCGACGTCGAGGGGCGCTTCAAGTACCAGTATGGCTCGGCCGGCGGTACCTACTCGGTGCAGCTCTACCTGTCCGCGTCGCCGGGAAGAGTCAGGGGCCTGGAGGCGGGGGCCTACTACCTGGACCCCGTGCGCCAGGGGCTCGTCCGGCTCGCTGACTCGAGCGGAGTGGACGCGTCGCTGCATGCGCCCACGAATCAACAGGTGTTCGAGCGCTCCGCGTTCTCGCTCTTCCTGGTGTGTGACCGACGTGCCGTCGAGCCGCTGTATGGAGAGAAGTGGCGGGACTTCGCCCTGCTCGAAGCGGGGCTCATGTCGCAGCTCCTGGAGCTGCGCGCCGCCGAGCAGCAGCTGGGCCTGTGTCAGGTGGGCGGGCTGCGCTTCGAGGCGCTTCGCACCGCCTTCCGACTCGAGGAGCGGCACGAGTACCTCCACGGCCTGCTCGGTGGCGCGCTGGCTTGGGAAGAGGGGGCGCTATGAGCGCGTCCGAGCTCCTCGCCGAGCTTCAGCAGAAGGGCATCGAGCTGTGGGCGGAAGGGGACGCGCTGCGCTTCCGCGCGCCTCCCGGGCACCTCACGGAGCGCCTGCGCGCGGTGCTGCGAGAGCGGAAGACCCAGCTCCTGGAGCACCTTCGCTCCCTCCCTCGCGCCACCGACGAAGCGCGCTTCGCTCCGTTTCCGCTCACCGACCTCCAGAATGCCTATTGGGTGGGTCGGCAAGACGCCTTCGACGCGGGAGGCGTCGCTGCCCATGGCTATCTGGAGGTGGCGTTCGACACGCTGGACCCGGAGCGGCTCGAGCGGGTGTTCCAGCGGCTCATCGAGCACCACGACATGCTGCGCATGGTGGTCCTGCCGACGGGTGAGCAGCGGGTCCTCGCCTCGGTGCCGCCCTTCCGCATCACGACCTACGACCTGACGCACGGGACGCGGGGGGAGGTGGACCGGCACCTGCTGGCGATTCGCGGTGAGCTCTCGCATCAGGTGCTCCCCGCGGACCGCTTTCCGCTGTTCGACGTCCGTGCCTCGCGACTGCCCGGCGGGACGGTCCACCTCCACGTCAGCTTCGACCTGCTGATGGCGGATGCCTTCAGCCTCCAGCTCCTCATCGAGCAGTGCACCTTGTTGTACGGGGACCTGGACGCTCCGCTGCCCAGGCTGGAGCACACGTTCCGTGAGTACTTCAGCGCGCTCGCGCAGCGGCGTCGGGAGCAGGGGGCCTCGGCGTATCAGCGCTCGCTGGAGTACTGGAGGAAGCGGCTCGAGACCCTGCCGGGGCCGCCGGAGCTGCCGCTCTCCGCCGACGCGGACGTGAGCGGTCCGCGCCGGTTTGTTCGCAGGAAGGCGGAGCTGGAGCCGGCCGCCTGGCGGGCCTTCCGTCGGCATGCGTCCGCCGCGGGAGTGACGGCCTCGATGGCGCTGGGGGCCGCGTTCGCGGAGGTGCTTCGCGCGCACAGCCGAAGCAACCGCATGACGCTCAACCTGACGTTGTTCAACCGGCTGCCGTTCTTCGAGGACGTGGAGCAGCTCGTCGGTGACTTCACCTCCGGCATCCTGTTGGAGGTGGATGGCACGAACGCGGAGACCTTCGCGCAGCGGGCCCGGCGCCTCCAGGGGCAGTTCTTCGAGGACCTGGAGCACTCGGCCGTGTCGAGTGTGCAGGTGATGCGCGAGGCGAACCGCCTGGGTCGCCTGGACACGAGCACGGGCATGCCCTACGTGTTCACGAGCCTCCTCACGGAGACAGGTCGCGTGCTGCGCCTGGGCCCCGGGGTCCGCATCGTCGAGGTCCTCAGTCAGACGCCGCAGGTCTGGCTGGACCACCAGGTCTTCGAGCTCGATGACAGCCTCTACTTCAGCTGGGACGCCGTCGAGGCGCTGTTCCCGCCGGGGCTGCTGGACACGGTGTTCGCGGCCTATGTCCGGCTGCTGCACCGGTTGAGTGAGGACGCCTCCGCGTGGGAGTCCCCCGCGCGTCAGCCGCTCCCGCCCGAGCAGCTCGCGCGACGTGAGGCCTACAACGCCACGCGGCGTCCGGTGTCTCCGGAGCGGATGGAGGACCTGTTCCTTCGACGGGCAGCGGAGCGTCCAGAGGCTCCGGCGGTCATCACCCGGGACGCGGTGCTCAGCTATGGAGCGCTGGAGGAACGCTCGGCCCGAGTCGCCTCCTGGCTCCTGTCTCATGGGGCCGGGCCGGACCGGTGGGTGGCCATCGTCGCGGAGAAGGGGCCCGAGCAGGTCGTGGCCGCGCTGGCCATCCTGCGCGCGGGCGCCGCCTATCTCCCCCTGGACCCGGCGCTGCCGACGGAGCGGCTCCACACGCTGCTGCGTGACGCGCGGGTGGGGCTCGTCCTCACGCAGTCACACCTCGCAGGAACGCTCAGCTGGCCCGAGGACACCGTGCGACTGGCGGTGGACCAGGCCCCGTCCCTGCCCCTGCGGGAGGGCGGACTCCCCCCCGTGCAAGGCAATGGGCTGGCGTATGTCATCTACACGTCCGGTTCGACGGGGCGGCCCAAGGGCGTGATGATCGACCACCGGGGCGCGGTCAACACGCTGCTCGACATGAACGAGCGCTTCGGCGTGGGCCCCGAGGACCGGGTCTTCGCGCTCTCGTCCCTCAGCTTCGACCTGTCGGTCTACGACGTGTTCGGCACGCTGGCCGCGGGCGGCGCCATCGTGATGCCGGCACCCGGGACTCAGCGGGACCCGGGCCACTGGCTGTCCATGCTGGAGCACGGGCGCGTGTCGGTGTGGAACTCCGTGCCCGCGCTGATGGAGATGCTCGTCGAGTTCGTGGAGGGCGAGCAGCGCCGGCTCCCTGACTCGCTGCGGCTCGTGTGGATGAGCGGCGACTGGATTCCCCTCACGTTGCCGGACCGCATCCGCGCGCGGAGCCCGGGCGTCGAGCTGGTGAGCCTGGGCGGCGCCACCGAGGCCTCCATCTGGTCGATTCTCCACCGCATCGAAGCGGTGGACCGGACGTGGCGAGCCATTCCCTACGGCGCGCCCATGATGAACCAGAAGTTTCACGTGCTCGATGAGGCGCTGGAGCCTTGTCCGGAGTGGGTGACAGGTCAGCTCTACATCGGCGGCATCGGCCTCGCGCTCGGGTACTTCGGCGACGCGGAGCGCACGGCCTCGCGCTTCATCACGCATCCGCGCACGGGCGAGCGGCTCTATGCGACGGGGGACCTGGGGCGCTTCCGCCCGGAGGGCTACATCGAGTTCCTGGGCCGCGAGGACTTCCAGGTCAAGGTTCAGGGCCATCGCATCGAGCTGGGAGAGATCGAGGCCGCGCTGAGCACGCACCCCTCGGTGCGCGGCGCCGTGGTCAACGCGGTGGGGAAGCCCGGGGGCGCTCGGCGACTCGTGGCCTACGTCGTCGCGGACGCGGCGCCGGCGGAGGCGCAGCTCGCGGAGGCGCATGAACCCGCGCCTCGGCTGGGCGTCATCTCGGACCCTGTCGAGCGGCTCGAGTTCAAGCTGAAGAGCCCCGGCCTGCGAGACGACGTCGGGCACCGGGAGGCCGTGTCGCTCCAGCGGCCCGTGCTCGACGCGGAGGCGCTGCGGAGGGTCACCGCGCGGAAGAGCCATCGCGCATTCCATGCGGGCCAGGTCAGCGCCGAGCTGCTCGGGGGGCTGCTGGGCTGCCTCATGCAGGTCCCGCTCGAGGACTCGCTGCTGCCCAAGTATCAGTACGCCTCGGCGGGGGGGCTCTATCCGGTCCAGGTCTACCTGCACGTGAAGGCTGGGCGTGTCACGGGGCTCGGGGGCGGCACGTACTACTACCATCCGAAGAATCACCAACTGGTGTTGCTGACGGCGGACGCGGCGATGAGCCGGAGTCTGCACGCGCCCGCCAACCGCGCGGTCTTCGACGGCGCGGCGTTCTCGGTCTTCCTCGTGGGACAGCTGAGCGCCATCGAGCCCTTGTATGGGGAGCTCGCGCGGGACTTCTGTCTGCTGGAGGCGGGCTACATCGCGCAGCTGATGATGAGCTCGGCGGCCGGGGGAGAGCTGGGGCTCTGTCCTGTCGGTGGTCTGGACTTCGCGTCGCTGCGGGGGCTGTTCGACCTGGGCGAGCAGCATGTCCTGCTCCACAGCTTCCTCGGGGGCGGAGTCGGAGGCGAGGTGCGGGTCTCCTCGGGCACGTCGCTTCCCGATGAGCTGCGCCGTCACCTCATGGCGAAGCTGCCGGACTACATGGTCCCCAATGCCTTCGTGCTGATGGACGCGCTTCCGCTGACGTCCAACGGCAAGGTGGACCGCGACGCGCTCCGTCCGCCCAGCGAGGCCCCGGTGACTCGAGCCCCCGCGGCACGCGCGCCTCGGACGGAGCTGGAGCGCTCGCTGGCCACCATCCTCCAGGAGGTGCTCCACCTCGACGAGGTGGACGTCCATCGGAACTTCTTCGACCTGGGCGGCACGTCGGTCCAGGTGGTCCAGATTCATCGCAAGATGCGTGAGCGGCTCGGGGTCGACCTCCCGATCGCGCAGATGTTCCGCTTCACCACGGTCAGCGCGTTGGCGGAGTTCGTGTCGGCACGAGGCTCCGAGTCATCCGTTGCCGCGCCACGTGTGGAGGCCCGGCGTGAAGCGCCTCGGCAGTCCGTGGAGCGAGTTCCGGAAGCGGGGCTGGAGTCGGCGATCGCCATCGTGGGCATGTCCGGGCGCTTCCCGGGGGCGAGGACGCTGGAGGAGTTCTGGCGGAACCTGCGCGAGGGCGTCGAGTCGGTCACCTTCTTCACCGACGCGGAGCTGCGAGGTTCGGTGTTGGATGCCTCGCGGCTGGACCATCCGGACTACGTCCGAGCCGCCGCGGTCCTCGACGACGTGGAGTTCTTCGACGCCGAGCACTTCGGCTTCATGCCGAAGCAGGCCCGGCTGACGGACCCGCAGCACCGCATCTTCATGGAGTGTGTGTGGGAAGCCATCGAGGACGCGGGCTATGACCCGAAGCGGCTCGACAAGCTCGTGGGCGTCTACGCGGGCTCCATCCTCAGCAACTACCTGCTGTACCACCTGGGCTCGAAGGTGGGGCGCGAGGGCATCGTCCGCGACCTCCAGTCGTTGATTGGGAACGACAAGGACTACCTGGCCACCCACGTGTCCTATCGCCTGGGCCTGAAGGGGCCCAGCGTCAGTGTCCAGACGGCGTGTTCTTCGTCGCTCGTCGCCGTGCACCTGGCCAGTCAGGCCCTGCGCAACCGCGAGTGCGACATGGCGCTGGCGGGAGGCGTGGCCGTGCGGTTGCCGCAGAAGTCCGGCTACCTCTTCGAGCAAGGCGCCATCCTCTCTCCCGATGGCCACTGCCGGGCATTCGACGCGGACGCGAGAGGGACGCTCTTCGGGAGCGGCGCGGGGGTGGTGGTCCTCAAGCGGTTGAAGGACGCGCTCGCGGACGGTGACTGCATCCGCGCGGTCATCCGAGGCTCCGCCATCAACAACGACGGAGCGATGAAGGCCGGCTACACGGCCCCGAGCCAGGAAGGCCAGGCCGCGGTCATCTCCGCCGCGTTGGCCGCCGCGGGAGTGAGTCCCGCCAGCATCGGCTACATCGAGACCCACGGCACGGGCACGCCCCTGGGAGACCAGATTGAGCTGTCCGCGCTTCAGCAGGCATTCGGCATCGACACGGGGAGCGCGGGCCCCTGGCCCATCGGCTCGGTGAAGACGAACGTGGGGCACCTGGAGGTGGCCGCCGGAATCGCGGGACTCATCAAGACGGTGCTGTCGCTCCAGCATCGAGCCCTCCCCCCGAGCTTGAACTTCAAGCGGCCTCCCGCTGACTTCGAGCGCAGCCCCTTCACGGTGAACACGCGCCTGACGGAGTGGCGTCGTGACGAGACTCCGCGCAGGGCGGGCGTGAGCTCGTTTGGCATCGGCGGGACGAACGCGCACGTGGTGCTGGAAGAGGCGCCGGAGGAGTCGAGGAAGGAAGAGAAGGAGGAGGTGAGAGCGCACGTGCTGGCGCTGTCGGCGAGGAGCGAGAAGGCGCTGAGGGAGCTGGCGGGGAGGTACGCGAGGAGCGCGGAGGGTGAGGTGGGGGACGTGTGCTTCACGGCGAACGAGGGGAGAGGGAGGTACGGGCAGAGGGTGGCGGTGGTGGGGAGGACGCTGGAGGAGCTGAAGGAGGAGCTGGGGAGGTACGAGAGGGAAGGGGTGGTGGAGAAGGGAGCGGTGGGGCAGGCGAAGAAGGTGGGAGGGGAAGAGGTGGTGATGCTCTTCACGGGGCAGGGGGTGCAGGCGGAAGGGATGGGGAGGGAGCTGTACGAGACGGAGGAGACGTTTCGGGAAGAGATGAGGAAGTGCGACGAGGTGATGAGGAGGGAGACGGGGGAGTCGTTGCTGGAGGTGCTGTACGGGGGGAAGGGGAAGGAGCTGGAGAAGAGCCGGGTGTCCCAGGGGGCGTTGTTCGCGGTGGAGTGGAGCCTGGCGCAGATGTGGAAGAAGTGGGGGGTGAAGCCAGCGGCGGTGATGGGGCACAGCCTGGGTGAGTACGTGGCGGCGAGTGTGGCGGGAGTTTTCGGGTGGGAGGAGGGGCTGAAGCTGGTGATGGAGAGAGGGAGGTTGATGGAGGGGATGGAGGAGGGGGGGAGGATGGTGGCGGTGATGTGCGGGGAGGAGGAGGTGAGGAGGGAAGGGGGAGGAGGGTTGATAGCGGCGGTGAACGGGCCCGAGGAGGTGGTGCTGTCGGGGAGGGAGGAGGAGGTGGAGGAGGTGGTGGAGAGGTTGAGGGGGAAGGGGAAGGAGAGTCGGAGGCTGAAGACGACGCATGCGTTTCATTCGTCGTTGATGGAGCCGATGAGGGAGGAATTCGAGAGGGTGGCGGGAAGGGTGAGGATGGAGAGGGGAGAGGTGGAGTGGGTGTCGAATGTGAGCGGGAGGGAGGTGAGGGGGGACGAGGCGAGGGAGGGGAGGTACTGGGGGAGGCAGCTGAGGGAGCCGGTGAGGTGGTGGGAGGGATTGAGGGGGCTGTATGAGAAGGGCTACCGGGTCTTCGTGGAGGTGGGGCCGAAGGCGACGCTGACGGGGCTGGGGAAGAGGTACTTGGGGGAAGCGGAGTGGGTGGGGAGCCTGAAGCCGGGGAGGAGTGACAGGGAGGAGCTGCTGGGGAGTGCGGCGAGGCTGTATGTGAAAGGGGTGGAGGTGAAGTGGGGGGAGCTGGAGGGGGGACGGGAGAGGCGGCGAGTGCCATTGCCCACGTATCCCTTTCAACGCGAGCGCTTCTGGTTGGAGCGCCCCCGCGAGAGCACGCACCCCGCGCCCACGACTCCCTCGGGGCAAGGACTGCTCGGCCGTCGCCTTCGATCACCTGCTCTCACGCAAACGGTCTTCGAGTCCTCTCTCGGCGCGAGTGTGTTGCCATTCCTCTCGGAGCATCGGGTCCAGGGTGTCTCGGTGCTGCCGTCGACGGTCCTGATGGAGCTGGCGCGCGCGGCCGCGGCGAAGCTCTTGGGTGCCGGCGCACATGCGGTCGAAGACCTGCGCATCCACGAAGCCCTTGTCCTGCACGACGAGGCGGAGCGAACGCTCCAGCTCATCACCCCCCCGGCCGGCGATGACGTGCTGTCCTTCCAGGTCTTCAGCGCGGACCCTCGAGCGACGGAGGCCGAGTGGAAGCTCCATGCCTCCGGGACGCTCCAGCGGGCCGCGCGAGACGCCGCTCCCTCGCCACGTGCCTTGGATGCGTTGCTGGCGCGGTGCCCGAAGGAAGTCTCCGTCGCGGCGCTCTATGAGCACTTCCAGGCGCGAGGGATTCAGTACGGCCCCTCCTTCCGCGGCGTCGAGCGCATCCTCCTGGGGACGGGTGAAGCCCTGGGATGGGTTCAGCTCCCCGACGACCTGTCGGCTGACGCGTTGGGAGTGAGCCTCCATCCGGTGCTGCTCGATGCCTGTCTCCAGGTCTGCGGCGCGTTGTTCCTCGAAGCGGACGCGAGCCTGTACCTGCCTGTCTCGGTGAAGAAGCTCCGGGTGTGGCGTGAGCCCGGGACGTCTTGCTGGAGTCATGTGGCGATTGCGCGCGAGACCTCCGCGGCGGGAAGCGCGCTGACCGGAACGGTCTGCCTGCTGAATGAATCAGGCGAGGTGTGCGCCGAGCTGGAGGGACTCCGCTTCCATCAGGTCAGCTCCTCCGCGTTGCAGCGGCTCCTCGGAAAGGGTCGGGACTGGACCTATGAGGTGAGCTGGGAGCCGCGTCCTCTGGCCCCGGCTCCTGTTGGGGGTACGGCCCGCCCCGAGACCTGGCTGGTGTTCACGGATGAGGGCGGCGTCGGAGTCTCGCTCGCCCGGTCGTTGGAGGCGGGGGGCGCCCGCTGTGTATGGGTTCGTCCCGGTGCTGCCTATTCCTCACAAGGAGGAAGCGCCTTCACGGTGGACCCCGCTCGTGCGGACGACTTCGCGCGGCTGTTCCGCGAGGTCGCTGGACCCGGGGCTCCTGCATGCCGTGGAGCCGTGTTCCTCTGGGGGCTCGATGCTCGGGCAGAGGTCCCAGCCTGTCAGGGCGCACTGCTGCTGGCGCAGGAACTCGCGAGACGAAGCGCGGTGGTGTCGCCGCGTCTCTGGATGGTGACGCGAGGTGTGCAGTGCACGGGGCATGAGGCGTCTGTCCCGGCGGTCCTGAACGCGGAGCTGTGGGGGCTCGGGCGCGCGATGGCCTTGGAGCATCCAGACTCGTGGGGCGGGCTCATCGACCTCGACGCGGTGGCAGACGCCCGTGAGCCCGAGCTGCTGATGGCCGAGCTTCGCCAGTCCCCCGAAGGCGAGCAGGTCGCCTACAGGGAGGGCCAGCGATGGGTCGCGCGACTCACGCGCTGCCCCGTGTCGAATCCAGCGCGACCTCCCGGGGCGCGGGTCCATCCGGAGGCGAGCTACCTCATCACCGGAGGCCTGGGAGCCCTGGGCCTGCATGTGGCGCGGTGGCTGGTGGACCAGGGGGCGCGGCACCTGGTGTTGATGGGGCGCTCCGCCGTGGGCGAGGCGGCGCGCGACGAGGTGCGCTCCCTGGCGCAAGCGGGGGCGAGCGTCGACTGCGTCCAAGGGGATGTCTCCCATCCCGAGGATGTGTCCCGCATCCTCGGTGCCATCGCCGCGAGCGGGTATCCCCTGCGCGGTGTGGTGCATGCGGCGGGGGTGGTGGAGGACGCAACCCTCCTGTCCCTGGACTGGAAGCGCTTCGAGCGGGTGCTGGCCCCCAAGCAGCAAGGGAGCTGGAACCTGCATCAGCAGACGAAGTCCCTGCCGCTGGACTTCTTCGTCCTGTTCTCGTCGTCCTCCGCCGTGCTGGGCGCGGCGGGACAGTCCAACTACGCGGCGGCGAATGCGTTCATGGATGCGCTCGCGCATCACCGCCAGGCGCTGGGCCTTCCCGCCGTGAGCATCAACTGGGGACCCTGGAGCGGCGCGGGCATGGCGGCCTCGCTGGAGGTTCCGGAGCAGCGTCGCTGGTTCGACTGGATTGACCCGGCCCAGGGGCTGGAGCTGCTGGGGCAGGTGCTGGACTCAGGGCGCACGCAGGTGGCGGTGTTGCCTGTCGACTGGTCCCGGTATGCGCGGCGTCAGTCCGAGTCGGGCGCGGTGGGGCTGTTGCGGAACGTGCTCGACGACGCGCGTGTCTCCCTGCCCCGGTCGAAGGTCGTGCCGATGTGGGAGCGACTGAAGGGACAGCAGCGGAACCGTCAGCAGGAGACGCTCTTCGACCATATCCACCAGCAGGTCGCGCAGGTGCTGGGGTTGGATGCGGCGAAGCAGATGTCGGGGGGCTTGGGGTTGTTCGACGCGGGGCTCGACTCACTCCTCGCCATCGAGCTGCGCAACCGGCTCCAGACGAGCCTGGGGGTCGAGCGTCCCCTGGCGGCCACGCTGGTGTTCGAACACCCGAGCATCGACTCCCTCACGGAGCACCTGGCGACAGAGGTCTTCGCGCTCGGCCCGCTGCGGGCCGCCGCGGAGCCCGTTCCCACCGAGGGAGCGGACGGCGGACTGACGGAGCTCGAGCAGCTCCCGCCCGAGGAGCTGGGGTCGAGGCTCGACCTGAAGCTCGCGGCTCTCGAGAAGTGGATGGACGGGGACTAGCCCTCCCGCGTCGACGTCCAGGAAAGAGGCACGACGAATGAGCACCCGCGTGGAAACGCACGACCCCAGTGCGCGCCTGGCTCGCGCCCTGGTGGCGCTGGAGAAGATGCAGGCGAGGCTGGAGGCCAGTGAGCGCGAGAAGCGAGAGCCCATCGCCATCATCGGCATGGCCTGTCGCATGCCCGGAGGCGCGCACAGCCCGGAGGCACTCTGGCAGTTGTTGCGCGATGGCCGCGACGCCATCGTCGAAGTGCCACCGGACCGCTGGCCCATCGACGACTACTTCGACCCGGACCCGAGCGCGGACGGAAAGATGTACACGCGCTGGGGGGGCTTCCTGAAAGGGGTTCGCCTCGACGAGCTCGATGCCCGGTTCTTCGGCATCGCTCCGAGGGAAGCCGCGAGCATGGACCCTCAGCAGCGGCTGATGCTGGAGGTGACGTGGGAGGCGCTCGCCAACGCGGGGCAGGCGCGCATCGCGAACAGCCTCACCGGCGTGTTCGTCGGGGTGATGCTCAACGACTACTCCCTGCTCCAGGCGCGCGAGGCGGACCCGGCGTCGATGGATGCCTATCTGGCCTTCGGCAGCGACCCGAGCTTCATGGCGGGGAGGCTCTCGTACATCCTGGGGGCACAAGGTCCGAGCATGGCGGTGAACACCGCGTGCTCCTCGTCGCTCGTGACCGTGCAGTTGGCGTGTCAGAGCCTGCGTGCGCGCGAGAGCAACATGGCCATCGCGGGCGGCGTGAGCGTGATGCTGGCGCCGGATGGCCACATCGTCTCGTCGCGGCTGCGCTCCCAGTCGCCCACCGGGCGCTGCAAGACGTTCGACGCCTCCGCGGACGGCTACGTTCGCGGCGAGGGATGTGGCGTCGTGGTGCTCAAGCGGCTCTCGGATGCATGGGCTGACGGGGACCCGGTCCTGGCTCTCATCCGAGGCGGCGCCGTCAACCACGATGGCCCCAGCGGAGGGCTCACGGTTCCCAGTGGTCCCGCGCAAGAGGACGTGATTCGCAGGGCCCTGGCCAGCGCGGGAGTGGAGCCCGCGCAGGTGAGCTACATCGAAGCCCACGGCACGGGGACACCGCTCGGAGACCCGATAGAGGTCCGCGCGCTCCAGAAGATCTTCGCGCCCGGTCGCGAGCGCACCCATCCCCTCTGTCTGGGCTCCATCAAGACGAACCTCGGGCACCTGGAAGCGGCGGCGGGCATCGCGGGACTGATGAAGGTGGTGCTGATGCTCCAGCACCGGGAGATTCCTCCGCACCTCCACCTGCGGGAGCGCACGCGCGCCATCCCGTGGGACGAGCTGCCCCTGGCGATTCCCACCGAGGTGCGTCCATGGGAGGTGGCCTCGAGGAGCCGGCTGGCGGGGATCAGCTCCTTCGGGCTCAGCGGCATCAACGCGCATCTCGTCGTCGAGGAAGCGCCAGGGAGGGAGGTCCGGGCTTCACCGTCTCCGGAGGCCCCGGAGCGTCCCGCGCACCTGCTGCCGCTGTCCGCGCGCGACGAGAAGGCACTCCGCACGCTCGCGGAGACCTACCAATCCTGGTTGAAGAACGCGTCGGTGCCGCTGGAAGACCTCTGCTTTTCGGCGAGCGCACGGAAAGGCCACTACGAGCAGCGACTGTCGGTGGTGGGGCGCACGCGAGAAGAGCTGGCGGACCACCTGGGGGCGTTCCTCAAGGAGGAGCCACGTCCGGCGATAGCGCGTCGCGAAGCCTCCGGGCGCAGGCCGAAGGTGGTGTTCGTCTTCTCGGGGCAGGGCTCGCAGTGGCCCGGCATGGCGCGGGAGTTGATGAGCGTCGCGCCCGTCTTCCGCGCCACGTTGGAGGCGTGTGACCAGGCGATGCGCGCCCACGTCGACGGCTCGCTCGTGTCCGTGCTCTCGGGGGAGGGAGACGGGGCGCTGCTGGAGGACATCGGCTTCATCCAGCCGGTGTTGTTCGCCATCTCGGTGGCGCTCGCGGCGCAGTGGCGTGCGTGGGGAATCGAGCCCGACGCGGTCGTGGGGCACAGCATGGGCGAGGTGGCCGCGGCCCATGTCGCGGGAGTGTTGAGCCTGGAGGACGCGACGCGGGTCATCTGCCGGCGCAGCGCGCTGTTGCGGCGGGTCCGCGGCAGTGGGGGCATGGCGCTCGTGGAGGTCCCCTTGGCGCAGGCTCGACAGGCCCTCGAGGGATTCGAGGACCGTCTCTCCATCGCCGCGAGCAATGGGCCGACGTCCACGGTGCTGGCCGGGGCGCCGGAGGCCCTTCAGCAGGTCATGGCGCGGCTTCAGGCACGCAATGTCTTCTGTCGGGCCATCAAGGTCGACGTCGCCTCGCACTCACCACAGGTGGAGCCCTTGTTGCCCGACCTGATGGACGTGCTCGCCGGGCTCCAGCCGAAGGCCGCCCGCCTTCCGGTCTACTCCACCGTGACGGGAGGGCTGACGGATGGGATGGACTGGGACGCGGCCTACTGGCGGCGCAACCTGCGCGAGCCGGTGCTGTTCGCGCCCGTCATCCAGCAGCTCCTGAAGAACAACGCGAGTGTCTTCCTGGAGCTCAGTCCCCATCCCATCCTGGCGCAGAGCCTGGAGCGGCTTCAGCGGGACTCGGGTGTGGACGGCCTCGTGTTGCCGTCGCTGCGGCGAGAGGAAGGGGAGATGGAGGTCCTCCTCCAATCGCTGGGCGCGTTGCACACGGCGGGGCACCCCATCGACTGGCGAGCGCTCTTCCCCCGAGGAGGACGGTGTGTGCCGCTGCCCGCCTATCCGTGGCAGCGCTCGCGCTACTGGAAGGAGCGGGGGACCGACGGCTCGCGTGTGATGCGCCCCGTGCCGCCGCGACCCGAGGCCGTGGAGCGGACGGCACACGCGAATGGAACACCCTCGCGTTTCTATGACGACTCCGCGGAGGGCGCGCGGGTGCTCGCGCTGGACGAGGTCTACCTGACGTTCGGCATCCAGCGACAGCGGGTGCCTGGGTTCTCCTGGCTCAAGAGTGTCTATGGGCTCGCGGAGCAACCGGAGCACGCCGCGCTGCTGCTGGAAGGCCAGCGGGGGCTGCGGTCGGTGTTGTTCCGGGGCGTGCGCTGGTCCTCGGTGAGCAAGGTGCTCGACTTCGGCTGTGGCTATGCCTCGGACCTCATCTCGCTGGCCCGGAAGCACCCGCACCTGGAGCTGGATGGCTACACCATCTCCGCGGAGCAGGCATCCTTGGACACCGAGCGAGTCCGGGCGCGGAGCCTTCAAGGTCGGGTCCGGGTCTTCGCGCGGGACAGCGCGAAGGAGGCGTTTCCGGACCGCTACGACGTGGCCTTCGGCTTCGAGGTCGCCACGCACATCGCCGACAAGGGGGCGCTGTTCGCGAACCTCTCGCGGGCGCTCCACAATGGTGGGTTCCTGCTCATGGCGGACTTCATCGCCAACGGGGCCTCGGCCATCAACGTCGAGGAGACCGCGTCGTACAACGTCAACGCGGAGGAATGGGCGGAGCTCCTGGCCCGTCACCAGTTCCGTCTGGTGGAGAGTGTCGACATCAGCCGTGAGGCGGCGAACTTCCTCGATGACCCGGGGTTCGACCAACACCTGGAGCTCGTGGCCCGGCACTTCCAGCTGAGCGACCTGGTGAAGCGGAACTTCGATGCCATGCGCAACTTCGGCAAGGCGCTCGAGAAGGGGCTGATGAGCTATGCCCTGCTGGTCGCGCAGAAGGACACGTATGCGGGTGGTTCGTACCTGGCGCGGGTGAATCGCGCGAAGCTCGGCGCGCTGACGCCCCTGACGGTCTTCGAGGATGGGGGCGCATGGGCGGCGCCACCGGAGGACGCGGAGGCGTCGGTCGCGCGTGAGTGGCTCTACGAGCTGACCTGGCCCGAACAGGCCCGGCGCGACGTGGCGACGAAGGCCGCGAAGGAAGGAAGCTGGCTGCTCCTCTGCGACTGCAAGGGCGTCGGAGAGGCACTGGCCACGAGGCTGCGCGCACGCGGTGAACGCTGCCTGCTGCTTCATGCGCCACCCGCCCCGGAGAGGACGGAGACGGGCCGCGCGGATGTCCGTCCGGACGCCCCCGCGGACTGGCAGCGAGTCCTCGACGCATGGGTCGCGGAGAACCGGGGCGCCGTTCGAGGCGTGGTGCACCTGTGGAGCCTGGATCTGCCGGACGCTCTGGCTCCCGAGGCGTCGGCGACAAGCGAAGCGCTGAAGCTCGGCTGCGGGAGTGTGCTGACGCTGACGCAGCGCCTGGGCGACGCCGCGCGAGTATGGCTGGTGACCCAAGGCGCGCAGGCGGTCGCGGAGGGGGACCGGGTGTCCGTCGCGCAGGCGCCGCTCTGGGGCGCGGGTCGAGTCCTCGCACTGGAGCACCCCGAGCGTTGGGGCGGGATGGTGGACGTGTCACCCGCGCCGGCTGAAGCAGAGCTGGATGCGCTGTGCGACGAGCTGTGCACCTCGGATGGCGAGGACCAGCTCGTGCTTCGTGGGCACAAGCGCCATGTGGCGCGGCTGATGCGGCGCGAGCCTCCGCCCGCGCGTGACTCCGCCTGGCGCGGCGACGGCGTGTACCTCATCACCGGTGGACTCGGCGGCCTCGGTCTCAGGACGGCCAGCTGGCTCGTCGCACGAGGTGTCCGGCACCTCGTCCTGGCGGGGCGCACCGAGCTGCCCGAGCCGGGAACCTGGGACGCGCTCCCTGAGAACAACCCTCATGCCGCCGCGCTCCAAGCGCTCCGAGGACTCCAGGCCCAAGGCACGTCCGTGCGGTACGTGCGCTGTGACATGGGGGAGCCCGACCAGGTTCGTGCGCTCATCGCCGAGTGCCGGAGGGGCCCTGTTCCCCTCGTGGGCATCCTCCACGCGGCTGGAACCGCCGAGCCCCGCGCGTGGATGGAGACGGACGCGCGGGTCCTCACCTCCGTGTTCCAACCCAAGGCGCTGGGTGCGTGGCTGTTGCACGAGCTGACCCAGGACCTGCCGCTGCATTGCTTCGTGCTGTTCTCCTCCGCGGCGTCCGTGTGGGGCTCGCAAGGCATGGCGGCCTATGCGTCGGCGAACCACTTCCTGGACGCGCTGGCCCACCATCGAAAGGCGCGAGGACTCCCCGCAACGAGCGTCAACTGGGGCCGCTGGAGCGAGGGGGGAATGGCGGGCTCGGAGGAGGCTCGGCGCTTCTTCTCGCAGGTGGGGTTGGACGTGGTGCCCACGTCCGCGGCGCTCTCGATGCTGGGGCGCCTGGTGGACGCGGGAATCACCCAGCGCACCGTGGCGGCGGTGGACTGGGCTCGGTTCAAGCCGCTTCACGAGGCGCGGCGGCGGCGTCCGTTGCTCGAACACCTGGCGGTGGAGGGGACGGCGGCGCGCGCGAGCGTGGACCGGCCCGAGCTGTTGGTGTGGTTGGAAGAGGCGCCCTCGGGTCGCCGCCACGCGGTGCTTCAGGACTACGTCCGGCGCGAGGCGGCGCGGGTGCTGGGGGCGGAGCCCGCGACGCTGGAGCCTCGGCGAGGCTTCTTCCAGATGGGGATGAACTCGCTGATGTCCGTGGAGCTGAAGAACCAGCTCGAGCGGAACCTGCGACACAAGCTCCCGTCGACGCTGGCGTTCGAGCATCCCTCGGTCGCGGAGCTGTCCGAGTACCTGTCGAGGGAAGTGCCCGCGCTCGCGGCGCTCATGGCCTCGTTGCCGGAGCCGGACGCCCTGTCGAAGGACGAACGCATTCTCGAACTGTTGAGCGAGGCGGACCGGATGTCGGAGTCCGCGCTGGACTCGCTGGTCCAATCACTGCCGGGAGGGGGCACACATGAGTGAGGTACTGGAGAAGCTGGTGCGAGGGCTCTCGCCCGAGAAGCGCGTGAGCCTTGCCAGGATGTTGCTGCGCTCGGTGGGAGAGGCTGTCCCGGCGAAGACGGCGGAGCCCATCGCCGTCATCGGCATGGGGTGCCGGTTCCCGGGCGGCGCGAACGACCCCGACTCCTTCTGGAAGCTCCTGCGCGACGGCGTGGACACCGTCCAGGAGGTGCCGCGAGGACGCTGGGATGTCGATGCGCACTACGACGCCGACCCTTCGGCACCCGGGAAGATGTACACGCGCCACGGGGCCTTCCTGGAAGGGATAGACCTCTTCGACCCGTACTTCTTCGGCATCCCTCCTCGCGCGGCGGCGAACCTGGACCCGCAGCATCGTCTGCTCCTGGAGGTGACCTGGGAGGCGCTGGAGAACGCGGGGCTCTCGCCGAAGAGCCTCGCGGGGAGCAAGACGGGTGTGTTCATCGGTGGCGCCACGGGCGACTACACGAAGCTCCTCCAGGACAACGGACCCGAGCGCATCGACGTGTCCTATCTCACGGGCAGCCTGCTCACGTTCGCGACGGGCAGGCTCTCTCACCTGCTCGACTTGCAGGGGCCGAACCTGGGCGTGGATACGGCCTGCTCCTCGTCGCTCGTCGCCGTGCATCTGGCGTGTCAGAGCTTGCGCTCGGGGGAGAGCACGCTCGCGCTGGTGGGCGGAGTGAACCTCATCCTCGTGCCGGAGGGGATGGTCACCACCTGCAAGTCCCGCATGCTCGCGGTGGATGGGCGCTGCAAGTCCTTCGATGCCGCCGCGGATGGATACGGACGCGGCGAGGGCTGCGGCATGGTGGTGCTCAAGCCGCTCTCACGCGCGATGGAAGACGGAGACAACATCCTCGCCGTCATCCGGGGCACGGCGGTGAATCAAGGGGGGCACAGCAGTGACCTGACGGTGCCCAACGGGCTCGCGCAGCAGGCGGTGATTCGAGGCGCGCTCGCGGACGCGGGGCTCGAGCCCTCCCAGGTGGACTTCATCGAAGCGCATGGCACGGGCACGTCGCTGGGAGACCCCATCGAGATGCGCGCGCTGGGTGCGGTGTTCGAGCCGAAGAAGGCGCGAGGTGAAGTGCTCCGAGTGGGCTCGGTGAAGACGAACATCGGGCACCTCGAGTACGCGGCGGGCATCGCGGGCCTCATCAAGCTCGTGTTGTCCTTGCAGCACCGGGAGCTGCCGCCGCACCTGCACTTCAAGCGAGGCAATCCCTACATCCCCTGGGACGAGCTGCCCGTGGAGGTGCCGACCCGACGCACCCCGTGGGATGCGAGAGAGAGAAAGCGCGTGGGAGGCGTGAGCTCGTTTGGCGCCAGCGGGACGAACGTGCACGTGGTGCTGGAAGAGGCGCCGGAGGTGTCGAGGAAGGAAGAGCAGGAGGAGCGGCGGGCACACGTGCTGGCGCTGTCAGCGAGGAGCGAGAAGGCGCTGAGGGAGCTGGCGGGGAGGTACGCGAGGAGCGCGGAGGGGGCGGTGGGGGACGTGTGCTTCACGGCGAACGAGGGGAGGGGGAGGTACGGGCAGAGGGTGGCGGTGGTGGGGAGGACGCTGGAGGAGTTGAAGGAGGAGCTGGGGAGGTACGAGAGGGAAGGGGTGGTGGAGAAGGGAGCGGTGGGGCAGGCGAAGAAGGTGGGAGGGGAAGAGGTGGTGATGCTCTTCACGGGGCAGGGGGTGCAGGCGGAAGGGATGGGGAGGGAGCTGTACGAGACGGAGGAGACGTTTCGGGAAGAGATGAGGAAGTGCGACGAGGTGATGAGGAGGGAGACGGGGGAGTCGTTGCTGGAGGTGCTGTACGGGGGGAAGGGGAAGGAGCTGGAGAAGAGCCGGGTGTCCCAGGGGGCGTTGTTCGCGGTGGAGTGGAGCCTGGCGCAGGTGTGGAAGAAGTGGGGGGTGAAGCCAGCGGCGGTGATGGGGCACAGCCTGGGTGAGTACGTGGCGGCGAGTGTGGCGGGAGTTTTTGGGTGGGAGGAGGGGCTGAAGCTGGTGATGGAGAGGAGGGAGGTTGATGGAGGGAGTGGAGGAAGGGGGGGAGGAGTGGTGGCGGTGAGTGTGCGGGGAGGAGGAGGTGAGGAGGGAAGGGGGAGGAGGGTTGATGGAGCGGCGGTGAACGGGCCCGAGGAGGTGGTGCTGTCGGGGAGGGAGGAGGAGGTGGAGGAGGTGGTGGAGAGGTTGAGGGGGAAGGGGAAGGAGAGTCGGAGGCTGAAGACGACGCATGCGTTTCATTCGTCGTTGATGGAGCCGATGAGGGAGGAATTCGAGAGGGTGGCGGGAAGGGTGAGGATGGAGAGGGGAGAGGTGGAGTGGGTGTCGAATGTGAGCGGGAGGGAGGTGAGGGGGGACGAGGCGAGGGAGGGGAGGTACTGGGGGAGGCAGCTGAGGGAGCCGGTGAGGTGGTGGGAGGGATTGAGGGGGCTGTATGAGAAGGGCTACCGGGTCTTCGTGGAGGTGGGGCCGAAGGCGACGCTGACGGGGCTGGGGAAGAGGTACCTGGGGGAAGCGGAGTGGGTGGGGAGCCTGAAGCCGGGGAGGAGTGACAGGGAGGAGCTGCTGGGGAGTGCGGCGAGGCTGTATGTGAAAGGGGTGGAGGTGAAGTGGGGGGAGCTGGAGGGAGGACGGGAGAGGCGGCGAGTGCCATTGCCCACGTATCCCTTTCAACGCGAGCGCTTCTGGGTCGACTCGCTCATTCCCAACACGGATGTCCTGGTGTCGTTCTACCGGTCCGTCGCGCAGCTCGCGGAAGGCAATGTCTCGGGTGAGTCTCCCTCGCTGCGCTTCGCGACGTTCCGCGAGCCCGTGCCGGGCTTCTCGTGGGTTGCGATGTACCGTCCCGCGGCGGACCCGGAGAAGGCGGCGATGTTCCGGACGTTCTACGAGCTGGCGCTCGAGTCGAATCAGGAGATGGCCAGGACGCTCTACCGGGGCCTCGACTTCTCGTCGTTCAAGCGCGTGCTCGACATCGGGTGTGGCCATGCCGCCGACCTCATCGACCTGGCGAGGGCGCACTCCCACCTGGAGCTGCACGGCTGCAACATCTCGCCGGACCAGATTGAAGCGGGGCGCCAGCGCATCCGCGCGCTGGGCTTGGACGGCCGAATCTCGCTGCACTACCAGGACAGCTCGCGAGACCCCTTCCCCGCGACCTACGACCTGGCCATCGCGTTCCAGGTCATCCACCACATCCGCAACAAGGCGGACCTGTTCGCGAACCTGAGTCGGAGCCTCCGCCAGGGCGGCTTCCTGGTCATGGCCGAGACCGTCTCGAACATGACCACCACCATCGAGCACCCCGAGTCCACGACCCAGTTCGTGCCTCAGGCCGAGTGGGCGGAGTTGCTCGCGCGCAACCACCTCCGTGTCGTGGAGGCCGTGGAGGCCAGCCAGGAGATCGCCCACTTCCTCCATGACCCCGAGTTCGAGCGGAACTTCGCGGACGTGGCTCGCGGGACGGACGAGGTCACCCAGAAGCACCTCCACGGCATCCACATGCTGGGTGAGCTGCTCCGGCGTCGACTCGCGGCCTATCTCCTGCTCACGGTGACGAAGGACGAGTCGCTGGAGGTCGACGCGATCCGCCGCATCAACCTGGAGCGCCTGGGCGAACGAGTCGCCTACGGCAAGACCTGCGACGCCGTCGAGGCGGGCACGTACGTCCTGCCTCCTGTTCCCGATGCGGCGACGCTCCAGGCCGCCTCGTTGACGGCGAGCACCTTCTCCAAGGACCTGCTCAGCGCGGAGCCCGCTCAGCGAGGCCCGCTCCTGGACAGCTATCTGCGTGAGCTGGTCGCGAGCCTCCTGAAGATGCCGGTGGTGCGCCTGGACTCGGAGCAGCCGCTCAACACGCTGGGCCTGGACTCGCTGCTGTCGCTGGAGCTGAAGCACAAGATTCACGCGGAGACCGGCGTGAACATGCAGCTCGATGAGCTGTTGCAGGGGGCGAGTGTCGCGCACCTCTCGCAGCGGCTCGCCGAGCAGCTCAACGGCGGAGCGAGGACACAGGGGGCGAGCCCGGACTGGGAAGAAGGCGAACTGTGATTGCCGGCGAGCTCGTCGCGGAGCTGTCCCGGCAGGGCATCACGCTGTGGGTCGAAGGCGAGCGGCTGAAGTACCGCGCGCCGAAGGGAGCCCTGTCTCCCGAGGCCCTGTCGCTGCTGTCCACGCACAAGGACGCGCTGGTGAACCACCTCCGCCAGGACGCGGCGGATGGCGAGTCCATCCACCCGCTCTCGCATGGACAACAGGCGCTCTGGTTCGTCGCGCAGCTGGCTCCGGACAGCATCGCCTACAACACGGCGCTGTCGCTTCGCATCGTCACCGAGGTGGACGTCCCGGCCCTGCGTCGCGCCTGCCAACGACTGGTGGAGCGGCACGGCGTGTTGCGGACGACCTTCGGCACGCGGCGGGGACAGCCCGTCCAGAAGGTGCGGCGGCGGGACTCCCTCTGCTTCGAGCACGTCCTCGCGACGGACGAGGAGCCCGAGGCCCTGCGCGCCCGCGTCACCCGCGCCTACGAGGCGCCGTTCGACCTGGAGCAGGGGCCGTTGATGCGAGTGCACCTGTTCTCCCGAACCGCTCGGGAGCACGTGCTGCTCATCGCCATCCACCACATCGTCTACGACGGCTGGTCGCTGCTCATCCTGGGCGAGGAGCTGCTGCGGCACCTCTATCCAGCGGAGAAGGCAGGTGTCCCCGCCGCGCTCCCCGCTCCTCGGGCGACGTACACGGACTACGTCCGCTGGCAGTCGGAGATGCTCGCGGGTGCCACCGGGCAACGCCTGTGGGACTACTGGTCGAAGCAGCTCGCGGGGGCGCCGTCGTCGCTGGACCTGCCATTCGCGAAGCCGAGGCCCTCGGTGCAGACCTACGCGGGGGCGTCCGTGCCCGTGCTGCTGCGGGGGACGCTCCCTCGACAGCTGCGGGCCATCTGTGAGCAGGAGGGCGTCACGCTCTACACGCTGCTCCTCGCCGCGTACCTGGTGCTTCTGCATCGGTACTCGGGACAGGAGGACCTCCTCGTGGGGTCTCCCTCGCTCGGGAGGACCCAGCCCGAGTTCGCGAAGGTGGTCGGCAACTTCATGAACATGGTGGTCCTGCGGGGCGACCTCTCGGGGGACCCTGTCTTCCGAGACCTCCTCCGGCAGCTCCGACAGACCGTCGTCGGTGCGCTCGCGCACCAGGACTTCCCATTCCACCTGCTCGTGGAGAAGTTGAACCCGGAACGCCACGCGGACCGTTCGCCCCTCTTCCAGGCTGTCTTCATGCTCCAGCCGACCCCCAAGGGAGACATCTACCAGGGAGCCGCGGCCGGAGGGCTGGTGCTTCGCCCGTTCGACCTCCCCCAGCAGCAAGGACAGTTCGACCTGTCCCTGGAGTTGTCCGAGACAGAGGACTCGCTGGGCGGCGTGCTGAAGTTCCGCACGGACCTGTTCGACGAGGCCCAAGCCCTGCGCATGGTGGGGCACCTCACGACGCTGTTGGAAGCCATCGTCGAGTCTCGTGACCAGCGCGTGTCGGACCTCCCGCTGTTGACGTCGGAGGAGCGCCGCGAGGTGCTCGAGACCTGGAACGACACCTCGACGGAAGGTCCCGTGCGAGAGGTCTGCATCCATGGGCTGTTCGAGGAGCAGGTCCAGCGCACGCCGGACACGGTCGCGTTGATTTCAGGCCGCGAGCGCTTGAGCTACCGCGAGCTGGACCTCCAGGCGAACCGGCTGGCGCATCGACTGCGGGCGCTGGGCGTGGGGCCGGAGGTCCGCGTGGGACTCTGTGTCTCGCGAGGGGCCGGCATGGTGGTGGGCATGCTGGGCATCCTGAAGGCGGGGGGCGCCTACGTGCCCATGGACCCGACCTATCCCGCGGAGCGGCTCGCGTACATGCTCACGGACTCGCGAGCACCGGTGGTGGTGTCCGAGTCGCGGCTGCGCGTGTTGCCGGAGGACGCGCGAGTGAAGGTCGTGTGGCTGGACGCCGAGGAGCCCGCGGCCGAGGAACCGCCGTCGAGCGGTGTGGGCGCGGAGAACGTGGCGTACACGCTCTACACCTCGGGGTCCACGGGGCGCCCGAAGGCGGTTCTGGTCTGTCATCGCAACATCGAGCGCTTCTTCGCGGCGATGGATGACGCGCTGGAGGGGACGTCGCCCGGTGTCTGGCTGGCGACGACGAGCATGTCGTTCGACATCTCGGTGCTGGAGCTCCTGTACTCGCTGACCCGAGGCTTTCAGGTGGTGCTCCGCGGTGAGCAAGGCGTCGGCCGCAAGCCCGTGTCGCGCGAGGGTTCGCGCAAGCCGCTCGAGTTCAGCCTGTTCTACTTCGCGAGCGACGAGCGGGAGCACGCGAGGGACAAGTACCGGCTCCTGTTGGAGGGTGCGCGCTTCGCCGACGCGCACGGCTTCACGGCGGTCTGGACACCCGAGCGGCACTTCCATGCCTTCGGAGGGCTGTACCCGAATCCCTCCGTCGTCAGCGCGGCGCTGGCGGCGACGACGCGGAACATCCGGCTCCGGGCGGGGAGCATCGTGCTTCCCTTGCACAACCCCATCCGCGTCGCCGAGGAGTGGGCCGTCGTCGACAACCTGTCGGGGGGACGCGTGGACCTCTCGTTCGCGTCGGGGTGGCACCCCAACGACTTCGTCCTCGCGCCCGAACGCTTCGCCGATGCGCGGAGCCAGTTCTTCGAGCAGGTCGCCCTCGTCCGGAAGCTGTGGAAGGGCGACGCCGTGTCCTTCCGGAATGGCCAGGGGCAGGACGTTCGGGTCCAATCACAGCCACGTCCCATCCAGCCCGAGGTCCCCGTGTGGGTGACGGCGGCGGGCAACCCGGAGACCTTCCGCGCGGCCGGAGAGGCGGGGGCCAGCGTGCTCACGCACCTGCTGGGACAGAACCTCCCCGAGCTGTCGAAGAAGCTCCAGCTCTACCGAGCGGCTTGGAAGTCCGCCGGACATGGCCCCGGTCGAGGCCACGTCACGCTCATGCTCCACACCTTCATGGGCGAGGACGTCGAGGCCGTTCGCCAGAAAGTGGATGCGCCGCTGCGGCAGTACCTGAAGAGCTCGCTGGGGCTGCTGCGCTCGGTCATCGGGCCACTGCCTCACGGCGAAGCGTTGGAGTCCCTGAGCGAAGAGGACGTCGACCTGCTGCTGTCGAGGGCCGTGGACCGGTACTTCCACCAGATGGGCCTGTTTGGCGATGTGGAGTCCTGCCTGCCCTTGTTGGAGAAGCTGCGTGAGCTCGGCGTGGACGAGGTCGCCTGTCTCATCGACTTCGGCGTGGATGTGGAGTCGACGCTCGCGGGGCTGCACACGCTCGCTGCACTGAAGGAGCGGTGCCAGCCGAGCGAGGCCCCCGAGGATGACATCCCCACGCTCATCGCCCGGCACGGCGTCACCCACTTCCAATGCACGCCGTCGATGCTGCGGATGCTGCTGCTGGAGCCCGAAGGCGCGGAGTCCCTGCGTCCACTCGAGAAGCTGCTCGTTGGAGGAGAGCCGTTTCCCGTGGCGCTGGCGCGGCAGGTCCTCGAGCACGTCGAGGGGGACGTCCTCAACATGTATGGGCCCACGGAGACGACCATCTGGTCTTCGTTCGATGGGGTTCGCGATGGCGACGTAGGAGTCACCATCGGCCGGCCCATCGCGGACACGCGGATGTACGTGCTGGACCCGCGGCTGAGGCCCGTCCCGCTGGGTGTCCCGGGTGAAGTCTTCATCGGCGGGGAAGGCGTGGCGCGAGGCTACCTGCACCGTCCGGAGCTGACGGCGGAGCGCTTCATGCCCGACCCTTGGGGGACGAGGCCGGGCGATCGCATGTACCGGACCGGAGACCTGGCGCGGCACGCCGCCGATGGACGCATCGAGTTCCTGGGGCGACTCGATACCCAGGTGAAGGTGCGTGGAGTGCGCATCGAGCTGGGAGAGATTGAAGCGGCGCTGCGGAGGCACCCGGATGTTCCGCAGGCGGTGGTGGTGGCTCGCCCGGATGCAGCGGGTGAGGTGTCGCTGATTGCCTACGTGGTGACGAACGTCTCACCGTCGGAGCTGTCGAGGCGACTGCGCGAGCAACTCCCGGCGTCGATGATTCCCGCCCACTTCGTCCAGCTCGAGGCGTTGCCCATGACGCCCAACCAGAAGCTGGACGTGCGTGCGCTCCCGCTTCCCGACGCCCCCGCGCGCGAGGTCTCCGCGGCCTACGTCGCGCCTCGTGATGCACTGGAACTGGAGCTCGTGTCGCTGTGGGAGGAGCTGTTCGACCTGCGCCCCATCGGGGTCACCAGCGGCTTCTTCGCGCTGGGAGGTCACTCCTTGCTCGCGGTCCGCCTGATGTCCCGGCTGCGCGCGAGGTTCGGCCGTCCGCTCCCCGTGTCGCTCCTGTTCCAGGCGGACACCATCCAGGACCTGGCGGACCTGCTGCGCCGACAGGAGGGCGGTGCGCGTGTCCGCGAGCCCCTCGTGCGAATCCAGGAGACGGGAGACAAGCCTCCGCTCTTCTTCGTGCATCCGACGGGCGGAGACGTCCTGTGCTACGCGCCGCTGTCTCGGCAGCTGGGGCCTCGGCAGCCGTTCTTCGCGCTGCAGGCGTTGATGGACTCGGACTCCTGCTCCGTCGAGGAGATGGCGGCGCGCTACCTGGAGGAGGTGCGCCGGGTGCGTCCGAGCGGTCCATACCGGCTGGGCGGCTGGTCCACGGGTGGGATTGTCGCGCAAGCGATGGCGCGGCAGCTGGAGGCGACTGGCGAACACGTGGAGCTGCTCGTGCTGTTGGAGACCTGGTCACCGGAGCTCTACCAGCGGGCGCAGGAGCCTGGCGCGCTGATGGCATGGTTCGCCACGGACCTGCTCGGAGGAACAGCGGCGGCGCGGCTGGACCCCGCGCGGCTGGAGTCGCTCGATGAGGGGGGCCGGCTTCGTTATCTGGTGGAGCATGCGAAGGCGCTCGGAGCCTTGCCGGGGGTCGAGCTGCCGGAGCTGGAGCAGCGCTTCCGTGTCTTCGAGCGGAACGCGCGGGCGTTGGCACGGTATCGACCGGAGCCCTACGCCGGCAGGGTGCTCTTCCTTCAAGCCGAGCAGTTGATCGCGAACAGGGAGGAGCCGATGCCAGCCCCCGCGGAGAGCTGGGGTGAACGTTTGTCACAAGCGCGGATGCAGCGGGTCCCCGGCAATCACTACACGATGCTGCAGGCACCTTACGTTCGTGAGGTCGCGGACCGGATGGCCGTTGTTCTGGAGGAGCTCGGTGCGCCCGTCGCGGCGCGTTGAGGCGAGGTGTTTGGAATGGGTATTCACATCGCGAGATTCAAGGCGGGCGGCGAGGTCCGGTGGGGGTGGGTTCGAGCGGGGCAGGTGGTCCCCATCCCCGGGAAATACGTATCCCTGGCTGAGTTCCTGGAGAGTGGTCAGGAGCGCGCCTGGGCCATGTCGACGGGAGGCGGCGGGAAGGGGCAGCCCCTGAGCGAAGTCGAGGTGCTCAGCCCGGTGACATCTCCCTGCAATGTGGTGTGTCAGGGGCAGAACTACCGCAGCCACATGTTGGAAGTGGGACAGGACCCGGACACGAAGGACTTCAACCAGTTCTTCCGCAAGGCGTCCTCGTCCCTCACGTCGAGCAGGGGCGACATCGTCCGACCTCAGCGGGTGCGGATGCTCGACTACGAAATCGAGCTGGGGCTCGTCATCGGCCGAGGTCTCCATCAGCCCATGCAGGTGACGCGAGAGCGGCTGCACGAAGTCGTCGCGGGCCTGGTGATGGCCAATGACGTCTCCGCCAGGGACCTTCAGCTCCTCGAAGGCCAGTGGCACAAGGCCAAGAGCTTCCGGACGTTCTGCCCGGTGGGCCCCTTCCTCTACCTGCTCTCACCCGAGGACCGGGGCCGGCTGATGGACTTGCGGCTGTCCTTATCCGTCAACGGCGAGCTCCGTCAGAGCGCGAGCACGGCGGAGATGATCTACCCGCCGGAGGAGACGCTCTCGGAGCTCTCCGAGGTCATGGACTTGTACCCTGGAGACCTCGTGCTGACGGGGACTCCGAGCGGTGTCGCCGCGGGACGGACGGTGTCCCGGCTGGCGCGGAGCGTGGGGAGCTTCATGCGCCTCTTCTTGTCGGACAGGACGCTGGCGAAGCTCATCCTGAAGTCGAGCAACCCGGCCGCCTATCTGAAAGAGGGCGATGTCATCCGAGCCTCCATCACCAGTCCCGACGGTGTCATCCACCTGGGGATGCAGGAGAACCGCATTGTCGCGCAGGAGGCGATGGCGGTGGTGGAGGACACAGCGCCTGCGATTCGAGTGGGGGGCATATGAACAAGGACAAGCGAGAAGCCGATAGGACCGCGCTGGGCGTGGCGATGTGGCGAGCCCTGGGGGCGCGTGAAGAAGACGCCAGCGTCCGCAACCCCGACTTCATGGCGGAGGACTTCCTGGACCCGGTCTCACGCGCGCTGCTCTCGGTGGCGCCTGTGCGGGCGTGGTTCAAGAACCACTTCGGGCGCAAGCTGCCGGGGGCGTATGGCTTCGCCACGGCGCGCACGCTGCATCTGGATGCGCTGTTCCAGCAGGCGCTCGATGATGGGGCGCGGCAGGTGGTGCTGCTCGGCGCGGGCTATGACAGCCGGGCGTACCGGTTCCGCGAGCGGCTGGAGGGCGTCCGCGTCTTCGAGCTGGACCTGCCGTCGACGCAGCGACGCAAGAAGGAGCGCCTGGATGCGCTGTTGGGGGCGGTGCCGGACTGGGTCAACTACGTGCCCATCAACTTCGATGTCCACCGGCTGGAGGATGTCCTGCCCGCGTGGGGCTTCGACTCCTCGCTGCGGACGTTCTTCCTCTGGGAGGGCGTGAGCATGTACCTGACGGAGCAGAGCGTCAGCCGGACGCTGGGCTTCGTGGTGCGCCACACGCCGCGCGGGAGCAGCATTGCCTTCGACTACGTGGCCCTGGGGGCCCTGCGAGGGGACGTCCGCTACCCTGATTCCAGACAGTGGGGGCGGCAGCTGGCGTCGATGGGACATCCCATGACGTTCGGCATCGAGGAGGATGACTCGGACGCGTACCTGCGCCAGCAGGGGCTGGAGGTGATTTCGCGAATCGGCTCCGCGGACATGGAGCGCGAGTACCTGACGAAGAGCAACGGCGAGCTGCTCTGCCACACGTCGAACATCCTGAACATCGTCCACGCGCGCGTCGCGTAGTCGGCTCCATCGTCCATGGACTCGCTTCGTGTCGCCGCGTTGCAGCTCCGCTCGGAGAACGGGCGCGTGCGGCACAACCTGGAGCATGCGCGGCCGTTCATCCGGCAGGCGGTGGCGCAGGGGGCGCGACTGGTGCTGCTCCCGGAGTTCTCCGTCACGGGGTACGTGCGGAGCCCCGAGCTCTGGCAGTGGGCGGAGACCTTGGAGGGGCCCACTGTCCGCTTCCTGAGACAGGAGGCGGACCTGGGGAAGGTGTTCCTGGGGGCCTCCCTCCTGGAGGTGGAGGGAGAGGACTTCTTCAACACCTTCGTCTTGATTTCGCCCGGAGGGAAGGTGGACCGGGTGCGCAAGCGTCGGGCGCCTTCGTATGAAGCGTATGGGTTCCGGGGCAGTGTGGACGACCCGTGTGTGATTGATTGCGCGCTGGGGCGCATCAGCGTGGGGATCTGCGCGGACAATCATTTCAACGACCTGGCGAGGTGCATCGAGGACTCGCGGGCCCAGCTCCATCTCATGCCGCACTGTTACGGGGTGGGGAAGGAGAACCCCTGGAGCTTTCCGCGAGCGCTCATCGAGGCATCCTGTCGGCAGATGGAGTCGCTGCCGGTCCGCTATGCCCGGCACTTCGGCGTGCCGGTGGTGCTCGCGAATCAGTGTGGGCCATGGGAGGGCCCGCTCCCGGGGCTGATGGGGAGGATGGTGAAGACGGACCGGTTCCTGGGTCGCTCGTCCATCGTGTCGTCGCGGGGAGCGCGGCTGTGCGCGCTGGGGGAGGAAGAGGAGGGCGTCATCGTGGACACGGTGGAGCTGCGGTCCTCGGACTACGAAGGGGAGGAGCGGCGCATCACCCGCGCACAGGGGGACTGGGGCTGGTCGTCGCTCGGGGAGCCCGCGTTCGCGACGGCGTCCTTCGCGTTCAAGATTGGCGCGATGGAGTGGCTGGGGCGGCGAGCCTACGAGCGGAGCGTGGAGCGCAGGCGGTGGGCGCGGCGTATCCAGGAGGAGCAGGGGCAGCTCGAGGCCCCGCTGGACGAGCGCGGAGCACGTCGAGAGATGCCGTAGCGCGGGGCCCTCGGGACACGCCCTGCGTCCCGAGGGCTTGCGAGAGGGGTCAGCGGACTTCGAGCTCGTAGAGCCGCGTGGCGGGGTCACCGTTCTGGGTGGGGGTCGACACGTCGAGGCGGATGTAGCGAGCCGACACCGGGGTGATGGGGTGGGTCGACACGTTGCTGGTGTTGTTCGTCACGGTGACGGGCGTGCTCCAGGTGGTGCCGTTGCTGGAGACCTGGAGGGTGAAGGCCCGGGTGTTCCAGTTCGCGGATTCGCCTCCGGCGGCGGCGTGGCGGAGCGTGAAGCTGCTGACCGTCTGCGCGGAGCCCAGGTCGATCTGCATCCACGCGGGTGAGACGAGCGAGCAGAACTTGTCGGTGTTGCCGCCGGAGACACTTCCGTTGACGGCCTTGGCGGAAGCCTCGTTGCTGTTGCACGGGGTCGAGCTGGTGGTGGGCTTGTTGAGCGCGAGGTTGATGTTGCCCGCGCCGACCGAGACAGTCTGCGTCCTGGTGTGGCTCGCGCCGCCGTTGTCGGTGACGGTCAGGGAGACGTTGTAGTTGCCGGCGCTCGCGTAGGTGCGCGAGGGGTGGGTCGCGGTGGAGGTGGTGCCGTCGCCGAAGTTCCAGCTGCGCGAGGTGATGGTGCCGTCGGAGTCGGTGGAGGAGTCGGTGAAGGTCGCGGTGAGGCTGCTGACGGTGAAGCTGAAGTTCGCGACGGGCGGGGTGTTGCCGCTGACGGCGGTGTTGATGGCGGCGGCGTACTGCGCGGACGTGCCCTGGGCGGAGCACTTCTGGATGTCGTCGTAGAGCCACATGAAGCCGCCCCGGATGCCCGCGGTGGTCTTCCAGTTGGCCATCCGGGACTGGACGGTGGCGGGGCTGTCGCCCGAGGTGCAGTTGGTGCCGTTCTTGGACCAGAGGCCCGGGTCGACGGTCATCCCCATCGCGGTGTTCCAGCTCGCGGGGTTGTTGCCGGCGCCACCCGCGTAGACCTGGAGGTAGATGGCGTCGACGGCGCTGCCGAGGTTGTTCCGGAGGTTCCGCCAGAACGTCTGCTGGGTGTAGGGCGCGAAGGTGATCTTGTAGCCCTGGCCGATGAGCATCTGGCTGAAGGTGGTGGTCGGAGTCAGGTCGTAGGCGCTCTCGTCATCGAAGTTCACCGCGTCGGCGCCAGTGGCGTTCTTCAGGGCGAGGAAGTTCCGGTAGAGGATGCTGTTGGTCCCGGTGCCACAGACGATGGTGGAGCCACAGCCGGCGGCAGTGCCGTTGACCAGGCGGGCCATGCGCTCGAAGTCGGGGACGCTCCAGGCGCCGATGGAGACCTCGATGCGGCGGACGGAGGTGGGCGCGGTCTTGAGCGTGGCGAGGCGGGTCGGCCATCCGGGGTCACCCATGTAGGCGCCATTCTTGACGACGGGGATGTCGTTGTAGACGAGGTCGCCGTTGTCCTCGATGTGGAAGCTCCAGAGGATGACGGTGGTGAACCCCGAGGCGCGGAGGTCATCCATCACGGCGGTGCCGCCGGAATAGAACGGGCCGCCGCCATAGATGGCCGAGGCCGCGAGCGCGGTCGGTGTGGCGAGCGTGAGGGCGAGCGCGGCGAGGACTGACAACAGACGGGAGGGGAGGGGGGCAGCGGACGGCTTCGAGAGAGGCATTGGAACGCTCCACGGCGCGATGAACCTGGATCGCCAAACAGTGGCGACGGGGCGACACTGGGAATGGCGGATCCACCGTGTCAATTTTCCGCGCGGGTCGGTTCAGGCGGAAACGTTCAATCGCAGACGTCTGGGTGTGTATCAATTCCTCGCGGCCCGACGTCACATCCCGAGGGGACGCATCAGCTCGGCTGGGACTGGGAAGACGGCTTCCTTTGGCAGGAGTCGCGCGGCCTGGTCCGCGCGTCCTTCGTCCAGGTGCTTGCGCACCTTCTGCACGAGCGGTGTCAGGTCGGTGATGGAGACAATCCAGTCATCCACGAAGCGCTGGATGATGGCTCGGCCCAGGCCGACCTGGATGCTGTCATGAGGCAGTCCGGCGCCTCGCAGCGTGCGCTCGGGGTCCCACTGCACATGGACGGGGGCGGCCTCGAACGCCTTGCGCCAGGCCTCTGGGGAGGCATGGGCCTTGGGCTCGAAGCTGGTGAGCACCGCGGCGCCGAGTGCTTCCACCCAGCCCGAGCGCCGGATTCGCACCGCGAGCGTCCGCTCCTGGCCGCTCTTGCGCCCCCAGTTGGAGCGATGCATCAGCCAGAGGAAGCTGGGTTTGATCCACGTCATCCGTCCCGTCGAGAAGGGCGGGCCGAACGTCTGCTCCTTCACGGCCACGTCGGCGATGGCATCCGGATAGGCCTGATACATCACGATGGAGGTCCGGTCGAAGTCAGCGCGGACTTCTCGGGTGGGGCTCACGGTGCTGGGGGCCTCGAGGGGGCGGTGCTGCGGCCAGTCGTCACGGGGCGCACACTACCACGCGAGGGTGATGGGTCGGGCGGTCAGTGGACGGTTCGGAGAGGGGGCTGTGGAAGAGGCCGCAGTCCCCTGCGACGTGGGGCCCATGCCGGGTCGTGGAGAACTTTGAGAGGGTGCCCCGTGTTTCGCTTGGGGCGAGGCATTTCGTCACACTGATGAGGCTGACTTGAAGCGTTCAGATTCTCGCGGCTCGATCCTCGTAGCATTCGCGGTCTCTTCCATGCTGGTGCTCCCGCTGGCCGCGCAGGCGGGGTCGTGGCCCGCGGGCAAGAAAGCAGAGTACGTGGGACAGTGCATGCAGGTGGCCGCGATCCAGGGTGTGGACGCGAAGAAGGCCGACCAGAAGTGCAAGTGTGGCGCGGATGCCATCGAGAAGGGCTTCACGACGGCGGAGATCGAGGTGCTCAGCGGGAAGGAGACCGCCGACCCGAAGTTGATGCAGCGTGCGATGACTGTGATTCAGACGAAGTGCGGGCTGCAGGGCAAATGAGACACCCCGGAAGGGCTCGTGGAGTCGCTTCATGCGAGACCCCGAGCCCTTGCCGGTATGCCGGTGGGCCTACTCGAAGGCCGTGAAGGCGAAGGTCGCCTGGAGGTCGACGTCCGCGCCCTTGCTGGTGAAGCTCGGGGCCGCCGCGCCGCGCAGGACGACGTTGAACTTGCCAGCGAGGAACAGCGTGTAGTCGTCGGTCGACATGGCCTTCGAGTCGAAGGTGACGGTGAAGGGCACGGGGCCGCTGCCGGTGGGGTTCTCGACATGACCCACGATGTGGGTGTTGTTGGACTCCTCCGTGCGGAAGAGGATTTCGACGCGTCCCGAGAAGACCTCGGCGAGTGAGGTCGCGCCCACGCTCCCCGCGCCCAGGGTGAGGGTCAGGTTCGTCAGCTCGACGCGCCCGGGAGACTTGCCGTCGAGCTCCTTGCGGGCGTTGTCGACGAAGACCTTGAAGGGATTTCCGGACTCGGTCGAGATGCCCTTCTGGGACATCACGGTGGCGTTGACCGTGTCGGACGACTTGGCCTTGAGGTTGATGCCGACGGGAGCGGAGTAGGAGACCGCGTCGTCGCCGCAGCCGATGAGGGTCTGGACGGCGAGGAGTACGAAGAGGAAATTTCGCCTGTTCATGGGGATTCTTCCGGGAGAACGGGGAGCGCACCTGGCGCCCCCTGTGGCATGGGCCTGTGCACATGGAGACCCTTGGGACGGGAGGTTGGCCACAAGGGGGCTTCTAGAGAGGAAGTTGCGCGACGGCATGCGCCACCGAGCGCCACATGGCTCCATCGAGCACGTGGGCAGTGCTCTGGTTGAGTCCGGTAGTCCGTACATCAGTGAGTTCTCATCGGAGCGACGGAGCCACACGGACTCGAGCGAGAGATTCGCATCGAGTTGCACATGGCGCACCGAGAGGCGACGTGGTGATCACATCTCTCGTGATGGGGGCATTTGTCATGCGGGGTGGGGATGTGTGAGGCTCGAAACCTGTCTCGGAGCGCGAGCTTTTCGCTGAGCCAGAAATTCTATCCGTCAGGTGAAGTCCCAGTTCGCTCATTTTGTGTGACTTTGATTCTGGCGTGCTGGAGCTTGACTTCTGGATTTGGATGCATTGGCCTTTATCCAGATTATGCCTGTGAATGGCGGAGGAACCATGAAGCTCGAAGGTCGTATGCGATGCGTGTTCTGGTCTTTTGCGGTCGTTGTGATGATGGTTGTTCTGGGGGCACCCAATAACGCAATGGGGCAATACACGACCGAGCTTGTGAGGTCGGCAAGTACGCCCCGTCGCTTCGATGTGAATTCGAATCGGCTTGTCGCGGGGGCGGGAGGTATTCACCATGTCCTGGTTGTCGACCAGACTTTGCGGCATTTCTACTCACAGAATACCGGCGGGGGGTGGGTGCAGAGCAGCTCGGTGGTGCCGCTGAGGGCGGAGTCGCCGACGCTTGCTGTTGATGATGATGGGAATGTCGGGCTTGCGTTCATTTCGCCAGGCAGTTTTCCTGGACGAGGGAATCTGTATTTCTCCTATTGGGACCGTTGGTTGTCATCATGGTCCACACCGGTGGCAATCGACACGAGTGGAGTCGCTTCATCTCCCTCGATTGCTGGATTTGGATCCAAGATGCATGTTGTGTGGAGTGTCGGGTTCGAGGTTCGGTATGCATCCGTTGTGACAACGGCCCCCGTTGCTCCAAGTCAGGTTGAGTATGTCATGATGGGGACTGTGTGTGGTGGGGCGGAGTTCAGACTTCCGTCCATTGCGGTTGTCGGCTCCACTCAGAGTCCAACGCGGCCGGTGATTCAGGTGGCTCTGGGGTTTCAGGCCGGAAGCGGGTGTGGGGCTGGTGGGATGGCGGGCGTGTATGTCGTTGAACGGCCTGATCGGGGGACGGTTTTCTCGTGGACGGGCTTCCCCGGGGACGGCGGAATTGTCTTGTACAGGGAGCTGCAAGGCGCAGGGGCACAAGTGGGCGGTGTTTCACTCACTGCCAATGGCGTCCGAAAGTATTTCCTGCTCGCCTACTCGTTCGGGCGCGATGTGCCAGGCGGGTGGGTCTCGAAGCTTTTTCGGATTTTCGAGTCGGATTCCGGATTGGCGGCCAATGAGCGGACCCTGTCTGACATGAATGGGGTCAACCTGAAGCGTGTCTATGATGTTGCGGTGTCCGGCGATGATGCGGATTCGTATGTTCTTGGCTGGTATGAGCCTAGTGACACGGGGCTTGATAGGATTGTCTTCTTTTTCAGGTATAGATGGCCGACTGGAGGGTGGCCGCGTGTTGTGAAGACTTTCTATGTGATGGGGCCGACCCAGGCTGGGGAGATGGGAGTTGCCGATGTTGTGAACTTTGTTGGATTTGATCCGGTCGAAGGAATGCATCGGCGGTTGTATGGCATCGTGGCCAGACTGTGCGCGGTGGGAGGGAGTGAGGTTTGTGTTGAGTCTGTTTATGATCAAGGTGCGCAGCCGCCGCTCTGATGTCCTCGTGGCCTGATGTCGCGACGGAGGATGGCGGCCCAAGGTCTTGCACGGTGTCCGATGGGCCATGTGACCTGCCTCTGACGCCATGCGGGCAGTGTCGGCGTGACGCTGTAAGATTCCGCCGACCTGTCTATTCCCCATCGACTTGTCAGACGCGAATGCCAGGATGCCCCCGTTTGCCTTCTCTTGAAGGACGGCAGGGGGTGAGGAATGCGTGCTGGCCTTTGGATGCTTTGCGTTGCCCTCTTTGCCACGGGCTGCGCTGGGGTTGACGCGTCTGCTCGCCGAACCACCTTCCAGCAACGAGGCGCGTTGCCTGGAGAGGATGGGGCGGACGCCCGAGCGGACGTGGAGAGCGATTCGCAAGGGGAGGATGGTCCTTCAGCCAGGCCCCTGCGGTACCGTCATCCGGAGTTGAGGGAATCGACTCGCGTACGGCCCGCGCGAAGGCCGCGCAGCGATGCGTTCGATGCGTTGCTTCGGGATGCGGGGTTGGAGGAGCAGGATTCACGTCCCGTGGTGGGTAGCTCCATCTCTCCCTCCCATGCGGCGCGACTGCTGAACGTGCTGCTGGGCAAGGACGTGACGCTGGGGCAATTCCCGGCCCGTGTCGCGGTGGGTTTCATGCTGCGCGAGGTTCTTGTCACGGGCGAGGTGTCGCGGGCCGAGCTGGCGCGGCGAGTGGAGCGCTTCTCCGGAGTCGCGGTGCTCCGGCCTGACGGTTGTCTTGCATGGGTGTTGTCGGGGCGGACGCAACAGCGAGTCGGAGAGGTCGAGTGGAAGGATGGGGCCTTCCGCGCGGGCTTGTTCCAACTGGGTGCCTTCTACTCGGGCAAGAGTGGTGTCTTCCGTGAAATGGGCTCGTCGCTGGAGGAGCTTCGCGGCGGGGCCTACGCGGATGTGCATGACGATGCGGACTACTTGAGCCGCTCCCTGGACGGTGCCGAAGAGGCATTTGTGGGACTGGCCCTCGCGGTGGGGAAGTTCTTCTCATCGTCGCCTGAGGAGAACCTCGAAGCGTTCCGACAGATGCCCGCCGCCGTGGTGGCGCTCATCAAGTCGTCGCCGGAGTACCTGGAGCGCTTCAAGTACATGACGCGCGGCGAACAGATTCAGGCCGTCTCGAAGATGGTCACGAACCTGATTGCGACCTGGGGGGCTGCATCCTCCACGACGCGCACGTTGCAGGGAGCCACGCTGGCCACGGCGGAAGTGCCAGTGCTCTCGGTGTCAGCCCAAGGCGCGCTTGCCCTGGAGCGAGTGTCCGTGCCGGTAGGCCGAGCTGCGGCGGTGCTGAATGGCGGGCCCGGAGCGGCCATCGTCCTTCATCGGGCGGGTACGGCGGCGCAGCAAGGAGGTCCGTCCGAAGGAGGGCCAGGAAGATGGGAAAGCGCGAGTGAGAGCATGAGCGATGCGTCTCGCGAGTATCAGGCTCAGGTGACTGGGGCGCCGATTGGGAAGGTCTACAATGTAGAGGGCGTCCGGTTCGATGGATTCAATCTGGGCGTCCTCCTTGAAACGAAGGGACCGGGGTATGCCAAGTTCCTCAAGGATGGGAGCTTCAGGGCATGGTTCCGAGGCGCGGATGGAATGCTTGACCAGGCGAGGAGGCAGTTCGAGGTGGCGAGGGGGACTCCGATTCACTGGCATTTCGCTGAGCGCGAAGTCGCGAGCGCTGTGAGGGACCTCTTCCGGACTGAGGGGCTTGGCGCGATCAAGGTCGTACACACCCCGATTGCCCCCTAGGAGAAAGAGAGATGAAGGAGAATTACTACGTTGGGGTCTACTGGCCGGGCCGGGTCGAGCCAGTCGAGGCATACGCTCGCCGGGCAGCGGGCTTCTTCGGTTCGCTGCGCACCATTGAGCCTTCTCTGGGGCGATGGTTTGAGAAAGCCGCGTCCCGCGCGGATGCTCTTCGGCGTCCGATTGCGCCGAACGCGGAGTCCCTGATGGGGCTCTACAAGGCGAAGTCACGACGTGATGCTGCGGTCTCCCTCTCTGCGTGGAATGGAGAGCGGGACGGCGCGAGCACCAGCGTCAGGATCTCGTGTGGTTCTGCTCCGGGGGGATTGAGTGACCTGTGCGTGATGGAGCTTCCAACCGAGGACGAAGCCAGGGCGCGCGTGGTGACTGCCCCTGTTCTCGCGCGGATTCTGCGCGCGGCTGTCGATTCGTGGGACGCAGAATGGGGCGTTGCCACGTCCATCGCTCATCGAGACGCGGTGTCGGAGTTCGCGACTCCTGGCACGTTCATGGGATGGGCGACCTACGTTTCCCGGCAGCGAGGACCGGTGCCGCCACTGCCTTCTCGGGTCTGCGTCGAGCCCGTCGGGGACAAGGGAACCCTCATCGTCCTGACTCCTGAGCGCTTCACGGCAAGCAACCCGGAGCATGTCGAGTTGGCTGAAGTGGTTCGCGCGTCGCTGGACCGAGCGGGACTGTTGAAGCCGCTCCAGGCCCAACCGTAGGAGGCAAGGGGGACGTACCCCTTGGAATCACAGTCGGTAGAGCACGAGAATCGAACTCGCCAAGGACGTCTCTCAACGTCCCCCATTGGTTTTGAAGACCAAGCCAGCCACCAGGTCCGGAGGCCCTACCACCCGCGATTAGTGCCGGGCCCTCCGGCCCTCGTCAACGCTCTCTCTTCGCCGGCTTCAACCCCGGCAGCCCATTCACCATCGTCTCCAGCAGCGTGTCGCGCAGGTCCTCCGCGCGCGTGTCCTTGAACGCCGCGCACGTCAGCTTCAGGCTCACAATCCCATGCAGCCCCGCCCACAAGGTCTCCGCGAGCCTCGCGGGCTGCGCCTCCGCCGACAGCCTCCCCGCTGACTTCAGGTCCTCGAACACGCCGCTCAGCAGCGCGAACGAACGCGGACCCGCCCCGTCCGGCGCCCCCTGGAAGAGCTCGCTCGACAACTTCGGGTCTTCCATGAAGATGAGCCGGTACGTCTCCGGGTGCGCCAACCCGAACCGCACATAGGCCGCCGCCATCACCGCCAGCCGCTCCAGCGGCTCCTTCGCCGTGGCCGCGGGCTCCAGCTCCGCCAGGAACTCCCCGAACCCCCGCACGCACAACTCCCGGGCAATCGCCTCCCGGTTCTCGAAGTGCAGGTACAGCGTCGCCGGCGCGTACTCCACCGCCTCCGCCAACTTGCGCATCGACAGCGCGCTGAACCCCTCCTTCACCACCATCTCCCGCGCCACCCCCAGGATGTGCTCGCGCAGCTCCGCCCGCTGCCGCTCCTTCCGCTCCGAAATCCCCATCCCCACACCCTATGACTTGACACCTCGAACGGCCACCAGTAATTGAACGGTGTTCACGGAACGGCGTTCAGAAAACTGTCGCCGTTCAGAAAGAGAGTCCGTCATGGCAGGCAAGGTGGCGCTGTTCGGGGCCTCGGGAGTCATCGGCCAGAGTGTGGCGAACGCACTGAAGGCCCAGGGCAGGGCCTACCGGGTGGTGGGGCGCTCGCGTGCTTCCCTGGAAGCCCAGTTCGGCGCGGACCCGCTCGCCGAGGTCGTGACGTGGAACCCCGATGACCCGGCCTCGGTCCGCGCCGCCGCTCGCGGCGTGGACACGCTCATCTACATGGTCGGGGTCAACTACTGGCAGTTCCACCTGCACCCCACGCTGATGCGCAAGACGCTCGACGGCGCCATCGCGGAGGGCGTGAAGCACTTCGTCCACATCGGCTCCGTCTACCCGTACGGCCCGCCTCGCACCACGCCCGTGCGCGACGACCACCCGCGCGAGCCCCACACCTACAAGGGCCGCATGCGCAAGGAGCAGGAGGACCTCCTCCTCGCCGCGCACGCCGCCGGAACCCTCCAGGCCACCGTCCTGCGCCTCCCCGACTTCTACGGCCCCGGCGTCGAGGCCAGCTTCCTGCACCGCGCCTTCGTCGCCGCCGCCTCGGGCAAGCGCGCCCAGCTCATCGGCCCCATCGACGCGCTCCACGAGTTCATCTACGTCCCCGACGTCGGCCCCATCGTCACGGCGCTCATGGACACACCCCGCGCCTACGGCCGCTCCTGGAACCTCGCCGGCCCGGGCGCCACCAGCCAGCGGCAGATGGTCGACGAGATGTACCGGCAGACCGGCCGCCCCACGAAGCTCATGACCATGGGGAAGGGGATGCTGCGCCTGTTGGGCCTCTTCGACCCGTTCATGCGCGAGCTCGTGGAGATGCACTACCTGCTGACCACCCCCGTGCTCATGGATGACACGGAGCTGCGCGCGCTGCTCGGCGAGGTGCGCAAGACGCCCTACGCGGAGGGCATCCGCCAGACGCTGGCCTTCACGAAGCAGCACCTGGCCGCCGTCAGTCGAGCCCCCGCTGCCACAGGTCGTCCTCATCCAGTCCCATGAGGTGACCGACCTCGTGCATCACGGTGATTCCAATCTGCTCGATGAGCTCCTCGCGCGTCTTCGCGAAGCGCTCCAGGTTCTTCTGGTAGAGCACGATGGACGCCGTCAGGTGGTCATACGCGTTCGTCACGCTGCGCTCACCCACGGGGGTGCCTCGGAAGACGCCGAGGATGCACGGCGACAGGGGAGGGGACTGGCCCACCAGGTCCTCCTCCGACGGGATGTCCTCCACCGCGATGGTGACGTTGTCCAGGTACTGCTTCGCATGCCGAGGCAGCGCCTTCACCGCGTCCTCCACCGCGCGGTCGAACTCCGCCTCGCCCAGCTCCACCGGAGGAGGGAAGTCCTCGGGCACCAGGGACTGGGCCTTGTCGAAGCGCCGCTTCGCCTCCTTGAGGTCGCCCCGCCGCTCCGCCATCAGCCCCAGGTAGTGGTGCGCCCAGGCCTCGTCGCCCGCGTCCTTCAGCACCGCCTCGAACTCGGCGCGGGCGACCTCGAAGCGGCACAGCTCGAACAGGGCGATGCCCCGCTCCAGCCTCGCCTCCTTCGAGCGCGGCATGTGGCCGAGCGCCGCGTCCAGGCTCACCAGCGCCTGCTCGCACTCGCCCATCTGGTTGTGCCCCATGCCCTCCAGCAAGAGGAACTCGTAGAGCATCTCCACGTCGTCGGCGCGCTCGGCCAGCCGCTTGCCCCGCGCGCACAGGCTCAGGCCTTCCTCCACCGCCTCGCGGTCCTCGCCCGCCTGGCAGACGAGGCAGTCGGCCGCGCCCAGCAGGATTTCAAGGTCCTCCGGCGCCGCCTTCAGGGCCTGGCCATAGGCTCGGCCCGCGTCCTCCAGGCGGCCCAGCTCCGCGAGCACCGCGGCTCGATAGTGCAGGGCCTCGGGCAGCTCCGGTGCGTCCGAAAGCAGACCTTCCACCTGTGCCAACGCCGCCTCCATGTCGCCCGCCTCGAAGGCATCCGCCACCGCCTCCAGACGCGCCTTCGGGTCCCCCGACCCCGATCGCTTCCCGGTCCGCTTCTCCATGGCCGGCTCATAAGAAGGCCCGCTGTGCGTTGTCAACGACGGGTGCGGCTGTTACGTTCCAGCCCCCTCCGCGCTGGTGCGGCGTTCCGTCCCGTGAACATCCTTGTCGTCGACGACGATCTCGAGCTGTGCACCTTGCTCTCTCGCTTCCTGGAGATGCATGGGTACACCGTGTACTCGGCGTCGGATGCCCTCCAGGCACTCGACATCCTCGAGCGCAACCAGGTGGGCATGGTCATCACCGACTACATCATGCCCCACCTGGACGGCATCTCCTTCACGGAGATGCTGAAGGCGGACCCGCGCTTCCAGGCCATCCCCGTGCTGCTGATGACGGCCAGCACGGATGGGAGTGTCATCGACCGGGGCCTGCGCAAGGGCGTGGCCCTGACGCTGAACAAGCCGCTGGACATGGGTCAGTTGCTCGCGCTGATGCGCTTCGCCGAGTAGCCCCGACCCACCCGCCACGAGTCGTCCGCTCCCCCACACGTCCGCCCTTCCTGGTTGACATCCCAGGGCCGGCCCTTATGTTGGCGCTCGCCATGGCCGAGTGCTAACGGCCTGCGTTGTACCCACAAAAATTCCAAGTAACTTCAGGAGGTTGCGATGGCAGCGAAGGAGATTTTCTTCCACCAGTCCGCGCGTGAGGCCATCCTGCGCGGCGTCCGCACTCTGGCGGACGCGGTCGCGGTGACGCTCGGTCCCAAGGGCCGCAACGTGGTCATCGAGAAGAGCTTCGGCTCGCCCACGGTCACCAAGGACGGCGTCACCGTCGCCAAGGAGATCGACCTCGAGAACAAGTTCGAGAACATGGGCGCGCAGATGGTGAAGGAGGTCGCGTCGAAGACCTCCGACAAGGCGGGCGACGGCACCACGACGGCGACGGTGCTGGCGCGGGCCATCTACGAGGAGGGCCTGAAGCTGGTGGCCGCGGGCCACAGCCCGATGGACCTCAAGCGGGGCATCGACAAGGCGGTGGAGGTGGTGGTGGAGGAGCTGAAGAAGCTCTCCAAGCCCACGTCCGACAAGAAGGCCATTGCCCAGGTGGGCACCATCTCCGCGAACGGGGATGAGACCATCGGCACCATCATCGCGGACGCGATGGAGAAGGTGGGCAAGGAGGGCGTCATCACCGTCGAGGAGGCCAAGGGCCTCGAGACGACGCTCTCGGTGGTGGAGGGCATGCAGTTCGACCGTGGCTACGTCTCGCCGTACTTCGTGACGAACCGCGAGCGGATGGAAGTGGTCCTCGACGACCCGTTCATCCTCATCAGCGAGAAGAAGATCTCCTCGATGCAGGACATGGTGCCCATCCTGGAGCAGGTGGCGCGCGCCGGTAAGCCGCTGCTGCTCATCGCCGACGACATCGAGGGCGAGGCGCTGGCCACGCTCGTGGTGAACAAGATCCGCGGCGTGCTGAACGTGGCCGCGGTGAAGGCGCCGGGCTTCGGCGACCGCCGCAAGGAGATGCTGAAGGACATCGCCACGCTGACCGGTGGCATGGTCGTCAGCGAGGAGCTGGGCCACAAGTACGAGAACCTCTCGCTCAGCGACCTGGGCCGCGCCAAGCGCATCACGGTGGACAAGGACAACACCACCGTCGTCGATGGCAACGGCAAGAAGGAGGAGATCGAGGGCCGCATCAAGCTCATCCGTGGGCAGATCGACACGGTCACCAGCGACTATGACCGCGAGAAGCTCCAGGAGCGTCTGGCGAAGCTGGTGGGCGGCGTGGCCGTCATCAACGTCGGCGCGGCGACCGAGACGGAGATGAAGGAGAAGAAGGCCCGCGTCGAGGACGCGCTGCATGCGACCCGCGCGGCCGTCGAGGAGGGCATCGTCCCGGGCGGCGGCGTGGCGTACCTGCGCACGCTGGGCGCGCTCGAGACGCTCAAGCCGGGTGGCGAGCAGAACTTCGGCGTGGAGATCATCCGCCGCGCGCTCCAGGAGCCGCTGCGGAAGATCGCCAGCAACGCGGGCGTCGAGGGCGCCGTGGTCATCAACAAGGTTCGCGAGGGCAAGGGCGCGTACGGCTACAACGCGCGCACCGACGTCTACGAGGACCTGGAGAAGGCCGGCGTCATCGACCCGACGAAGGTGGAGCGCACCGCGCTGCAGAACGCGGCCTCCGTCGCGTCCCTGCTGCTGACCACCGAGGCCATGGTCGCCGAGCGCCCGAAGGGCAAGGCGAAGGGCGCGGGTGCCGGCGCGGGCATGCCGGACTACGGCGGCGACGACATGGAGTACTGAGCCACGCTTCCGTGTCCCGGGCCCCGAGCCTGGGTCGCGGAGGGTGACTTGGCCGCGGCCCCGGCTGCCTCACACGAGGCACCGGGGCCGTTGTCGTTTCGAGTCAGGGGACGCGGCCGACAGCGCCTCGGGTGCCGCTCTCCTGCGAGGTGTAGAGCAGGGTGTTCCCGTCGACGATGAGTCCTCCGGGGCCCGTGCCGAGAGGGCCGACCGCGTCGGTGACGCCAGGAGGGCAGCCTCGGACGCGGCGCAGGAAGTCCGAGCCGCTCGCCACGGACTCCTTGAAGTAGACGGCGCCGTTCAGCTCCACCGGGAACAGGGGGCCTTGCAGTCCCTCGGCGAGCACTCGCGCCTGGTCTCCTCCGGCGCGAGACACCTCGAGGACCCGGCCCGTGCCGCCGGAGCCTTCGGTGATGAGGAAGTGCGTGGGCGTGAGCTCCAGCGACGTGCCCGAGGTGATGCTCGGGTCCACGCGCTGGGGTGGGGTGCTCTCGTCCAGGGCCGCGCGGTACAGGCCCGGCTCGCCGCCCCCCGAGACGAGGAACCAGACATTCAGTCCGTCGACGCGAGCGCCGCGGACCTGGGTACCGGGCTCGCCCTCGAAGAGCACGACGGACGCAGGGGTGGCCCCGACGGTGTCGACCCGGACGAGCCTCCTCGCGCCGGTCGCCACCACGACGACGTCCCGGCCATTCAGCCGCGTGGCGAGGACCTCCGTGCCTCCGGTGATGACGTTGTTCACCGACGCCTCGATGGGCACGGTGCCCCGCTCACCGGTGGCCTTGTTCACGCGCCACAGCCCCTGCTGGTCCAGCACGTAGATGTTCTTCGAGTCCACGGCGATGGCATCGGGGGCGATGAAGCCCTTGGCGACGGAGACCACGTCGCCGCCCGCGCGAGGAAGTCGGAGCAGCTGTCCCTCTCCATCGACCTGTCCGGGACGCAGCGAGTGGGACTCGGAGATGTAGAGGTCCGTCGCGTCAACCGCGAGGCGCCTCGGGGTGTTCAGTCCGGGCACGAGAAGGGTCTCGCGCACCGACGTGGGCGGCTCACAGCTCCCCGCGTCCTCTTCGCCCGTGCCGCCGTCCTCCGGGGTGCCACCATCGTCCGTCGGGCCGCCGTCTTCGCGGGTTCCGCCGTCGTCCTCCGGCGTGCCCCCATCATCCCGGGTGCCCGAGTCCTCCGAGGCACTCGCGTCCGGTTCGCCCGGTCCCGGGGGCCTGTTCGAGGAGGAACACGCCACACCCAGCACCAGGACGAACAGGAGCGCGAGTCTCATGGGACGCCTTTCTTGAATGCGCGGGTCAGCTCTCGGCTGAGCGCCGTGGTGTCGGACAGCAGCTTGGGCAGGCACGCCGCCGCGCCCGCGCGCAGCGACTCCAGCGCGGTCTCCATCGTGAGGTGCTCGGCGAGCACCACGAAGGGCGCGCCCTGGGCCAGGGCCTTGCCCAGCTCCAGCGCCTTGCGCCCATAGGCCGGCGCGAAGTCCCAGCTCACCACCACCCCCGCGGGAGGCTCCAGCGCGATGAGCTCCGACGTCGGCAGCACGCGGGCTTCCAGTCCCGCCAGCTCCAGCGCCTCGGCAATCTGCGCGGCCGTGGAGGGGTTGTCCTCCAGCACGTCCACTCGCTTCACCTGCGCCACCGCGCTCGGCTGCGGAGGCGGCGCGGACAGCGTGGAGCGGAGGAGGGCGCGCACCTCGCGGATGTCGTCGAAGGGCTTGAGCAGGTAGTCCACCACGCCCAGCTCCAACGCCTGCTGCGTCGTCACGAGCGAGGGGTAGCCCGTCATCAGGATGACGCGCGACGAGGCGGAGAGCCGCCGCGCCTGCTGCGCCAGCTCCAGTCCGGACAGGCCCGGCAGGTTCTTGTCCGTGACGATGAGGTCCACGGGGGACTCGCGCAGGAGGTCCAGCGCCTCCTCGCCGCTCGCCGCCTCGATGACCTCGCACTCCTTGCCCATCAGGTCGCGGAACACCATGCGGATGATGGTCTCGTCATCCACCACCAGCAGCCGCTTGCGCTGTCCGGGGGCCACCTCGGACGCGGGGAAGAGCACGCGGAACACCGTGGCCGGCGGCGGCACATCGCGCAGCGCTCCGTGGGGCGCCAGGTCGATGCGCGCGTCGTGCTCCTGCGCGATGCGGCGGCACACGGAGAGGCCCAGGCCCGTGCCTCGCTTGCTCGCGGTGATGTACGGCTCGAAGATCTTCTCGCGCAGCTCGTCGGGGATGCCCGGGCCCCAGTCCGCCACGTACAGTACGGGCGCCGAGCCCACGGTGGTGAGCACCACCTTGACGCGTCCCCGGCCGGACATCGCGTCGCGCGCGTTGTTGAGCAGGTTCAGCGTGAGCTGCTCGATGAGGCGCGCGTTGCCCTGCACGAAGATGTCCTCGGGGGCCTCCACCTCCAGGGACATGCGCGCCGAATCCGGGTTGACGCTGAAGAGCTTCGCGGCGGCCCAGATGGGCGCGGCCAGGGACAGGCGCTGCTGCGGCGCGGGGCGCTCGCTGGCGAGCCGGATGAAGTCGGAGACAATCTGCTCCATCCGCTCCACCTGCGCCATCAGCAGGCGCAAGGGGCCGGTGGAGCCGCCGTCCTCGGCGAGGAGCTGGGCATAGGCCTTCACGCCGAGAAGCGGCTGGCGCAGCTCGTGAAGCACTTCTGCGGCCAGCTGCGTGGCGTGGAGTCCGGAGCGCTGGAGCGCCGCCGCCGCCGCGCGCGCGGCAGGCACGTCCCCCGCGTCCAGGGCCTGGAGCAGTTGGGCGAGCGGCGCGGGAGTCTCCATGTCGTGAAGCATGACGGAGGGGAACACGTCACGCAACGCGTCTGAGGGAATCCGTTGACCGGCCCGCTGGGGGCGCGGATGCTCCCCGTGTTCGCGTCTTTGCCCGGGCAGCCGCCGGGTGCCGCCTCGCCTCGGAGGGCCTTCATGCCGCAGACCGACCCGTTCCACTCCCTCGTTCCTCGGAAGATGACCGACTCGGAGCTCGCGCGTTCCATCCGGCTCAACATCGAGGCGGAGCTGGACGCCATCAACCTCTACGCCGCCCACATCGACGCCACCGACAACGAGGAGGCCAAGGCCGTCCTGCGTCACGTCATGGACGAGGAGCGCGAGCACGCCGCGCTCTTCTGGCAGCTCATCGCGCGGTTGGACCCGGAGCAGGCCCAGCACGCCCAGGAGGCCGTGGAGAAGTTCAAGCTCATCATCTCGGGAGCCCCGCACGAGTCCGTGGAGGCGGTGGGCAAGGAGGGCGCGAGCACCGAGGTGATGGAGCCGGGCCTCGCCAAGCGCCTCACCGTGGGGAACATGCGGCCCTGAGGGCTACGTGCCGGTGGAGGCCTGGCGCCTCTCGGCGGGCGGCGCTTCCAGGTCCTGCGCCGCCATGTAGACGACGTTCCGCGTGCCGCGCTTGCCGCGGTACATGGCCCGGTCCGACAGGTCGAGCAGCGTGGCCTTGTCCCGTGCGTGCTCCGGGAAGCTGGCCACGCCGATGCAGGTGGAGAGCTTCAGCGCCAGCCCCTCGCGCGCGAGGAACTGGTGGGTCTCCATGGTGCGCCGGATGCGCTCGGCCACCTTGAGCGCGCCGCCCGAGTCGGTGTTGCGCAGCATCACCACGTACTCGTCGCCGCCGAAGCGCGCCACGACGTCGTGGTCTCTCACGCAGCCCTTCACCACGCGCGCCGCCTCGACGAGCAGCTTGGAGCCGATGAGGTGGCCGTGCGTGTCGTTGATGGACTTGAAGTGGTCCAGGTCCAGGAAGAGGAGGCTGAAGGCCCGCTGCGTCTGGAGCGCGTCCTGGACCTCCCGGTCCAGCACCAGGTGCAGGTAGCGCGTGTTGAACAGGCGCGTGAGGTCGTCGATGTACGCCAGGTCCTCCACCGCCGCGAACCGGCCCAGGTTGCGCAGCGCCAGCGCCCAGTTGCGCACCAGGTAGCCCGCGGCCTCGGCGGCCCCGTCGGCGGCCTGGAGCTTCGCGTAGAAGAGCACCGCGTGGCCCAGCACCGCGTCGCCCTCGACGGCGGGGAAGGTGAGGATGCGCTCGAAGGGCACGTCCAGCACGTCCAGCTCGCGAGGCGCCCGCGCGTCCATGAGCTGGTCGCGCAGCCACGCCACGACGGTGTCCTCGGTGCCGACAGGAAGTCCTCGGGTGCCCTGTGCGCGCAGGCCCAGATTTGTGTCGCGCTCCAGGAGCACGATGGCGCCCGCGGCGGCCATGGACTCCAGCGCGCTCGTGGTGGCGGTGGCCAGCTTGTCGCGGTCCAGCGTGGTGGCCAGCCGCTGCCCCGCCTCCAGCAGCGCGACGTGCCGGCGCAGCGAGGCGTTCTCCTGCAGCAGGTCTCGCGTGGTGAGCGCGCGTCGCACCGCGTGCTGGAGCGCCTCCGGGGCCACGGGCTTGACCAGGTACTCCGCCGCGCCGCTCTTGATGGCGCGCACCGCGGGGTCCACCTTGTCCAGCGCGGTGATGACGACGACCTCCACGCCAGGGTGCCGCTCCCGCACGTGCCGGAGGACCTCCATGCCGTCGCCGCCAGGAAGGATGAGGTCCGTCACCACCGCGTCGAAGCGGTCCGCCGCGAGCGCCTGCCGAGCGTCCTGAAGCGTGCCCACCGCGGTGACGGTGTGGCCCACGCCCGTGAGGTAGTCGCCGTAGAGGGTGCGGGCGATCTTTTCGTCGTCGACGAGGAGGATGCGCGCCATCTCCCGCATGGCTTAGCACCATCCAACGGAACGCTGCTAGGGTCGCCCCCCGTGTCGCCCTTTGAAAGCGGTCGCAGACTCTGCTTGCTCGTGGAAGCCGGGGAGACCCACTACGCCGTTGAAGCCACGTCTGTCATGGAAGTGGCGATGCCCGGTGCCCATGGGAGCAGCCTGCGAGGCGTGCTCGAAGTGAAGGACCTGTCGGCGCTTCTCGGCGGTGCGCCGGAGCCCGAAGCGGGCATGGTGGTGGTGCTGGATGTGAGCCCCACGCTGGCGGTGAGGGTGCGCTCGGTGGTGGAAGTCGCGGACGTCGCGCGCGCGCCGTTCTTCCTGTTGCCTCCAGGACTGGCGGACTCGCTGGCGCCGCTGAGCCGAGGCGCGGTGCTGCACAAGGAGCGGCTGTACCTGGAGCTCATCGCGGAGGCGCTGCCGCACCGGGTGGGGCCGCGCGCCGCGCCTGCACCCCCGCGTCCCGTGCACTGGGCCGAGTCCGTGCCCGAGCGGGCGCTGGTCTTCGAGTCCCAGGGGCGACTGTTCGGTGTCCCGCTGGCCTTCGTGTCGCAGGTGGTGGCTCGGGGGGATGCGTTCAGCGTCCTACCCGTGCAGAGCGGCCCGGTGGCGGGTATCTTTCCCCATGCCCAGGTCCTGTGGCCCATCTGCTCCGTCCCCGCCCTGCTGGGGGCGCCCGCCGTGGCGGAGCCCTTCTTCCTCCTGGCGGAGCTGGCGGGGCGGAACGTGGGGCTGACGGCCACGCGGGTGCTTGGCGTCCTCCAACGCTTCGAACCGGACAAGACGGCCGGCACCTTTCGTGTTCCCGGCCTGGCGGAGCCTGTGCTGTTCCTGGACCTGCAGCGCATGTTTTCTTGATCGTCCCGGAGCGCGAACCGTAAGCTGCCAGGCTTGATAACGTGTCGTGAGGTAGGTTCTCACGAGCGGTTTCTTCAACGAATTCAGGGGGGTCCACGCTCCCCGAGGCCCGATACCGATGCCCAAGAATCTGCTGGTCGCCGATGACTCGCTCACCATCCGCAAGGTGATCGGCATGATCTTCGCGACCGAGGACTTTCAGGTGACCGCGGTGGACAACGGGCTGGACGCCATCTCGCGCTGCCGCGAGCTGCGCCCGGACGTCGTCCTGGCCGACGTGATGATGCCGGGCAAGAGCGGCTACGAGGTCTGCGAGGCGCTCAAGAGCGACCCGGCCACCCAGGCCATCCCGGTGATGCTGTTGGCGGGCACCTTCGAGGCCTTCGACGAGAACCGCGCCCGCGCCGCTCGCGCCGATGACCACATCACCAAGCCCTTCGAGAGCCAGGTCCTGCTGGACAAGGTGAAGGCCCTGGTGGGTCAGAAGTCCAACACGCTGCCGGCCTCCATCGCCACGCAGGTGATTCGTCCCGCCGCGACGCCCGCCGTCGCTCCGGCCCCCCAGCCCGCGCCCGCCGCGGCGCCCATGGCGGCTCGCCCGGGTGTTCCGCAGGCCATGCCTCCGCCGGGTGCGCCGCGTCCTCCGGGGCCGGGCATGCCGCCGGGTGCGCGTCCGCCGGGGCCGGGGATGCCGCCTCCGGGTGCGCCGCGTCCTCCGGGACCGGGCATGCCGCCGGGCATGGCGCGTCCGGGTGTTCCGCCTCCGCCGGGGGCTCCGGCTCCGGGCATGCCTCCGCGTCCGGGGATGCCCCCGGGGCCTGGGGCTCCGGGCATGGTGGCTCGTCCGGGCGCTCCGGCGCCGGGAATGCCGGGTGGGCTGCCCCGTCCTCCGGGCGCCACGCAGCTTCCTCCCATGCCGGCCGCCGCGCCGCAGCCCGCGGCCCGCGCTCGGGATCCATTCGGTCTGGGGGCTCCCGCCGGGCAGTCCGCCGCGGTGGCCGCGCAGCCGGCCATCAGCATCGAGGACTCGCTGCCGGACACGAGCGGCGCGGAGGAGATCTCCCTCGACATCGGTGGGCCGTCGGTCCCCGTATCGAAGCCCGCTTCGCCCGCGGGTCGTCCGGTATCCGCGGACGGGGGCGAGGCCCTGCTGCGCGAGGCGCTGTCGAAGGCCTCCCGCGAAGTCATCGAGAAGATTGCCTGGGAGGTCGTACCGCAGCTCGCGGAGACCATCATCCGTGAGGAGCTCGAGCGGCTCATCAAGGACCGAGAGACCCAGCACTGAGGTGAGCTTCGTGCTCGCCGTAACCTCCTGAACTTTCCGCTGGCCCCGACAAGGGGCTGGCTCGTCCTCAATGACTGATACGACCGAACTGTCCAAGGCCTACGAGCCCACCGAGGTCGAGGCACGTCGCTATGCCTTCTGGCTGGAGCGTGGCTATTTCCGCGCCGAAGCGACCTCCGACAAGCCCGCGTTCTCCATCGTCCTGCCGCCGCCCAATGTGACGGGCAGCCTGCACATCGGCCACGCGCTCACCGCCACCATCCAGGACATCCTCACCCGCTGGAAGCGGATGAGCGGGTTCAACGCCCTCTGGCTCCCCGGCACGGACCACGCCGGCATCGCCACGCAGATGGTGGTGGAGAAGGAGCTGAATAAGTCCGAAGGCAAGAGCCGCCACGACCTGGGGCGCGAGGCGTTCCTCCAGCGCGTCTGGGAGTGGAAGGGCAAGTACGGCGCTCGCATCGGCGAGCAGCACCGCTTCCTGGGTGCGTCGCTCGACTGGAGCCGTGAGCGCTTCACGATGGACGAGCAGTCGTCCGCCGCGGTGCGCGAGGTCTTCGTCCGACTGTACGAAGAGGGCCTGATGTACCGGGCCCAGAAGCTCATCAACTGGTGCCCCTCCTGCCGCACGGCGCTGAGCGACCTGGAGGTCGAGCACGAGGAGAAGGCCGGCACCATCTGGCACATCCGCTATCCCATCAAGGACAGCGACCGCTCGCTCACCGTGGCGACGACGCGCCCGGAGACGCTGCTGGGCGACACCGCGGTGGCCATCCACCCCGACGACGAGCGCTACCAGGGGCTCGCGGGCAAGCTCGTGGTGCTGCCGCTGTCGGGCCGTGAGATTCCCATCATCGCGGACGCGGAGCTGGTGGACCCGAAGTTCGGCACGGGCGTGGTGAAGGTGACGCCCGCGCACGACTTCAACGACTACCAGACGGGGCTTCGGCACAAGCTGCCGATGCTGACCATCCTGGATGACTCGGCGCGGATGACGAAGGACACCGGCAAGTACGCCGGCATGGACCGCTTCGAGGCGCGCAAGGCGGTGCTGGCGGACCTCCAGGAGCAGGGGCTCCTCGAGAAGGAGGAGCCGCACAAGCTGAGCGTGGGACATTGCCAGCGGTCCGGCACGGTGGTGGAGCCCCGGCTGTCTCCGCAGTGGTTCGTGAAGATTGAGCCGCTGGCCCGTCCGGCCATCGAAGCGGTGGAGCAGGGCCGCACGAAGTTCGTCCCCGAGACGTGGACGCAGACCTACTTCCACTGGATGCGCAACATCCACGACTGGTGCGTCAGCCGCCAGCTCTGGTGGGGCCACCAGATTCCCGCGTACTACTGCACGTCGTGCAGCCCTCGGCTGGGCGATGACACCGACCTGCCGCTGGATGCCCCGACGGTGAAGGTGGGCGGCGTGGACTTCGCGCGCGCGGAGCCCGTGGTTGCTCGCACCGCTCCCGAGGCCTGCGCGAAGTGCGGTGGCAAGAGCTTCATCCAGGACCCGGACGTGCTGGACACGTGGTTCTCGTCCGCGCTCTGGCCGTTCTCGACGCTGGGGTGGCCTCGCGACACCGCGGAGCTGAAGACCTTCTACCCGACGTCCGTCATGGAGACGGGCCACGACATCATCTTCTTCTGGGTCGCCCGGATGATGATGATGGGCCTGCACTTCATGGGGGACGTGCCCTTCCACACTGTCTACCTGCACGCGATGGTGCGAGACGAGAAGGGCGAGAAGATGTCCAAGACGAAGGGGAACGTCATCGACCCCTTGGACGTCATCCTCGGCGCGAAGCCCGAGCAGCTCAACGCGACGCTGAAGAACAAGTTCCCGCAGGGCATGCCCGCATTCGGCGCGGATGCGCTGCGCTTCACGCTGGCATCGCTCACGCAGCAGGGCCGTGACATCAAGCTGTCGATGGACCGCCTCGCTGGCTACAAGGCGTTCTGCAACAAGCTGTGGAACGCGAGCCGCTTCGCCCTGATGAACATGGGCGAGTTCCAGTACGACGGGCGCTCACCCAAGGAGCTGTCGCTCACGCTGGCGGACCGGTGGATTCTCTCCCGGCTCCAGCGCGCGACGCGGGATGCGCAGGCGTCGCTGGAGACGTACAGCTTCGCGGAGGCCGCCTCCACGCTGTACCAGTTCCTCTGGGCGGAGCTGTGTGACTGGTACATCGAGCTGGCCAAGCCCGCTCTCTACGGCGACGACCCGGCGGCGAAGGACACCACGCGCGCGGTGCTCGTGTACGCGCTGGACCGCGTGCTGCGGCTGATGCACCCGTTCATGCCCTTCATCACCGAGGAGATCTGGCAGAAGCTGCCGATGTCCCGGCCGACGGAGAGCATCATGATCGCGTCGTACCCGGAGCCGGACCTGGCGCTCCTGGACGAGTCGGCCGAGTCCGAGATGGCGCCGGTCATCGCGGCCATCGAGGGCCTGCGCACCATCCGCGGCGAGAGCAACCTGTCGCCCGCGACGAAGCTGAAGGCGGTGGTGCAGAGCCCGGACGCTCGCACGCGGGAGCTCCTGGAGCGCTGGCGGGGATACCTGCTGCCGCTCGCGGGTCTGTCCGAGGTGCAGGTGGGACCGCCGGGGGCGAAGCCTCCGCAGGCCGCCGCGTTCGTGGCGACGAACCTGGAGATCTACGTTCCGCTGGCGGGTCTCATCGACCTGGACGCGGAGCGGGACCGGTTGCGCAAGGAGATTGCTCGCTCCGAGCAGGAAGCGGCCAGCGTCCTGCGCAAGCTGGAGAACCCCAACTTCGTGGCCAAGGCTCCGCCCGACGTGGTGGAGAAGGATCGCGCTCGGGTGGCGGAGTTGAAGGAGCGCAAGGCCAAGCTCGAAGATCACCTGCAGCGGATCGCCCCGGAGCCCTCCATGTCCGAGAACCTGCCGTCCGAGAGCAGCACGTCCACCGAGGAGAGTGTCTCCCCCTCCGAACCGGCCCAGGTGAAGGTCGCCCCGACGAAAGCGGAAAAGGGCGGCGTTGACCTGGGCCAGGAACTGAAGGGCGAGCTGGGAGACGCGGCGCGTGTGCCCGAGGAGGATCCTCAGGTCCATGCCGCGCTCGAGAAGCTGCGCGAGGGGACGAAGGAAGGGCTGTCTCCGACCGACCACCATGACCTGGGCGTGGCGTACATGAGCATGGGGCTCGTGGACGACGCGATGCGCGAGTTCGGCAAGGCGAAGGAAGGCGGCGACGTCCGCGAGGCCCCCGCCGAAATCGCCGAGCCGGCCAGGTCCGAGCGTCCCGCGAAGAAGAAGGCGAAGCCGTCCGTGGAGGCCGAGCCGGCCGCCCCGGTGACGAAGGCTCCCGCGAAGAAGGCTTCCACCGTGAAGTCCGAAGCGGCTGCCACCAAGACCGCCGCGTCCAAGCCTGTTGCCGCCGAGCCCCCCGCGAAGGCGAAGGCTCCGGCGAAGAAGGGCGCGAAGGCGGGTGGCAAGGCCGCCGCGAAGAAGGGCGCCAAGGCGGGTGCCGACAGCGCCGCGAAGAAGGGCGCGAAGTCGGGTGGCAAGGCCGCCGCGAAGAAGGGCGCCAAGGCCGGTGGCAAGGCCTCCGCGAAGAAGTCGGGCGGGAAGGCCTCCAGCGGCAAGGCGGTTGCGAAGAAGGCCGGTGCCAAGGGCACGGCGAAGAAGGCACCCGTGAAGACGGGCAAGAAGGCAGGGGGCAAGGCTCCCGCGAAGAAGGTCTCCGCTCGGAAGGCGGCGGCGAAGAAGGTCACCCGGGCGAAGCCCTCGGCACGGGCGAAGGCCCGGCGGTAGCAGGAGGAGACGTGCAGCAGGATTACCTTGATCGACTCATCGACCTCGCCCTCGACGAAGACCTGGGGGCGGCGGGAGATGTCACCTCGCAGGCCCTCATTCCGCCTGACGCGGAGGGCAGCGCGGAGTTGGTCGCCAAGGAGCAGTTGGTCCTCGCGGGGCTCGACGCCTTCATCCGGGTCTTCCACAAGGTCGACCCGGATGTCGAAGTGGAGCTGCTTCGCCAGGACGGCCAGGAGGTCAAGCCGAAGGTCGTGGCCGCCCGGTGTCATGGGCGGCTGCGGTCCTTGCTCGCGGCGGAGCGCACCGCGCTCAACCTCGTGCAGCGCGCCGCCGGCATCGCCACGCTGGCTCAGCAGGCGATGACGTCGGTGCGCGGCTCGAAGATGCAGGTCCTCGACACGCGCAAGACGCCGCCGGGCATGCGCGTGCTCGCCAAGGACGCGGTCCGCATGGGCGGCGCCACCAACCACCGCTTCGGCCTCTTCGATGGGGTCCTCATCAAGGACAACCACATCGCGGCCGTCGGCGGCTCCATCAGCGAGGCGCTTCGCCGCGCCAAGGCGAATGGTCCTCGTCTGTGCAAGATTGAAATCGAGGTCACCAACCTCAAGCAGCTCGCGGAGGCGCTCGAGTGTGGCGCCGACGTGGTGATGCTCGACAACATGGACGATGCGCAGATTCGCGAGGCCGTGAAGCTGGCGGCGGGGCGAGTCCCGCTCGAGGTCTCCGGTGGCGTCACGCTGGACCGGCTGCCTCGGCTCGCGAAGATGGGCGTGGACTTCGTGTCCATGGGCGCGCTGACGCACTCGGCGAGGGCCATGGACCTGTCGCTCGAAATCACCGGCAAGAAGGCGCGCCGCCCGCGCGCCTCGCCTTCGCAGGGTTAGTCCGTCACCTCGGGCCCTCGCTTCGCTGAGCGAGGGCCTGTGCCTTGAGCCCCTCCATGTCGGGAGTGAAGCTCCGCTCGGGCACGAGCCGAGGCCGGTGGACGCGGTCCATCCGGAACATGCGCGCCGCTTCCTTCTCCATGTCGCGCGCCAGGATGTACCAGACCGGGGACTCCACCAGCAGCCCGTGCGGCTCCACGCAGCGGCGGGTGCGCTGGCCGTTCCGGTCCTCGTAGTCGAAGGCCATGCACACCTGCTCGCGGAAGGCCTGCTCGAAGATGGCGAGCAGCTCCGCGGGAGGCGCGCCCAATTCCGACAGCACACGAGGACTCGCGGGGCGACCCACGACGACCCGCTGGCAGAGCTCCCGCATGTTCCGAGCGCGCTCTCTCGGCACGCTGGCGAAGAGCTTGTCCAACCCCGAGCGCGCCGCGCTTCCCCACGGCAGCGAGCTCCCCGTCGAGGACAGGCTCGCGGCCAGCCACAGCGCGACAACCTCCTCGATGGCCAGGTGGACGGCGGTGACGCCCCTGTCTCGCTCCAGGCGCACGCCTCCGCCCGGGCCCGTGTCGCTGGCGATGGGCAGGCCCTGCTCGCGGAGCGTCGCGATATCGCGATGCACCGTGCGTGCGCTCACCCCCAACGCAGCGGAGATCTCCGCGATGGTGGTGGCCTCTCGCCCGCGCAGGAAATCCACCAGGCGCATGATTCGACTCACTCTCGCCATTTCCTGACAGTTTCTGACAGGGATGGGACGTACTCAAGGATTCATGGCGCGGACGGACGCGCCCCTGAACCCAAAGAGGTTGTCATGAAGGGCCCTGCTGGAGAGCTGTTCGTGGATGACGGTGGCGTGGGTGGTCTTCCGGTGGTGTTCATCCACTCGAGCGCGGGGAGCACGAAGCACTGGGCGGCGCAGCTCGCGCACGTGCGCAAGACGCGTCGGGCCCTCGCGCTGGACCTGCGGGGACACGGCCAGTCGGCGGTCTCCGCGTCGGATGAGTCGTCGGTCGAGGACTTCGCCGGCGATGTGGCGGCCGTGGTGGACGGGCTGGGCCTGGAGCGGTTCGTGCTCGTGGGGCACAGCCTGGGCGGCGCCGTGAGCGCGGCCTACGCGGCGGCGCACCCGTCGCGCGTGGCGGGACTGTTGCTGCTGGACCCGGCGTCGGACGGCCGTCAGATTCCGGCGGAGCAGGCGCAGGGGCTGATGGGGGTGCTGGCCTCGGAGGCGTGGCTGCAGGTGGTGGAGGAGTACTGGGGGCCGATGCTCGCGCCCTCGAAGCCGGAGGTGCGGGAGCAGGTCCTCGGAGGGCTGCGCGCCACGGCTCAGTCCGCGGTCCGCTCCGGGTTGGGCTCGCTGCTGACGTTCGACCCGGTCGCCGCGCTGCGGAGCTATCCGGGCCCCAAGCTGTCCCTGGTGACGGAGTACAACCAGGGGCCGGATGCGTACCAGAACCTCGTGTCCGAGCTGCCGTCGCAGAAGGTGGAGCCCGTGACGGGCCACTGGGTGCAACTGGATGCACCCGAGTGGGTGAATGGCGCGCTCGACCGCTTCCTCGCGACGGTGCGGTGAAACGACTCGCGCGCCCTGGTGCTCACTTCCCGGTGAGCACCTCGGTGAGCGGCTTGCCCTCGGCGGAGGCCGGCATCCCCATCTCCAGCAGTGCGGCGATGGTGGGCGCGACGTTCACCGGGTCCGTCTCGGTGAGGTACAGGCCGGGCTTGATGCCCTTGCCCGCGAACACCACGGGCACCTGCGCGTCGTACGAATGCGGCGTGCCGTGGTTGCTCCCGTCCGGCGCGTAGTAGAGGACGTGGAAGGGACGCGGCACGTACATCACGTCGCCGCTGCGTCCCGGGAAGTAGCCCTTCCGTACCGCGGCCAGATAGCCCATCGGGTCTGGCGCGGTGTAGAGCTCGTCGCGCGTCACCGCCGTCAGCACATGCGGCTGCTTCGCCAGCCAATCCGCCACCGCGCGCCGTACCTGCGCTCCATCCACCTTGCCCGACTCGAGCGCGGGGCCGCGCAGGTACACGTCCATCTCCTCCATCAGGACGGTGACGTCCGGGCCGAAGCGCTCCTTCACCATCGCGGAGACGTCTTGGAGGACGGTCTTGGGCTGGATGCGCTGCGCGGGCAGGCCCGCCTCGGCCCACTGCTCAGGGGGCGTGGCGCCGCCATGGTCCGCCACCAGCACGATGGTCAGGTTGGCGCGGCCTCCCGCGGCGCGCTCGGCGGCGGTGAAGAGGGCGCCCAGGGCCTGGTCCAAGCGCAGCATCGTGTCCTGCATCTCCCACGAGTAGGGGCCGTACTCGTGAAACACCTCGTCCGTGCCGCTGAAGCTCACCGCGAGCAGGTCGGGCACGGCGTCCTGTCCCAGGCCCTCGCCCGCGATGGCCGCCTTGGCCGCCTCCACGAGCAGGGTGTGGGAGTCCGGCGAGACGGCGTATGCCTTGTAGAAGTCCGTCCCCGGCGCGGTGAGTCCGCCCGTCAGCGGATGCGGGAAGGTGCGGCCGAGCCCATACGAGTCCGCCTCGTAGCTCCGGTCATCCTCGCCGACGTACTCCTCGCGAGGCCGCATCAGCTCCCACTTCTTGCCGAAGGACGCGTCGGCGACTTTACGCTCGTTGAACTGCTTCATCCACGCGGGGAACTCCTTCGTGTACCAGGTGCCCGTGACGAACTTCCCCACGCTCGCGTCGAACCACCACGCCTGACCCAGGCGGCCCGCCATGGCGATGGCCGAGCGGGACTTGAAGGACATGGACACCGTCTTGCCCCGCTCCTGCGTGGCGAGCCGCAGGCGGTCCGCGAGCGTCTCCGCCATGAGGTTGGCGGGACCCGAGTCGCCCCCGGGCTTCTGCGTCGCCTCCAGCACGGGGTGGGTCGGGTCGACGTACGCGTAGACGAGCTTGCCGGTGGCGGCATCCACCCACCGGTTGTCGACGATGCCGTGCCGCCAGGGATTGGCGCCCGTGGCCAGCGTGGTGTGGCCGGGCGCAGTGCGGCACTTCGCGTAGGCGTACCTCGCGTAGGGGTAATAAGCCCCCGTGTCGAGCAGCCGCCCCAGCGCGCCCTGAAGCCGCGGGCGGTTGCGCAGGAGGACGTCGCTGCCGAGCGCGTCCACGGTGATGAGCAGGGTGAGTCGGGGCGGACGCGCGGCCGCGGGGAGGGTGGCCAGCGCGGCCATCAGGGCGAGGGCTCGAATCATACGTTCAAGAAGCTGCACTGCCCGGTGGGGCGGATGCAACCTCCGAGTGTCTTCGCGACTTGGACGCAGGCGGTCAGCCCCTGCTACGGTCCGCGCCCTCATGGTCGAGGCCCGCCTTCGCGTCATCTACGGCGACACGGATCAGATGGGTGTCGTCTACTACGCGAACTACTTTCGCTACTTCGAGTTCGCGCGCAGCGAGTACTTCCGCGCGCACGGCGGCAGCTACCGGGAGATGGAGAGCTCCGGGTTGATGCTGCCGGTGGCGGAGGCGAGCTGTGCCTACAAGTCCCCGGCCCGCTACGACGACGTCCTGGTCATCCGCGCGACAGTGAGCGAGTTGCGCCGGGCCTCGGTCGTGTTCACCTACGAGCTTTTCCGCGAGGGCGAGCCGCGCACGTTGCTGTGCACCGGTCGTACCCTGCACGCGTGCGTGGGCCGCGATGGCAAGCCCACTCGGTTGCCGGAGTCCGTGGCCCGGCTGCTGGAACATCCGAACGCAACACCTTGAAGGAGCACAGAAGATGGATCGCAACCTGGCAATGGAGGTCGTGCGCGTCACCGAGATGGCGGCCATCGCTTCCGCCCGACTGATGGGCCGCGGCAACAAGAACGAGTCGGACCAGGCCGCGGTGGACGCCATGCGCCGCGCGTTCGACTCGCTCAACATCGACGGCACCGTCGTCATCGGCGAGGGCGAGCGCGACGAGGCGCCCATGCTCTACATCGGCGAGAAGGTGGGCCGCCGTGGAGAGGGTGACCCGGGCGTGGACATCGCCCTGGACCCGCTGGAGGGCACCAACCTGTGCGCCTACGGCCGTCCGGGCTCCATCTCCGTGGTGGCCATGTCCAGCCGCGGCGGGCTGCTCAACGCGCCGGACACGTACATGGAGAAGCTGGCGGTGGGCCCGCGCGCCCGAGGCGCCATCGACCTGCGCAAGACGCCCACGGAGAACCTGCGGGCCGTCGCGGAGAAGATGAAGGTCTACGTGGAGGACCTCACCGTGGTGGTGCTGGACCGTGAGCGGCACCAGGACCTCATCAAGGAGGTCCGCTCCGCGGGCGCCCGCATCCGCCTCATCGAGGACGGTGACGTGGCCGGCGCCATCGCCACGTGTTTCGAGGGCACGGGCGTGGACGTGCTGATGGGCATTGGCGGCGCGCCCGAGGGCGTCATCTCCGCCGCGGCCATCCGCGCGACGGGCGGCGACATGCAGGGCCGGCTGGTGCCCCGCAACCAGGGCGAAATCGACCGCGCCAAGAAGATGGGCATCACCGACATGTCCAAGATCTACACGGCGGAGGAGCTGGCCCAGGGCGAGGTGATGTTCGCCGCCACGGGCGTGACGAGCGGCGACTTCCTCAAGGGCGTGCGCTTCTTCGGCGGCGGCTGCGAGACGCACTCGGTGGTCATGCGCAGCAAGACGAGCACCGTGCGCTTCATCCAGTCGCTGCACAAGTTCGACAAGAAGCCGGGGTACGCTGCCATCTAGGCCGTTCCACCGACCCACTCGGAGACCGACACCATGCCTGGCGCCACGCGGACCATCGTCATCAACGCCCCCATCGAGAAGGTGTTCGACGTCATCACCCAGTATGACCGCTACCCGGAGTTCCTCTCCGAGGTGAAGGCCATCCGCACCGCCAACCGCAAGGGCAACACCGTCGACGTCCACTACACCGTGGAGGTGATGAAGACGGTGCGCTACTCCATCCGCGTGGTGGAGGAGCGGCCCACCCGCATGGCCTGGTCCTTCATCGAGGGTGAGGTGATGAAGGACAACAAGGGCAGCTGGGTGCTGGAGCCCGAGGGCGAGGGGAAGACGCGCGCCACCTACAACGTGGAGATGGCCCTGGGCCTGCTCGTGCCGAAGACCATCGTCAACGCGTTGGTCGAAACGTCGCTGCCGAAGATGCTCGAGTCGTTCAAGCGCCGCGCCGAGGCCCCCTGAAACAATCGTTTCAGGGTCTGTTCGGACCTCACGCCCGGAATCGACCCCGTCCGCCTGGAGGAACCAGGCGGGCGAGGGCTTGTGTCAGGGGCCCTGCCTCCCCCAACCCCGGAGTCTTCCAGGGAACGGGTCTGCTTGCGGGCCGTCGCGAGGGCATTAGAATCAACACCATCCCGACCGGAAGTTTCGGCTCTCCATGACATCTACGCCACGGTTCCCCTGGCTCGGATGTCGGATGGCGGACGAGCAGCCGTGCGAGATGACGGCAGCGTACCCAGTGCGGAACCAGGGTTCTTAATTTGCATCCAAGAGTTGTTGAAGTGCTTTATGGGCGGGACGGCGGGCGTACATCGGGGTACGTAGGCTGAGGGGAGACGGAAAACCCATGCTCGACGCCTTCATCATCGAAGAAATCAAGCGCCGGGAGCGCCGCCGGGAGGAGCGAGAGAGGCCCGTGGTGGAGCTGCCGCTGCCCATGCCCGAGGACCGCCCGCGTCGTCGGACGGAGACCGAGGACGAGAAGCCCCAGCGAGGCGTGGTCGTCATCGACCTGCTGGGCTGAAGAAAAGGCGTGGCCCCAGGGCCGCGCCTCGTGGAACCAGGCCCGCGGTGGGCGTCCCCAGTGAGGACGGACCCCCGCGGGCTTCGTCTATCCCGCGCTCGCCGCTCAGGTGGCGACGAGGCTCAAGAGGTGGCGCGGGTGGTAGACGTCCCAGAGGGGCCCCTTCGTCGTGGCCAGGGCCTCCAGCACGTGCTTGCGCCACTCCGCGGGAAGGGCCTCCTCGCCGTGGAAGGCCCCCACCAGCGCGCCCGTCACCGCGGCGTGGACCTCCGTGTCGCCGCCCCGGTGGACGACGTCGATGAGGGCCGCCTCCGCCGTGGGGGCGTGGAGCAGCTCCCAGAAGGCCAGCCGGAAGGCGACGTGGAGGGCGTGCTGGGTGCGGTGCAGGTGCAGCTCTGGTCCGTAGAGGCGAGGGTCGTCGTCGCGCGCGCGGGCCAGGTCCTCGCGCAGCAGCGCGGAGGCGGTGGAGACCTCCTGCACGTAGTCGGGCGCGGAGCGTCCGAGCGCCGCGCCGGCGACCAGCAGGCCTGACTCGGCGGCGGTGAGGAGGTCGTCGGGCTTGAGGTCGGCGCCGCTCGTCACCGCCTTGGCGAGCGCGGCGGTGAAGGCGGCGCACGCGAGCTGGCTGCGCGGGTCGAAGTGCGTGAGCGCGGAGTCCTCCAGCGTGGCGGTCGTGCGCGCCTTGGCGTCGTTCGACAGATACACGCCCAGCGGGGCGATGCGCGCCAGGCTGCCCGCGCCCGCCGTCTTCCGGTGTCCTCGCAGCCAGACGCGCCGGGCCGCGCCCAGCGGAGGCAGGCCGGAGTTGCACTCGTCGAGGACTTCCTTCAGGGCCTCGCTGACCTCGAAGGCGTGGGGCTGCCAGGCGCGGTAGCGGCGCAGGACGTCCGCGGCGTCGTAGCGCTTGAGGTCTCGCAGACTGTGGCCCAGGCAGCAGGCGAGCTGCACCTCCTCCGTCACCTGTCCCTTGCGCAGCTCACGAGGCCCGCCGCCCGTCATGCGCGAGTAGGGGCCATCCGCCATCGTGGGGAAGGGCGCGGACAGCAACGGACGGTGCGCGGTGGGCACCGAGAGCGCGTTACCCACCGCGAGTCCCAGCAGGGCGCCTCGGCGTCGCTGGGCGAGGAGGGGGTCGGGCCCCTGAGGGGCGTTGCGTCGGCGGGGGGGCGGCATTCGGCGGGTGGACACTGTAGCAGCGCCGCCCGTGAGCGTGCTTGCCCACTCCCAGGGCCTCTTCTACAACCGCGCGGCTATGCCGAAACCGCGCATCCTCGTGTCCAACGACGACGGCTATTTCTCCGAAGGACTTCAGGCACTGGTGGAGGCGGTGAGTCCCCTGGGAGAGGTCTGGGTGGTGGCGCCGGACCGCGAGCAGAGCGCCGCGTCCCACGCCATCTCCCTGCACCGGCCCCTGCGCATCAAGGAGGTCCGGGAGCGGTGGTTCGCCGTGGATGGGACACCCACCGACTGCGCTTATCTGGCCATCGTCCATCTCCTGAAGGATGCTCGGCCCACGCTCATGGTGTCCGGCATCAACCACGGTTCGAATCTGGCGGAGGACGTCACCTACTCAGGTACGGTGGCGGCGGCGATGGAGGGGGCCCTGCTGGGGATTCCCGCCATCGCCTTCAGCCTCGTGGCGCGGGGGACGTTCGATTTCGCGCCCGCCGCCCGGTTTGCCCGCTCCATCGTGACGACGGCGCTGGAGCGCCCGCTGCCCCCGAGGATGTTGCTCAACGTGAACATCCCCGGCGGCGTGGAGCCGGACGGCTACAGCGTCACCCGCCTGGGCCGCCACTCGTACGGCTACAGCGTGGTGGAGAAGGAGGACCCGCGCGGCCGGAAGTACTACTGGATTGGCGGCAGCGAGTATCAGCACGAGGACATTCC